>CAJTMU010000003.1 GCA_910577365.1 uncultured Oscillospiraceae bacterium | reverse complement strand
TCTTTGTCCAAAGATACCATTAAAAGTATTACCGGGAGAAGGTGGATTTTGTCTATAGGATGATTAGATATTAGTATTACTACCCCACTCATCGGTTTGCGGGTAATTTATGCATGGGAAATAATGTAATATTGAATGCTTTTAATATCTTTTGCGTAACAAGTTTAAATTATTATTTGATTAAAGAATAAGTTTACCAAAACGTTGTATGACATTATTTTAAACTAATTAATATAAAAACTATTTATCAAAATATATTCCTGTTTTCTATTGCAATAACTTTCCGGATATGCTACAATATAACAAACCGCCGCGGGCGGAAATAATTTCTGACGAGAGGTAGACCTATGCCAATAGTTTATGACGAAAACAAGCGCGTGTTCAAGCTGGATACGCCGCACAGCTCCTATGCTTTTCATGTTACCGGCTCTAACCACCTGATTCATCTGTATTACGGAGCTTATATTCCTGAAACGGACATCACCCATATGATGCGCATACCCAATGACGAGCCGTTTGTTCCCGCAGTTCATGACGCTATGGGTCCGCATAGCTTCGACTGCGCGGCTATGGAGTTCCCGACAAGCGGCGTGGCTGATTTCCGCGAACCGTGTATGCAGCTTATGGACAAGAACGGTATGAGTGCCTGCGAGTGCTATTATTCGGGATATAATATCTTTAAGGGCAAGAAAAAACTTGAGGGGCTTCCTGCCACCTATGCCAATAGTGAGGACGAGGTGACAAGCCTTGAGGTATACTGCAAAGACCCGCTTAACGGTTTGGAGATAACCCTGCAATACTCCGTTTTTGAGAAACTCGACGTTATCACGCGCTCGGTAAAGGTGCGCAACGGCGGCAGTGACCCCATAGAGCTTCGCCGCCTGCTGTCGACCTGTGTGGAGCTTGACAGCAAGGATTACGATATGATAACCCTTTACGGAACATGGGCGAGAGAGCGCCATGTTCAGCGCAATCCGCTGCATTTCGGCAAGCAGGTTGTAGATAGCTGCCGCGGTTCCACCAGCCACGCGCACAACAACTTTATCGCCGTTGTTGATAAAAACGCGACCGAAGATTACGGTGACTGCTACGGCTTTGCGCTGTGCTATTCGGGCAGCTTCATCGCGGGCTGCGAGGTAAATCAATATGAAAAGACCCGCGTTTTCTCGGGTATAAATCCCTATGACTTCAGCTGGCATCTGGAACTCGGCGAGGAATTTCAGTCGCCCGAAGTCATTATGGCGTTCTCGGATAAGGGAATAGGAGAAATGTCGCGTACGTTCCATGACGTTATACGCAATAATCTCACGCGCGGCAAATGGAAAGATATCCGCCGCCCTATTCTCATCAACAACTGGGAGGCAACATATTTCAACTTCGACACCGAAAAGCTGCTGGATATCGCCCGTGAATCTGCCAAGGCGGGTATCGAAATGCTGGTAATGGACGATGGTTGGTTCGGCCATCGCAGCGACGACAGAAGCTCTCTCGGCGACTGGTTTGTGAACGAGGATAAAATAAAGGGCGGGCTGAAGTATCTTGTGGACGAGGTGAACAAGCTCGGTCTGAAATTCGGCATATGGTTCGAGCCTGAAATGATATCTCCCGACAGCGAACTGTACAAGGCTCACCCCGACTGGTGTATCCATATCCCCGGCCGGTCCCGCACAACCGCCCGCTCTCAGCTTGTTATAGACTTCTCGCGCAAAGAGGTGCGCGACCATATCTACGGGCAGATGTACAAGATATTGTCCTCCGCCAACATAGAGTATGTGAAGTGGGACATGAACAGGCAGCTCACGGAGGTGGGCAACGAGGTTCTTCCGCCCGAAAGGCAGCGTGAAATATGGCACAGGTACGTTCTGGGCGTTTATGAGATACAGGAGCGACTGCTGAACGATTTCCCCGACCTGCTGCTGGAAAACTGCGCGGGCGGCGGCTCGCGGTTTGACGCGGGAATGCTGTACTACTCCCCCCAGATATGGACAAGCGACGACACTGATGCTATCGAGCGACTTAAAATACAGTATGGCACTTCTATGTGTTACCCATGCTCCTGCTTCGGCGCTCACGTTTCCGACAGCCCCAACCACTGCGTAGGAAGAATAACCCCGTTTGAAACAAGAGGACGCGTCGCTATGGTGGGCACATTCGGCTACGAGCTGGATATCACAAAAATTTCCGACAATGACAAATGGAATATCAAAAGGCAGATTGAGGAATTTAACAAGTACAATCCGCTTGTACGCACCGGCGATTATTACCGAATAGGCAATCCCTTTGACAACGACCGCTTTGATGCGTGGGAGTTTGTCGCAAAGGACAAGAGCGAGGCGCTGCTGGAATATGTTCAGGTGCTTAAAGAGCCGAGCGTCTTCCTGCACAGGATACGCCTTGCGGGGCTTGAAAAGGGCGCTTACTACAAGCATGAGGAAACGGGAAAAGTTTATTCTGCGGATTTGCTTATGAACAGCGGCTTCGATATTCCGTCGCTCTGGGGTGATTTCCAGAGTTATATCGCGCATTTTTTGAAGATATAATGAAAATCAAGGCTCTTGGCTGTTTTTCTTACAGGCTGCTTGGAAAATGTAAAGCGAAACGATGACAGCATAAAGGAAAATATCGCTCTTAACCTGAATATTTGCGCAGCAACCTAAATAAATTCCTTTGAGGATATAAAGCTTACGCCGACCGAAAATAGGGGAACTTATTCTCGGTGGCGAGGAAACGCTGCTCCGCATAGATGAAACAGCCGAAAGCTTCAGTCCCGCAATTTTTTACTTAACCGATTGACAACCGACCGCCCATACTGTATAATATAGTATGGGCGGATATTTTTGGGGGGAATATGAATGACGCTTTATCACGGCAGCAGAACGGGCGGTATCGGGGTGCTTAAGCCCAACCTTGCCGACCATGACCGACCATATGTGTATATGTCCACCCTTGAGGCAGTGGCGGCATTTTATCTGTGCAACGCGGTGGAACGTCCCTATTACTGGTTTCCCTACGGATTTGAGGGGGAGAAACCGATATATCACGAGCTTTATCCCAACGCTTTGCGGGAGGTTTCCGAATTCGTTGACGGGTACATATACGAAGTGAACGCCGACGAGGCGCAGATCATTCCCTTTAAAAACATACCCTGTGCAAGACTTGCGACAGAACCTGTAAAACCGATAAGCTGTACGGTGGTCGGAAACGCCTACGAGCTGTTTATGAAATATATGAGCGAGGGCAGAATGAAGCTGGGACGCTTTGAGGATAAGTCGGCAGAAGAGCTTGAGCGGTGGTATTCCATGATCGAGAACTATATCAAAGAAAAGCGGCTGCCTCCCGACTGCTCCTATACCGAATTTGTCAGGCAAAAATTTCCGTCTGTCTGGGAGAGAATTTACAGGTGACTTGAGGTGATATGCTCTGCGCAATATATGGAACCCGTGGCACGGCTGCCACAAGGTAAGCGAGGGCTGCGCCAACTGCTATATGTATTTTCTGGACGAGCAGCGCGGTCAAAACGGCGCGGAGATATACCGCGTAAAGAGTAATTTCGATTACCCCCTGCATAAGGACAGGCGCGGAGCGTACAAGATACGAAGCGGCGAAACGCTGAGCGTGTGCATGACCTCGGATTTTTTCCTTGAGGAGGCGGACGAGTGGCGGGACGAAGCATGGGATATAATACGCGCGAGAAGCGACGTGATATTTTTTATCATCACCAAGCGCCCGCAGCGTATCCCCGAATGTCTGCCCGAGGATTGGGGGGACGGTTGGGAGAACGTGTTCATAAACGTCACCGCCGAAAATCAGCGCCGCGCGGAAGAACGCGTGCCGCTGCTGCTGGAACTTCCGTTTAAGCACAGAGGGGTGAACGTCGCGCCGTTTATCGGCGGGGTAAGCCTTGCGAAGTGGTTGGACAGCGGTAAAATAGAACAGGTGAGCTGCGGCGGAGAAAATTATGCAGGAGCGCGTCCATGCCGCTATGAATGGGTGCAGAGCCTGCGCGCGGAATGTGCAGAGCGAAATATCAGCTTTCTGTTTGTTGACACCGGAACAAGGTTTATCAAGGACAACAAGCTGTATAACCTCTCTGACAAACACATAAGAAGCAGAATGGCTTCAAAATCGGGAATGAGCTTTGAGGGAAAGCCGCTGAAATTCAAGCTTTACAACGAGTGCGGCTATGAAATATCCGAGGAGTTTCTGCATAAGCCTGAGTTCTGTGAAAACTGTAAGCTGTGTTCTTGGAAGCCAACCTGCTCAGGCTGCTCGAAATGCGGACGGTGCGGTAATACAGGTTAAACTATACATTTTGGGCGAATAAAACTACTTTCAGCATTATATAAATCAACAAATTTAAGGCGCTGTAAGCAGGCATAAACAGACCGCCCACGCAGGAAATTTTTCGCGAGAGCCTGAATGCGTAACACGCAGCGAAGCGAAGTGTTGCGTGCTCAGGCGGTCCGCGGAAAATTTCAAATTAAAATAAGGAGAGTTATGGATTTTCTTAAGGAATTGACGGAAATGCGGGCAAGCTTTGAGCAGAAGCGGAAAATATATCTGCCGTCGCCGCCAAAGTGGCTTGACAAAAGCGACGGGCTTATCTCCGTGTATGAGCAGAAGGATATTCTCAGCACCAAGGGCAGAGTTTATTACGCATATGTGATACAGGCGAACACTTCGCTTTTTGATAGGAACGCCGCGAATATTGCACCCGCGAGCATTATTTACAATCTGTCAAAAACGTCTGAAATAAATCCCAACTCGCTGCGTCCGTTTGGCAAGTATCTTTATATGTGTAAAGAAAAGCCCGCCGAGGAAATATCTGATTGGCTGTGCAGAGCGGTGGAAATCTTAAAAGACGGTACAGACCGCTCCGTGCTGGAGATAAAGGCAAGCGAAACGGAGCATTTTGATATGGATATGAAATTTCTGCCAGTCATTGTTTTTGCTTCTCATCTGCCGGCATATCGCCTTTGCGGAAATATCATACCGATAGTCGCCGCTCCCGAATACTGCGATTCGGCAGCAGTTCTGCACAGCGCTTACTGGTCCAAGGACTTTAAGACGGCATGGATAAAAAAGGAGCTTTAGATTGCGTAAAAAAATATTTGCCGCGGTGCTGACGGTTCTGTTGACAGGCTGCTCCCCGCCGACCTCCGACGTTATGGAAAGCCTGACGATATCCGACACCGCGCAGGCTTACACGACAGCGGAAACGGCAGAAATGACCGAAACAGCGGAAACATCGGAAAAGGAAACTCCAGACGTAATATATGAGGAAACTGCTGAACCTAAGACACTGCCGCTCACCGAAAAAAGTTACTCAGGCACTATGCTTTCGACGGAGTATCTGAAGCCGCTGGGACGCACACATAACGAGAAGGATATATTGTGGCTTCCGCACTCGGCAAGCGGCGCGGAGTTTACCATGGACGGCACATACTGCTCAGTCACGCTGGCGGGCGACAGCATGGCGAATACTGGTAGCAGGGCGCGTTTCGCCGCCTATGTGAACGGCGAGCGGGTGTTGGACGAGATGATATCGGAAAAAGAAATGACATTTGAGATATTCGCGTTGGAGGAGTTTGAGGCGCGGTACACGACCGAAGCGGAAGCGACGAATATTATAATAGAGCCGAGCTCCGAAAAGGTAACAATAACGCTGATAAAGCTGTCCGAAGCTCTGCACTCCACAGTAGGCATAAAGAGCATTGATGTCGTGTCAAAAGGGGATATATCGCCCACCAAGGAAAAAGACCTGAAAATTGAGTTTATAGGCGATTCGCTGACCTGCGGCTACGGGGTGGACGACGAGGTAAGTTCCCACCACTTCTCCACCAAAACCGAGGACGCGACAAAAGCGTTCGCCTACAAAACCGCGCAGATACTTGACGCGGATTACAGCCTTGTGTCGTACAGCGGCTTTGGAATAATTTCGGGATATACTTCCATTAAAGGGGTAAAATCGGGGGATTATACCGTGCCCGAAATGTATGAGGCGCTGGCGTACAGCAGCGGGAACTATAACGGGTACAATGCCGCAGACACGCCATGGGATTTCTCTCAGTTTCAGCCCGACATAGTGGTAATATGCCTTGGAGCAAACGACCAGACCTATACGGGCAGCAATGAGGAACTTATGAGAGAATACACCGACGGTTATGTGAAGTTTCTGAAGCAGATACGCAGACATAATCCCGACGCATATTTCGTGTGCTGTCTGGGACTTGTGAGTGACGGGCTGTTTGAATCGGTATGCACTGCAGCGGAGGAATATACCGAGCAGACGAGTGATGGAAGGATAACCGCCGTTCATCTTCCCGTGCAGGACGGTACTACTGGCTACGCTGCGGACTATCACCCTACCGCCGCAACATATAATGATGCAGCTGTGCTGTTGGCTAAAGAAATTTCGTCAGTAATAAGTCTTCTGCGATTAACAAACTAAAGAATTCTAAGAGCCTAAAGCAAAAATCATACGCCCGCATATAAATTGCCCCAAGAAACGGTGCGTAACATTTCTTAATCATCAGCCCCGAAGGTGTTTTTAAATCTCCTTTGGGTAAATAAAAACAGGAGGATATATGGGACTTAAAAAAGTAATTTTATGCGCAATCGCCGCATCAATGCTTTTAACAGGCTGCGCGGCAAAAGATGGGACGGTATCGTCCGGTGAAAAAAATTCACAAACAGTACAAACGGAGGAAAAAACTGGTCAGATGGAAAGAACTTATGAAGCGGAAGAACAATATGTAAAGATGCTCGGGCGCACGCACAGTGAAAACGGAATCCTGTGGCTGGCTCACTCTGCAAGCGGAGTGGAATTTAAGGTAAAAGGCACAAAATGCTCCGTAAAGATAATAGGCGACAGCATGATCGCCGCTGAGGATAACCAAGCGCGCTTTGCGGCTTTTGTGGACGGAGAGAGAGTCGTTGACGAGATGATAACCCAGAGTGAGGTTACATATGACGTATTTTCGTATGATGAGGAAAAAGAGGTTACTGTAAGGCTGATGAAGATCTCTGAAGCAGCAAACTCAATTCTCGGAATCGACGAAATAACAGTTACTTCCGAATCGGATATAGCTCCGACAGAGGAAAAGGAGTTGAAAATTGAGTTTATCGGGGATTCGATAACCTGCGGATACGGCGTTGATGATGAGGACAGAGACCACCACTTCTCAACCAAGACCGAGGACGCGACAAAAGCCTATGCCTATAAAACCGCAGAGCTTCTGAACGCGGATTACAGTCTTGTTTCATACAGCGGTCACGGTATTATTTCGGGCTACACCACACAAGGCAAAAAGGTAATCGCTCAGCAGCTACCCAAAAAATATGACCGATTTGCGGTAAGCGGCGGAAACGGTTCTGACGGGTTCAGCGCGGCGGCTGTTGACTGGGATTTCACGAAATTCGTACCCGATATCATAGTGATAAACCTCGGAACGAACGACTGCTCATATACCGGCAAGGACGAGGCACTGATAAAGGAATATTCCGAATCCTACACAAAATTCCTGGCAAAGGTTCGCAAAAACAACGCGGACGCTCATATCATCTGCACATTGGGCGTTATGGGCGCGGATCTTTATAACGCGATGTGTGAAGCAGCGGAAAACTACACTGCCGAAACAGGTGACGAAAATATCTCAACTTTCCGCCTTTCCACCCAGGACGGTTCTACGGGATTCGCCGCCGACTGGCACCCCACCGCCGCGACTCACGATATCGCTGCGGCAGAATTGGCGGACTATATAAACGCGTCTGTTCTTTAAGCATAAAAATCCCCCGCTTAGCCAGTGGGGGATTTTTGATATCAATTAAAGGATGGCGGCGCGGAATTTACGTCTGTAAATGAGCTGTTCATCGGAGAAGGCTCGGACAGGCTGAAATGCATTTTAGCAGCTTTCGTAGTTCAGAAATCGCGGTTAGAGCCAGTTTTCTGCACCTTGTTAAACGCCTCGCGGAAAAGAGCATTGTGTGCCTCCTCACGGTTGAGAAGAAAGTCAATCGTTTCGCGGACCTTTTTATCGCTTATCTGACGGTAAAGATACTCATACACCACCTTTGCCCTTTGCTCGGAGGCTATATTGGACAGCAGATCGGCGCAAAGGTCACCCGTGACTGTAACATAATCGCCTGTCCATGAATATCCCGAAGCATTGATAAGTCCGGGGTTCAGTCCAAGCAGAACATGGCTTTGAATTTCCACCGCAGGAACTGACGACGCATCAACATCATGACCGTTAAGCAGATTTATAGTCTGAGCCACCATTTCCATATGTCCAAGCTCTTCAGCGGCAATATCCAGAAACAGGTCTTTTATTTCCTGATCCTTTATGCGAAAGCTCTGCGACATATACTGCATTGCGGCTTTCATCTCGCCGTTCGCTCCGCCAAGCTGCTCCTGAAGCATAGCCGCATACTGAGGATTGGGCTTTTCGACTCCCACATTATGAAAAAGCTTTTTTTCGTGTTTAAACATTCCTTTATTAATGCTCCGCCTGCGGAGCATATCTCCTTTCGCCCTTCGGCGAAACCCTTTATCCGCCGTGTTCTTTTTAATATTGTTAGCCAAGGGAAAGAAAATATTCGCGCGTTATACATACGAAAAAATACAAACAGACTTCGGTGAGTATACAAAAGCGCCATCCGAAACATATTTAGAACCTATCCCACGATTGTCCACATATATTTTTTCAGGCTATGTGTACTTCCTCATCAGTTTTCTTGATGCACATAAAATACGCCTGCGTAAAATCGCCTTGAAATAATCAAAGTCTGTCTCACAGTCTGCGCAGACAGTTTATTATTACAAAAAACATTGCTAAACGGAACATAAGCCAAACAGATGCAAAGAAATGCGGATTTCCGGAACGGGCATAGGAAATCCGCAAAAAATATCAAAACGCCGCAGTGTCTATTCAAACATAGCGTCTGTAAACTTAACAAAATATTTGCTCCAGAATTCCATGTCATGCGCGCCCTTGTCCTCGATATATTCATGACGATAGCCGATATCATCAAGAAAACGGTGCATTTTACGGTTGTGCTCAATCAGGAAGTCCTCCGTGCCGCAGCACATGAATATCTCAGGAAGATGCTTACCCTCATCAACAAGTCTTTTTGCCAGAACCTCAGGATTATTTTCGCTTTCAAGCACCTTATCCAGATCGCCGAAGCATTCATGATAATAATCGTAGTTTGCCATTCCGCTGTTTTCGCCCGGCTTCATACCCGCGATATCGTGAACTATCAGTGCCGAGGAAAGCGCTCCCGCCTTTCCGAATGTCTGCGGATATGCCAGTGCCGTATGCAGCGCCCCAAATCCGCCCATTGAAAGCCCCATAACATAGGTCTCGTCGGGAGTGTTCGCCAGCCCGAAAGTTTTGCGCACATACTCCACCAGCTCGCAGCCGACAAATGTGCCGAACTTGTGCCCTGTGGAAAGTCCGTCCAGCCAGAAGCCGTTCTCGCCGTTGGGCATTATTACCGCGAAATTGTATTTTTCCGCGAGATATGCGGGTATGCAGTCTCCCGCGCTTCCCGTATAGCCGTGCAGCAGGAAAAGCGTCTTCATTTTACGCTTGCTGTACTCCGTTTCCTCGTGAGGTATGTCCGTGCGCGGGTCATTGGGAATAAGCATTTCAAAGGTCGTGCCTCTCACAAGAGAATTTGAAAAAAACTTGAATGTGCAATAAGCCATTTTTATTCCTCCATTTCCGGGCATATAAGCCGCAGTTTATAAAAGCCGCCTTGTGATAATTGTCCCGACAAATATCGTCATACCCGTCCCATGATGCGCTTTTATTGCCGGTATAGTTATTCAGGCGGCTCTTTTACTATACATTCAAAAAACATCAGCACCTACCGCTGGCAAAAATTATTATTTCAATGATATTATTGGCAGTCCTTTTTGATTCCTATTCAATACATCTCTTTTAATATTCTGAATTTATTAAAGGCAAAAACAGTCTGATTTTATCAGACCCTATTGTTTTTCATTTTGTGATAGACTCAAACTCTCTCAATTTAGTGTATGCTCATTTTATTCATTTCAAGATTAATATTTTTTCATAGCTTTGCATTTAGGGTCACATACCTTACATACAGCACATGGTTCGATTGCTTCACCTTGTCTCGATATTTTTATATAACTGCATTTCGGAATTCGTCCGTCTTTAATAGCATTAATCCTAAATTTTATTAACCTTTTCGCTAACTCAATTTGCTCTTCAGCCGGATTTACTAAGTCAAAACCGGTAAAAGCACATTTACCGTCTACACACCTGCCACACCCCCCATGTCCTGTACGCATTCTGACCAATTCTTGCATTGCAGCAGATTCATTCGATAAAACGGGTTCCAAAAATTCATCATATTGAACGCATATACGAATATGCCAGTCACCGTCTTCCGATTTGTTGACCGAACCCCACCGTTTTCCTTTATATTTACCACTAATGCTGATTTTGTTCTCTTTTAGCCATTCAAGAAATTCATTCATTATAATCCCTCTTACAATGTACGTTCTTACCTGCAATTTACTACAAATACCTAAGGAAGCTGATTATTTGAAAGCGGTCGACTTCATTCAAAATTCTTTTGCCTAAGTACTAAAAATATTAGGCATTTGGATATATTAGGGCATGAACTCCTGCATTGAATATCAAAGCGCTGTTAGCTTTGCTGAAATTTCATCAGCCTTATTCAAAAGCATTCTGCAAACATCTGTCCTCCAGAATGCGAATTTTAAAAATTCATCTTTGCTTTTGGCATCGGTCATATATTCTTTATACCCATAACCACTCCGCCCAAGCTGATACAAATACACATAAGGCATATATTTTAAATCAAACTCGGTTAATGCAGAAAAACGCATATAGCACCGTACATATTCGCAGAATTTTGAAACATCAAAATCAAATGGATCTTTGGTATCGCTTGCCGATTGCATATAGGAGCGCATGATCTCCCATATGGCAGGAATCTTCTTTGCTGATGCAAAATCTATAATTGCTTTGATTATATCGCCAGCACATAAATATTGCATGGAGTTATAGTCGCCATGGGTAGATTTATATATGAGCTTATCAAAGTATTCCCCGTATGGTTTAATGAGTTTAATCAGACCCTTTTTGAATATCAAATCTTCACTTATTTTATACCGTATTGCCTTATCTTCAACATTTTGAGCAAAATCTAACAAATAATCATATTTTGCATATGTTTGAGACACGCTAAATTCTTTAACCCACATGACATCCATTTCGACAGGCAAATTATATCCAATTAAAATCTCATGGAGCTGTGCCAATATTTCAGCTGCCTGAAACAACAAACTGTCGGGTAAATCATGATTAACATGGCTTTCACTTTCAATATATTCCTGAAGCACAACATATCTGCCGTTTACATAATTATACGTATTTCCGTTCTCATCTTTAATAAATTTGGCTGTGGGAAATGCTTGTGACAATAAAAATTTATTTAACGCGGTTTCACGTCGTAAGTCCCCTTCTGAAAACGCTTCCTGATACTCTTTAAGGAAAAAAGGGGTATCTTTTGTAAAAATACCTTAAAACAATTTGCGGTTCCCAAATGGAGCCGCTGTATCTTATCTGCTGATATTCCGTATTTGTTTTTCAGTAATTTGGATATTTCCGGCTCACTTAAGACAGATTTTTGAACTGCCATTTATTATCCTTTCATCCATATTTTGTTACGCGTAAGTTAAAATCTGCCCACTATAAAAAATTTTAAAATATTTATTACTTATAACCTTAAAATCACTGTTTAAAACGGAAAAAAGCCCAATTTTATCGAGCCTTTCTTTGGCTATATCTTTTTAGCCTCTTTATGGTGCGCCCGACAGGAATCGAACCTGCACGGTTTCCCACCGGAACCTAAATCCGGCGCGTCTGCCAGTTCCGCCACGGGCGCTTATTCAAGTTTCTGCCGATTTCTTACCTGCCCGACAGCAACAGGAAAACTCCACTGTAGTAACACTGCCTAAATCTATTACGTACGCCGATTCCGCCATACCTGCATATAAAATTTTCCGTCTATTTTATCTTCCATACAAATTGGAATTTGATGAATAGAAATCAATTTAATCTTTGTAGGCACCGCCTGTATTGTCCTTATTTAAAGTTCCTTCCACCTCAATCAAAAGACACTTGACTAAGGTTTTGCAGACAGGACGATGTTTTGTGCCTTTGGGTATAATTATAAAATCACCATCATGCAGATGTGTTAATCCATCCTCAAATTCAATATCAAACTCGCCCTCAATACAATAAAACATTTCGTCGGAATTTTCGTGTATATGAAAATCCAGAGTCCTATTTTCAGCCTGTAACACATTCAACATGTGATTGTTAAGCGTGCCAATTCTCTTATATAAAAACAACTCATCAATCGAGTTAGCACTATCTTTCAAATTAATTTTTTGTATCATTTTTAATCCCCGCGAATTCCTATTTTCTCAACAAATAAACAACACTACAAATGGGCATTTAAAAAATGCCTTTATTATATTTCTTTTGTACCGCAGCAATACAGCCAATACCAATACCTATGCCAATAACAAGAATTGCAACAGCGATAATTGCAATCATATCAGAATCATCCAATAAAGCAACGATACCACTAAGCAATGTCGTTGCTGAAAGCACAAACACGGACTTGCCGAAAGCTTTGCCGTATTCCTTCTTATCGGTTACTTTTGTTTGGTGGTAAGAGTGTATCAGCTTTGTATTGCCACTATAAATAATAGCACCGAATATTGTCAAAAGTACTGTTACTGAAAAAACAATAATAGAAAATGTCAACATATTTACCTCCATAAACTCCGATTTGACAACCGGATTTTAATTTCAAACATTTTCCAGCATCAATTGCTCCACTATAGTAACGCTCCCTAAATCCGGCGCGTCTGCCAGTTCCGCCACGGGCGCATATTAAATTTTCCGCCTATTTTATCCTCCCAATAAATGAAAATTCACCTTAATCCATTCGCAAAAACCCATGAATAAAACATTTCTCTTGGAGGTTTAATGTATTCATAATCAAAACAGGAGGGCACAGTATCAATAATATTTACTGCTCGTTCAAATACTTCTCGGATTGATTTACCCGCAACATCAATTTCCACTTCGTTAATAAGAGGATTTCGTTTAATATTTTTTTCGTTCATCTTTTGCTGCAGTTCAAAATCTATAAGTCCGTTATTTGGGCGGTTTCTCATCTGTTCTTGAATCTGCTGTAAATCACTGCATATGAGTTTTATTGTAATAAAATCAGTCCCTTTAAAAACAATTGGTATATCAGCAGTTCTTAAATCATCAATATCGGAAGCAATTATATTTTTATAACCAAGTCTATGAAAACACATAAGCATTGCTACCTGATTTTCCCAGCAAGTAAATTCTTCAAGCTCTCCAGTCATCGGCTCATTTCCGTCTCGTGAAATAAATTCAGGCACCATATGCTGTTCTACACACGTCGTTTTATAGTACTCAAGCAGTCCGTTAGCTAAAGTAGTTTTACCAATACCGCTTGCTCCCGTAATAAAAATAAAATCTTTCAAATCACTATCTCCGCATATTTCGATTTGACAAGCAGATTTTAATTTCAGGCATTCTCACACGGCAATGTTCCACTGTAGTAACGCTGTCCAAATCTATCACGTATGCCAATTTCCACACAGGTGCGTATTATTTCTCGCCATTTAACATCAAATCGACAATAAGCATAATAATATTATACAAGATTTTCGTGAATTTGTCAAGCAAAAATCTCCACTAAAGTAACGCTGCCCAAATCCGGCGCGTCTGCCAGTTCCACCACGGGCGCATATTAATTTTTCTTTTGTTTTTAACTACAAACATCCACATAAGAAACTCATATGTAGTAATGATGACCTATCCAGCGAACAGGCCAATTACGTTAAGGTGAATTTCTTATATTCAAAAAACCAATATGTAATTATCAGTAGCCCATTTAAATAGTATACCAATTTCACCGCCTTCATACAAGGTATTAAAAAACAGACATATCTATTTAAAATTAACAGCAATACACAATCTATCAATGTTAAAATCAAACATAGTGCATGCTTCAAAGAAATCTTTTAAAAAGCTGGTGATTTATTATATCCCGCCATGCTTCAACTTTAACAACATATTTGTTCTTATTCTTAATGCCATACGAACAGCATCTAAAGCCTTTTCAGTTTTAAAAAACTCGCTTCCGAAATATCAAAAGCGTCAACGCTACCAAAACCATGCTTCGCCAGACAAATTTCGTTCTGACCTTCCCCTCAGCCGACCTCAAGTATATTTTAATCTATGTCAGCCATATACTCAAATTCTTTGACCGATACATTAGGCTCCGCCGAAAAAGAAAGTGCGCTATCCGCCCTATATGCTTACTCCAAAAAAGAAACATTAGTTTTGTTCATATTCAACCTTTAAAAATCATGTATGCGGCTTTACGCTGTCCCAATCCTCCGCGTCATAAGCGCCTATAAGCCAATTAAAGCCCTTGTGCTGCTCAACTACCACGTCATGGCTAAGCTGACCCGAAATTGACTTATCATTCTTTATCCGCGCCTCAACGCAAGCCCAGTCCATACGGAACGCAGCGTCCGCACCATCGAGTATCTCAGAAGCTGTACGCATTTTCACATGGGACATCAGCTCATCAAAGCTTTCACAACCGCCAATAAGCGTTATAAGCTTACTGGTATCAGTCATTTCACTTGGAAATTCTATCTTTTTCCAAAACCCGCACGCCCAAAACAGCGGAATGCACATTTCAAGCCGCCACTCAATCTGGCAAGCCTCGCCCTTGGATATATTGTCACATTCTGATAGATTGAAATAAACTTTCTCATCATCAGTAAGCTCACCCATAAGACCGAAGCGCTCCATTATCGGCGTGAAAAACTCCGCAGATTCCGCCGCGCCGTTGTCGTTGCAGATATCTATCGCTATTTGCGCCGTAATAAACGCTGTCACTGCCCGCCTGACTATTTCCTCGGGGGATTTTATACTCACATTATCCTCCGATTTTATCTCGGGCAGGTTAGGATTTATGCTTATATTAAAGCCTTGCAGAAGCTTCTCCGTGCGCTGTTTTCTTGTCAGCCCGTTTTTCTTTAGAAACATTTGGATTCCCCCTGTCCCGCACTTAATATCTTTTTATAATTATAACATATTGTCCATGAAATGTCAAGCACTAACGATGAGTGCCGCGGCACTAAAATGTTATTGCTCAGGGAAGCTCTGAGCAAAGCGCAATCGCCCCGCTCAAACGCGGGAACCCATGGGGCTGATTGTGTTACACTTAGCTTTAATAAGCGATTCCTTAGCCAAGCGTTAAAGCATGCAATGCACCTTATTATTTGACCGAATTACAAAAACGCCTGTGAAAAAACCATGACAGAACAGCACATACCACAATTGCAAAAGCAAATGGGATAATTAACAAAAAAGCAACGCTTGCCGGAGCACTGCACCCGGCATATTGTTCGCACCACTGCATGCTGCAATAATTATATGCGGTCGTGACACACATAACATTTGACAGCAAAATTGACATCGCAGCAAAAAGATAAGACAAGCATTTGTTTCTCATCTGAAACACCTCCATAACTTATTTCTTTTTGAGTATCATAACCATTCCTATCACCATAAAAAGCACAAAAAGAATAACAAGAATTCCTGCGCCGTTCAGCGTAATCACTGATGATTCGTTAATCTGACTGAATGCGGACGGCTGAATAAGCATAAAAATTCCGAACAGGCACAGGCAGGCGGCGCCCATCAAACACATACCAATTCCGATTTTGCTTTCCGTCGATTTGCCTGAATCGCGGACTGTTTTTCGTTCCTTATCCACAGTATCGGCGTTAATATCCTGCTCACTTGTCAGTTCATCTATTGTGACATTAAAAAACTCGCTTAAAGCCATCAATTTATCCAGTTCAGGAGTTGATGATCCTCCTTCCCATTTTGAAATAGCCTGCCTTGAAACTCCTATCTTCTCCGCAAGTTGTTCCTGCGACAGCCCGCTTTTTCGTCTGAGTTTATATATTTTTTCGGACAACATTTTTTACCTCCTTACTCAGATTATACCGCGATCCGCCGTAGCACACAATCAACTACCGCTGAAAAATCCGCAACCGATGGTTGCATTTGCGCTAATACCCGTCTTTTGTTCGCCAATTTCAGAAACCGTTACCGCATTCATGCCGCCTGCGCGTGCTGAACTTCGCTTTTATCGATGATTTTTTATTGATTTGATGGGCAAAAATTGTCTTATATGTTTTTGTAAGCATTTATATAAATTCTTAAAAGTGCCTTAAAGCAAAGATTTTTCATATATATTTGTTTATCGCTTTATATCTCTGTACAAGTTAGTCTTGTAGAGTTTGGCACCAATTTAGCACCACAAATAATAATATATAAAGGGCATAGGGCGGTGTTATCATGCCCACAAAGACAATTTCGGACTACCTTGCTTTACGCCATTATGTTACGAATTTAAGGTTCAATAAGCGTTGCAAACAAAGACATTACAGACACTAAAACTGATAGAGCACGGCGATTATACCTTTTCCCAAAAACCGCCCTTTAACTGCGTAACGTTTGGGATAAGTACTATTGTTTTAATTATCAATTCAAAGTTTCTTAGCAAGCATAGGAAAGGGGGTACCCTTTCCGAAAAAACAATCATTTCCGTCTGCGGCAATAAGAGCGAACTTTGCTTGTTAGGAATACCTTAAATCCTTATACAAACCAAAAGTTATTTATTTGCAAATTCTCTATCAAAAGCTCTCACTGTCTCAAGATTCAGCTCATCATTATAAATATCCGATTCAAAATATTTTCCCCCTCGAATATCTTTTAAATATCCTTCCTTCAATTCCATAGCCATAAATGCAGGATAATTAAAACCCTCTGAGTCTGATATTTCATAAAATATCGCTTCTTTAAAACCAAACTGCGGATAGTACTCTGGTCTGCCAAAAAATAAAATTGCGCCGTAATCAATCCTTTTCGCTTGTTCTATCATTGCCTGAACAAGTGCTTTTCCAACCCCTTGACGCTGATATTCGGGCAACACACTTAAAGGACCAAAGTTTAGGACAGGAAGCACCTGATTCTCCTTTTTAACAACAGCATTGCTGCAAATAATGTGTCCGATAATCGTTCCATTTTCCAGTTCGGCAACGAAACTTAGTGCCATAATACCATCACGCTGCCTCAACTCATGAACCATCCAATGCTCATAAGGACAACCAATCTGACCTCGCTTGATTCTATCGGGATAATCGAATGCGGCTCTCGTTATTTCCTCTACTCTTCGATAATCTTTTTCTTCTTCAAGTCTGATATTTATCTTCATACGATTCTCCGAACTCCAGTCTGTCGATTTATATGCCATATACCATAGCACCTGTATATGAATTTTTCAATCATAATGTTATCCTGTACAAAACAGTAAAGTCAGCCACTTTTGTTAACAGTCAAGATGAACGAGCTTTGCCCGCCAACCACAAGTGCGTTTGCCCTCGTATGGTATGGTATTTTTTATATCTGTCCTTATCGTTTCATCCGCCATATGAAATTCGAGCTTCATTTAGTACCAAAGTGTCAAAAATCATTATTGTTTTAAGTGACTTGATATGCAAAAAGCCGGTATTTGCAAGGGATTTCACGATTCACGACTTTTTGACAGATCAAAATACAATACTGTTTTTTAATATGTTCAATCCAAACCGCCGATATCATCAACCGTTCCCTCGCCCACGGCATTCCCGCCCTCCATTATAAAGAATTCCGTACCGACCTTTAATTTATGGTATCCCACACCGTCATACAAGGGTAATACCTCGGCATATGCCTCGCTGTCAAAGACACATTCCGTACCGTCAACAAAGCAAACGCCCAGATACTCGCTGTCACCCTTTACCAAAATATGAGGATAATACCTTCCGTTTGTAAGACATGGCGGCGCTTTTCGTTTTCCTGAGAAAAAGGTCACCGAAACAAATATCGTATTCATTTCTAAACGGGTATTGCCGTATCGGCAAGCAGCTTTTCAATTATCTCCTCGCTTGTCTTGTACTCGCTCTGACCCGCCGCCAGTATCACGCGGTGCGCCAACACGGGGACAGCTACCGCTTTAACGTCGTCGGGAGTTGCAAACGCGCGGTTATTCATCAGCGCCATAGCCTGCGCCGCCTTGAACAACGCTATGGAGGCACGCGGACTTGCTCCGAGCTTCACCTCACCAGTGTTTCGAGTAGCTCCAACAAGCATAAGAATATATGCCCGTACTGCCTCGGAAACCGTAACGCGGCTCGCCGCCTCTCGCAGCCGCATGACCTCTTCAAGGCTCATGACCGCTTCTACCTCAAGCCTATGCGGCATTCTGTCCAGCATAAGCAGCTCCGCCGCGCGGTCGGGATAGCCCACCGAAAGCCGCATAAGAAAGCGGTCAAGCTGCGCCTCGGGAAGATGATATGTGCCGTAGGTTTCGATGGGATTTTGCGTGGCAAGCGTCATAAAGGGCACGGGCAGCTTGTGGGTAACGCCGTCGACGGATATATGAAGTTCCTCCATAGCCTCCAGCAGCGCAGACTGCACCTTGGGAGATGTCCGGTTTATCTCGTCCGCAAGCAGAAAATTACACATCGCTCCGCCATCACGGTATGTCTCCACGCCCGTCGCGGGGTCTATCATGGTGTAGCCAATAACATCGGAAGGCATAAGGTCGGGAGTGAACTGTATGCGCCCGAAGCTGCCCGCAACTGATTTCGCCAGCGTTTCCGCAAGCAGCGTCTTTCCCACACCGGGCACGTCCTCTATAAGCACGTGACCCTCCGCGAGCATGGCGCAGACTATCTTCTCAACCACACCACGCTTACCTATTATCACCTTTTCAATATTCTGTATAAGCTGTTCAATTTTCGGGTTCATATTATTCACCTTTCCATAATATTCATTGATTTTTTAGGGGAGTACTTTCCTCCGCCCCGCACTTTTCGATTATAAAGGAGATAAGCAGGTACAGACCTCCCACTGCCGCAAAAGCCGCCGCGGCAACTATCCAGGTATATCCCAGGAGCAGTTCTCCGAGCCCTCCGAGAAATCCCTCTAAATAACCCATATTATTCAGATATATCACCCCCGCGAGATATACCGCCGAGCCTATGATTGACGGCAGATATGCAGCGAGAAAGAAAACAGGCGCTTTTATCCGCATTTGTTTCGGAACAGCCTGCGCAGTCGGTCAATGCCCATTCCCGCCGCAAGTGTCACGGCAATATCTATCAAAACACCGATATAACCGGCACAAAGCATCAGCACAATGTACATAAACGCCAAAGCGAACAAAGCGGCTGAAGTGCCTATTAAAAGTAAAATTATTGCTAAAGGTTTTCTTCATATCTGTACTTCCCTTTCAGCCGCTCTGCGAGTCGCTTTTGATTTTCGCCCTTTTCACAAGCGCCAAAACGGCAGGCCACAGCAGCGCGCCCGCCAGAACAATCGCCATTGCCGTGATAGTATTGCCGTAATATGAATATGGATATCCGTGAGATACAGAGGATATCACTGCGTAACCCACCCATGCCGCTATCGGAGCATACGCGCACAAATAGAACAGCGGCGCTTTTATACCGTATTTTTTCCTGTACAGTATTCTCAGCCTGTCGATACCGAAAGTTCCCACCAGGGCAATGACGATCTGAACAATAAGCCCGACACCGCCGACCTCACGGTCCGCCACATATCCGATAAGCGTACCGCCGATGACCATAAAGAGCAGCGCCGCAGTGCCGATAACTATCAGCAGAATCACCGCGATCACCTTTTTCAGGTTAAGGCTTTCCTTTTTTTCGACGGCTTTGTGCACTGCCGTGAATATTCCCCCCAAAATGGCATACGCGGCGGCTGTTACGGGCATATCATAAAAGCACAGAACCCCGCCCACTCCGATAAAGCCGTACCCCATCGCCCTCATACAAACCGCCCAGATAAAATATCCCAATCCAAAGGCGGACTGCGGCGCGAAAGCTATCACCCAGAACAAAAGCGCACCGCACCCCACCCTGCCGCGAAACATCTTATAAAAACAGGATACCGCAAAAGCCGCCGCCCCCGAAAATATGACCGCGAGGAAAATATAGGGGTATACCACGAACAGGTTTACTATTATCTGTATCATAAACAAAACGGCGCTTACCGCAAAAATCAGAATTATTGTCGGAAATTTTTTCATTGCTGTTCCTCCTTTAACTTTTTAGCCGACAAGTATGTGAATATCGCGCCGGATATACCGTATGGCAAGCCCAACGTAAGCGCATACAGAGTATATATATCCATCTTCAATTCAACGTAGATAGCCGCGACAGCTCCCGTGCCAATAATAACATGGGGCAAAAAAGCCAATATCCAGAATACCCAAGCACTAAAGCCGTATTTCCTGCGGAGCTTACCAAACAGCCTTTCACTGCCCGCCGCCGCTAAAACAGAGATCACAAGCGGCAAAGGATAGAGCTGAAACACCAGCAAAAAAGCATTAAAGACAAACAGCGCCGCCATTGCGAGAATACCGAAAAGAAAGATCCCGACCAACCATAAACCACTTTTCATTTTAACCCCCTAATATGAAACAAAACGGCGCGGCTAAAACCAGCCGCGCCGCAATAATGCAACTATCAGTTAAGCAAGGAGTGCTCGTCAGCCGCGTCGAACAAGTGAATCTTGTTCGGGTCGAGAGCCAGCTTGACAACGTCCTGAGGACGAGCGGTACATCTCGGGGATACCCTCGCGGTAAGCGGGATACCCTCACAGGTGAGATACAGATATGTTTCGGCACCGAGCATTTCCGTTACGTCAACGGTAGCTTCGATCATGCCCGTCTTAGCGTTGGACAGGAACATCTCCTCATCGTGAATATTCTCGGGACGAATGCCGAGAATAACTTCCTTGTCAACATAGTACTTAAGTACCTCGTTGTCAGCCTTAGCGGAGGGAAGCTCAACATAGAACTTGCGTCCTCTGGAGGTCTTGGTGTCCTCCGAGCCGAATTCTACGGTGTACTTGCCGTTCATCATCAGCAGCTTCGCGTTGATGAAGTTCATCTGAGGAGAACCGATAAAGCCCGCAACAAACTTGTTTACAGGATTCTCATAAAGGTTGATAGGAGAATCGATCTGCTGAACATAACCGTCCTTCATAACAACGATTCTGTCACCCATCGTCATAGCCTCTGTCTGGTCATGGGTTACATAGATAAAGGTCGTACCCAGCTTCTTATGGAGCTTGGAAAGCTCGGTTCTCATCTGAGCACGCAGCTTAGCATCCAAGTTGGACAGCGGCTCGTCAAGAAGGAACACCTGAGGATCACGAACGATAGCACGACCCAGCGCAACACGCTGTCTCTGACCGCCCGAGAGAGCCTTCGGCTTTCTGTCAAGCAGGTGAGCGATATCAAGTATTTTAGCAGCCTCTTCAACCAGCTTTTTGATCTCATCCTTAGGAGTCTTGCGGAGCTTCAGACCGAAAGCCATGTTATCGAAAACCGTCATATGGGGATACAATGCATAGTTCTGGAAAACCATCGCGATATCTCTGTCCTTAGGAGCAACGTCATTTACAAGACGTTCGCCGATGAACAGCTCGCCCTCGGAAATTTCCTCAAGACCTGCGATCATACGCAGAGTGGTGGATTTACCGCATCCGGAAGGACCTACAAGAACGATAAATTCTTTATCCTTAATGTTTATGTTGACGTCGGATACTGCCACAACGCCGCCGGGGTAGCGCTTGTATATGCCTCTGAGTGATAAGCTTGCCATTTATATGACCTCCTAATACACATTTATTATTCAGCTATTCGCCGCTACTAATATAATACCAAATGTCGGCTGAAAATAAAAGAGCCTAAGTCAACAAATATTTTTAAACCTCTTTATATATTTTCACTAACGTTGACAAAAACGCAGCCTTAAAATGGGTGTCAAGCTGTCACATTGCACAAAAAAAGGGCATTTTTTCGGGCTGCAAGCGGTATTAAACAGATATTTTGGCGTTTGTAACAAATATTTGTCGGGTGTTTTGTTGATATTAAACACAACATCATGTATCTGACAGACAGTATGGGTTAGTATTTAGTTGAAGCAGCTCCTTATAGTGTTTATTGTATCAGAAATGAAAATATTTTGCAAGGTATTTCTGAAAAATATAATAAAAATTCGCAGCTTGTAGAAAAAGTTAATGCAATGTTGACACGGGAAATTTTTCTTGAGAGCCTGAATGCATAACATGCAGCGAAGCGAAGATTGCGCATTAAGGCGAGTCGCGGAAAATTTCATATTTAAATAATTCAGTTTAGAGTAATATTTTATATACAGGCTGATGCTTAAATCAATTTTTTCAGTCCAAAAAATTTTGTTGATAAGGAATTGTTATGCTGCGCTTCATTTTTTATGTTAAATTGACTTTGGCAGTCTGCTCAAATCATAACACAAGCCCAATGGGAAATATAAAAGCTGCATAAATATAGAAAACAGCAAAATTCCAAAACAGGCATTACCAAATTACTGCGTGCTTCTCAACAAATCGTCCTAATTGTGTATCTCTCTTTAGCCTGAAATAATTCTGGCTTGGTTTAAACGGTTTTGGCTATAATCACGTGATATATACGAAATGTTTCTAAAATCGTCAAACCAATAAGCTTTTTCTATTTTTATAACTTCGGAATCCAAAAAACATGTCGAATAATCACATCTTTACCGGCGTGCCGCTCCCACATTGCTGAACTATGTCAAAACGCAAATATCACATGAAATCCAGTTAAGATTATCATATATGACTGCCCTTTACTCGTTTCTGAATAAAAATCAAAAATAAATTTGTTGTGTAACCGTTTTCAATACTTGTAATTTAAACAAAAGTAGTGTATAATTTATCCAAGGGTGTAACCCGTTTTCGGGTCGTGTGATTTTCGGCTGCTGCCGCAAGCATTCCCCTGTCAAGTATAAATTTAGGTTGTACGGCGTTAGCTGTACAAGGAAGGACGGTCTATATGAAATTCGGCTATTTTGATGACAGTGCAAGAGAGTATGTCATTACCTCTCCCCGCACCCCCTATCCATGGATAAACTATCTTGGAACGCAGGGTTTTTTCTCGCTGATTTCCAATACCGCGGGAGGATACAGCTTTTACAAGGACGCTCGTCTGCGCCGCATAACCCGATACCGCTACAATAATGTTCCCGTTGATATGGGTGGAAGATATTTCTACATAAAGGACGGCGATACTGTATGGAATCCCGGCTGGTCACCAGTGAAAACGGAGCTTGACAGCTACGAATGCCGCCACGGCATGGGTTATACTATCATTACCGGTGCTAAAAACGGTGTAAAGGCGCAGGTAAAATTCTTTGTTCCTCAGAATTTTAATGGTGAAATACAGAAAGTAACCATAAAGAACGAAAGCAGCGAAAAGAAGTCGCTTAAACTCACCAGCTTCCTTGAATGGTGCCTTTGGGACGCGAACGACGATTCCACCAACTTCCAAAGGAATTTCAATACGGGCGAGGTGGAGATACTCGGCTCGACCATCTACCACAAGACCGAATACAAGGAGCGCCGCGACCATTTCGCATTCTATGCTGTAAATTGTCCCATAAACGGCTACGACACCGACAGGGAGAGCTTCCTCGGACTGTATAACGGATTTGAGCACCCCGACGCGGTTTTCGCGGGCAAGCCGAATATGTCCGTGGCGGAGGGCTGGTCACCTGTGGCTTCGCACTATATTGAGCTGGAGCTTGCTCCCAACGAGACAAAAGAATTTGTGTTCTGCTTGGGATATGTAGAGATGCCCGTCGGTGAAAAGTTTGACGAAAGCGGAAATTATGAGGGTCTCACCGCCAGCTATACTGTTGACGGAAACGGAAACAAGAAGCCGCTGAAGAACGTTATCAACAAGAAAAGGGCACAGGAGATGATGGCTCTGTGCGATACTCCCGAAAAGGCGGACAAGCTGTTCGACGAGCTTAAGGAATACTGGAGCAGACTGCTTACCCAGTACAGCGTTGATTCCCCCGACGAAAAGGTAAACCGCATGGTGAACATCTGGAATCAGTACCAGTGCATGGTCACCTTTAACATGTCGCGCTCCGCTTCTTATTTCGAGAGCGGTATCGGGCGCGGAATGGGATTCCGCGACAGCAATCAGGATCTGCTCGGATTTGTTCACCAGATACCCGAGAGAGCGAGAGAACGCCTTATCGACCTTGCCGCAACCATGCTTGAAGATGGAGGAGCATACCATCAGTACCAGCCGCTTACAAAGATGGGCAATCACGAGCTTGGCTCGAACTTCAACGATGACCCGCTGTGGATGATACTCGCGGTAGCGCAGTATATTAAGGAAACAGGCGATGTGTCCATTCTTGACGAGAAAGTGCCCTATGAAAACAAGGCGGAGCTTGCGGACACCATGCTCGACCATATGAAGCGCGCGTTCAACCATGTCTGCACAAAGATAGGCCCCCATGGGCTGCCGCTGGCAGGCCGCGCCGACTGGAACGACTGTCTGAACCTGTCCTGCTTCTCCGACAAGCCAGGTGAATCTTTCCAGACATACAACAACAAGGAAATGTTCACCGAAAAGCCTTTTTACAGTAATGTGGCAGAGTCGGTGATGATAGCAGGTATGTTCTGCTTTATCGCGCCCGAATACGCGGCTATGTGCAGACTTAAAGGCGACGAAAGCGAAGCGAAGCGCGCCGAGGCTGAAATTGAGAAGATGCGCGCGGCTACAATGGAGCACGGCTACGATGGAGCATGGTTCCTGCGTGCCTACGACCACAACGGCAACAAGGTCGGCTCTTCGGAATGCGAGGAGGGCAAGATATTTATAGAGCCGCAGGGCTGGTGCGTTCTGGCGGGTCTCGGCAAGGACAAGGGCTGCGATATTGCTACGCTGGACAGCGTTGACAAGTACCTTAACTCCAAGCACGGTCTGGTGCTGAACAATCCTGCGTTTACAAAGTATCTTATCCAGTACGGCGAGATATCCACCTATCCGGGCGGCTACAAGGAAAACGCGGGCGTATTCTGCCACAACAACGCTTGGATAGTATGCGCGGAAGCTGCTGTGGGACGCGGCGACAAGGCGTTTGAGTATTACAGCAAAATAGCTCCCGCGTTCCGCGAGGAGATGTCCGACCTGCACCGCACCGAGCCGTATGTTTACGCTCAGATGATAGCAGGCAAGGACGGTATGCGCCACGGCGAGGCTAAGAACTCCTGGCTGACCGGTACGGCGGCTTGGAATTTCGTGGCGATATCGCAGTATATCCTTGGTGTTAAGCCACAGTATGACGGGCTTATGATTGACCCCTCCATTCCTCATGAGTGGGACGGCTTCAAGATTTCGCGCCTGTTCCGCGGGGCTACCTACAACGTTACCGTAAGCAATCCCAATCACGTTTGCTCGGGCGTTAAGAGCATGACGGTGGACGGCAAGGCGGTCGGCGGGAACGTTATTCCCGCTTTTGAGGGCGGAGTACATGAGGTCGAGGTAGTGCTCGGTTAAATTGGTTATAGCAAGTTAAGCGCAAGCGCCCGCGGAAATCCCGCGGGCGCTCGTATTATTTGCTCTGGTGCGGTCTTAGCATTGCCAGCAGGGCAGGATATAACGCGCCGGCTATAACCCAGATAAACCATGTCCAGCCCCAGCCGGTTGTCGTAAAGCTGACCGCAAGATATACTGCGGTAATTATTGCCCAATACGCACCGTGAAAAGCCTTGCTTTTCTTATTCTTTACAGAGTACTCGCCCTCCTGAAGCAGTTTTTCATAGCTTGACCATTTCACTCCGCCAAGAATAAAGAAAACCACCCCCACTCCCGCTATGGGAAACAGACAGCACAGCATAACTGTCATCATTAACTCGTTTTCCCCAAACACGAATACTCCCGCAAAAAGCGGAATTATTGAAAATATTTCCAGAACGGTGCCTACAATATTGTACCGCGTGTGTTTGTCCGCAAATTGGTCGCGGCGTTTTTTTACCATTCCGCTTACACCGTATTCAGTTTCGAACAGTTCGGTTTCCAAGTACTCAAAACGTCTTGTCTTGCCTCCGACCGAAATGAAAATCGCCACCGCTGCCGCCACCAGAATGAGCAGAACAGTCATTCCTATACCACCTGCGGTGTAGTCTTTTATCGCGCCCGTGTACGCGTGATATCCGCCGAGAAGCAGCAGGCAGACGGGTGAAACAATGCATAAAAAAGATGCGAAAGCTATCTGCTTTGATGTGTTCTCTTTAATTGTCAGAAATTCTGACGCCTCCTCCATGGTAACACGCCTTACCTTAGGTGCTTCGTCGATTTCTGCGAACGACGGCTCCTCCTCGTCCTCCTTTAAAAGGTAGTCGGTGCTCACCCCGAAAAGCTGCGACATCTTTACTATCTTCTCGATATCGGGAAAGCTCTGCGCGCCCTCCCACTTTGAAACCGACTGTCGGCTTACATTAAGCTGCTCTGCAAGCTCCTCCTGTGACCAACCGCTTTTTTTGCGAAGCTGTATAAGTTTGTCTGCAAAAATCATATAATATCCTCCTATAAAAATATTGTCATAAGCTCTTATGACAATTTCATTATAGCTTTTTTTAAGGTAACAGACCACCAATCTACGCTTTCAATCTGTCAACCGACAGTTGCTATTTTAATTTTTGGGGGCAAACTGTTTTTTAGATACCATATCATGTGAGTTTAATTACAAAAACAGCGTATAGTTAACTCTATGAATGTCAACCATACGCTGTTGATTATCAATTATGAAAATGTCGCCTTTTATTTCCGAGAAGCTCACGTATCATTGCAGACAAAGCCGACTTCCTAAGCGGTTCCTTCTGTTCCTCAAGCTCGGAAATGCCGCGCTCCAGTTCTGCCCTTGTCACCCTGACGAATCTTGAAGGGACTTTTTCCGCCGCGCGGCACGAAAGTTCCTCGATACATTTATCACAACAGCAAGCATTAAAGCGCCGCAAAAGCTCACCAGTGCTCTCCTTTATAACCAACTCGGTCAGATTTACCGTAAGAACTTCGTTCGGGTCGGTGTAGAATGCCTCGCCAAAAATTTCAGCCGCCTCACGCCGCATTATCCGCGACAGCGGAGCCTTGCCGCGAAGCTGCTGCGGAATGCGGCTTTTTCCCGCAATTATTACGGGGTTTACATCTCCCAACGGCTCAATCAGCTTCATTACCTGAGGAGTTTTGCTGCCTGTGCCTGCCTTATCTGTCTTTTCATCAGCATTTTGCTTAGACTTAACGTCCGCGGCTTTTTCGGATGACTTCTTTACATTCTTTTTCGCCGTTTGCCGTGCTTCAGTCTTTTCCGTTTTAGGAGCGACTGATGACACACCTTCCAAATCCCTTTTCTTAACAGTGGGGTTGTCCTTTTTGCTTGCACTTGCCTTAGCGGCTGTTCTTCGCTTTTTAGTGGCACTATCTTCCTTCAAAGCACCGACCGTTTTATTAGCCCGCTTTTCGGGCACGCTTGCGCTTTCCTTCATGACTGTTTTTTGCGCTTACCGACAGGACCGATAAGTTCCTTTATAAAATCCATATATTCCTTTGCCGATTTTGATTTAGGCGAGTAAGACATTATGCTCTCTCCGTGCGCCGGAGCTTCGGCTATCGCAACGCTGGCGCTTATCCTTGTTTTGAAGATGCGGCTGTCAAGCTGCTCCGCTATCAGCGCGGCAAGCTCCTCCACCTCACGGGTAAGCATATAGTGGGAATTGTATTTGTTCAGTAATATGCCGGAAACCTTAAGGGACTTATTGTAATAGCGCTGCACCGCAAATATAGTCTGCTTAAGCTGTGCTATACCCTGAAGCGACAGTATCTCACAAAGCATGGGTATCACAAGCTCATCGGAAGCTGTATATGCGTTTATCGTAAGCACCGACAGCGCGGGAGGCGTGTCCAGAATTATAAAGTCGTAGTTATCCTTTACTGTGCTGAGCTGCTCACTGAGTACATACTCACGCCCCACACCCGTCATCTCCAACTCCAGACCCGACAACAGTATGTTAGACGGCACAACATCGCACACTTCACCCTGCTGAACGGCATCCGTAAGCTCGCAGTTCCCTTTCAGCACATCATAAATCGTATAGCTGTCATCTGCTTCAACGCCAAGGCTGAAGCTCAGATTACCCTGCGGGTCAAGATCTGCCGCCAGCACACGATATCCCAACTGGGTCAGCCCCCCGCAAATGGCACTGCATGTTGTAGTCTTGCCTACTCCGCCCTTCTGATTTGTTACAGCAATTATCCTCGCCAAAATAATTCCTCCATAACACAGGGGCGCACAAATCTATTTGTACGCCCCTGACATATTTAATACCGATCTTTGAGAGAAATGTAAACAAAACCGCATATATCAGTGCTTCGGCTCAAATTTTATACATTTCAATGTCGAAAATAAGCGTAATGCAGCAGGCAGCTTACTGCTCTGTTTCTTCGGGTATTCCGTTACTGTAATAGCCCTCAGGGTCGACATACTCACCGCTTGCGCTATCCTCCGGCATATAAACGTGATAATTCATCTTGCCGTTTTTCTTTACAAAGTACATCGCAGTATCCGCATAAGACAACATCACGTTTGCATCATCGGAATGTTCGGGACAGAAAGCTATGCCTATGGATATCTTAACGTTTATCAGCATACCGTCGGAGGTAGTGTAACCGTTATTCAGCTGGTCAATAATATCCATCGCGATATTTTCAAGATTTGCTATATCCTCTTGGTTCGTATAGCACAATACAAACTCATCACCGCCGAAACGACCCGCAAAACCGCCTCTGCCATCGACCTTGGTGCGGATAGTGTCCGCTACAAAGCGAATAACCTCGTCACCGACAGAGTGCCCGTATCTGTCGTTAATGAACTTAAAGTCGTCCACATCAAGGAACATTACGCCCACCTTATTCTGACCGCGCCTCTCAAGCTCGGAAATAAAGGTTCTGATAAATGTATTACGGTTAAACAGCTGCGACAGGAAATCATAGCTTGCACGCTCGGAGAGCTGAAGTTCCAGCTTCTTCTCGTTGTCGATATCGGTCATAACTCCGATGACTCTAAGCGGCTCACCAAGTCTGTCGGTTATGCACACCGCACGAAGAAGCACCCAGATTACCGTGCCGTGAACAGTTGTAAGCTGATACTCAGCACTGAAGCTGTTTTTGTTTTTAAGCAAGCCGTTTATATCACGCTTATAGCGATCCGCATCATCCTGATTCATAAGGGAATCAATAAACTTTCCGTTTGACAGTGTGGAATCCGAAGGTCTCAGGCTGAATTTCGCAAGTGTATTAGGCGAAACATACATAAATTCCTTGTGGAAATCCCACTCAAACAACATATTGTCGGACAACTCCGCAATAGTGCGGTGACGTTCCTCACTGAGGTATATTTCATCAAGCAAATCGTTGAAAGAGCGCTGGATATCGTCCAGCTCACTCCTGCCCTTTTTGACGTCAAAACGGATTTCCGTTCCGCCCTCGTCGCTGCCAATCGCACTCATTGTCTTAAGCATATCATGCATTTTACCAACAAACTTAGCGATGATCACCATTGCTATAATAGAAATGATGATGCAGACAGCCGCGATAACTCCCCAGCCTATAAGGTTTGTTGATGCTGCAAAGCCGCCGAAATTGCTGTTGTCCGCAATACCAACCCACCGCCATGATGTAACATTTGGGATGATTCCCGCAGAATATTCATATCTGCCCATTCCCGCCGTGTACATGGAATCATAGCCGTTAATATCGGAAACGTTGCCGGTATTGGCAAAAATCTCGTCTTTTGTGCTTCCAAATGAGCCGTCACGGGTAACTGCCCCGTCTCCGGAAAAATTTACCGCGTTGCCTTCCTCATCAAGAAGAACATAGTGCGCGTTCCCAAGATATGTACCTGATATTGCCTGACCTATGCTGCTTTCAGGCGCAACCGAAATGACAGCGCATACGTAACCAAGCTCACCGCCCGTTTTGGTGTCCGGATCGGCGTATATCGGCTTTGATACGAAAAAAGCATCAGTTTTATAGCTTTCCCATGATTTTAACGCGGAAACCGTCGGCATCGCGCCGTCGGCATTAAAATGCTCGAAGCTGCCGTTCATGGAACCTGTACCCGAGGCAAGAATATTACCGGTTGAACCTATAATAAGGATATCTATAATATCCTTATCCGCCGCGTCAAACGAGTCAAGAATATCATCAGCCGCCTCGCCGCCTTCGCTTGCCGTTTCAATGACAGGCTGCAGCTTTGAAAGCGTACTTGTGATAGATATATAATCTGTAAATATCTGATCAATCGCCGATGACTTTGACAGCGACACTGTTTTCAGTGTGTCGATCTTAGCGCTTTTCTCATAACTGATTATTGAAAACGTCCCCACCGCTCCCACAACGAGAGCAGGAACTATCGCAAAAACTAACAGTATCAGCGTTAAAGAGAACTTCAATTTTGCGTTGCCCATTACCATTATCCCCCCGAATAAAAAATCACTCCATAGAAATATTTATCAATCATCCATATCGTTGGCTACAATATCCTTTTGCCGCATCGAGGACTGTACATTGTAAATATACTTTCCGATATAATCCTCTTGAGATGCGGTAAGTCCGATAAATTCACAGCCGTAGCCAATAACGTTTCCGTCATTGTCACGTTGCACACGCAAAATATGAGCCATGGCGTTAAGGCGGTAGTCTGTAAAAAGATCTATTTCCACGCACACCGCGTCATCTTCTTCAAACCGATATTCGCTGGACATAAATATCCCGCCGATATTGATATCTTGAATGTCAACAAACTCGGGAACGTCAAAGCGCACAGTTTCCTCGCCTCTTACGAAGAAAAGTGCTCTTCCCCGCTCCTCAACACGGATTTTAAAATATCGCCGTCTTTCTTGGAGGACTTTGGTATCGTCAAAGGTGAATACTTTTATATTAAGCTGCGTATCCATTGATACCGTAACGCAGCCGTTATATCGTATCCTGTCCCCGGATTTTGTGGAAACAATCACAAAAACCCTCTCATTCCTCTCAAACTCCGTCAGATTTTTTCCCTTTATAATTAAAATACTGTCCTCATCAGTGTCGAGATTTTTCGGAAAAACAAATCCCTTTTCAGAGGTAACGACAACCGTGCCGTTTTTGTCCAGTACCTCAATTTTAATTATCTTATTACTGAATAACAAACTGCACTCAACCCTTTATATATAATATATCACACCTTATGCGGAATTTGGCTTATCCGTCATTTGGCGCATTTTATGGCAGAATAGTCATATTTACATTATACAATATTTGAAAACAGAAATCAAGAGATATTATCCATTTTCTAAATATTAAACAGTTTTTTTTGATATTTTTGGGCACATCTGCTAATTATCACAGAAATCTCTTGTACACTATGACTATGGTCTATTTAAAAAACGCAATGTAAAATTTCTACTAACTATGTATGCCTGATGTGTAAAAAATGCTCGGATTACGGATAGTATCCTGCGCTTTTTCCTTAAAGACACCACGCATTCAGCGAAATTGTACTAAATTACTTTGTTTTCATTTATGAAGAACACTTTAGAGCATTTTATTCTTTAACAAATAGATTGGTTCGCTTTGTTTTTGCGTGAATCTGGAACATAGCCGCAAAAAAATTTAATCAAACTACATGAACGCTGAATAGCGCTTTGGCGCTATTTGAGTTTTCTCGCAAAGTCATTACCTCGCTCATATGTTTTTTGCAAAATAATTAATCGCTTTCTGATAGTATCACGTTCAACCTTAACCCGCTTTCCTTGTCCGAAAAGATAAGCTGTATCGACCAAATTTCCTCTCCGTTTTCAAACATAAACAGCTCCTGAGCCATCTCAAAACGAGGCTCGGACGTTTCATTTGTATCTTCCTGCGGAGTGTAAAGCTCAAAGAAGGATAACACTCCCTCTCGCCCCGCTATCTCGGTCGGCTCAAAAACGCTGTTCGAGCCTGTCCGGTAACCGCTCGCCTGATAATCGAAAAGCGTACCGTCGTGAAGAGAGCGCGCCAGCTTTTCAAGTGTTGGACTCTCTCCCGTTTCGGAAGTCGTATCCTGTGCCGTTACCAGCAAAACCGCAGAGCTGTCCGCAGACGTCGCATATACTATGTATTCCTCCCCCGCATCTTCAAAAGCTTTTCTTAACTCCTTAGCGCTGTCAAAGCCATCTGAGTACTGCGGATATATTTCTTCGTAAATATCCTTTCCCGTCGTAATGCTCCAGCTCTCAGGCACATCAAGCCGAAGTCCGGCGGAGTCAATTATCGCCGCGTTTTTTTCCACACGGACACCAATGTTGGCGGAGCAGCCTGCAAAAATGACAATTCCCACAGCAGCGGGAATAAATATTCTTTTTAAGCATTTGATCATAAACGTTCCTTTCATTTCAAACCTTTAACTCAGCAGAGAGCAAAAATCCTCCGGAAACGGAGCAAAAGCTTGTATTCGCTCCCCCGTTACCGGGTGTATAAATTCCACCTCGCCGCAGTGCAGCGCCTGACGATCGATACTTGTATCTCCGCCGTAGAGCCTGTCTCCACATAACGGATATCCAATATGCGACATATGCACTCGTATCTGGTGTGTCCGCCCTGTTTCAAGGCGAATTTTCAGCAGTGTTCTTCCGTTTACGCTCTCCATCGGTTCAAAACGCGTTACGGCTGGCTTTCCATTGGGGCTTACGCAGCGTTTTATAATGCTTTCACACTCTCTGCCTATCGGCAGGTTAATGGTTCCCCCGCTGCAAAGTTCGCCATTAACAACCGCGAAGTATACCTTTTTAAGACACGCCAGACCTGCTGCTGCGAACCTGTTTCTGGCACAGACGCATAGCCCGGAGGTGTCGCGGTCAAGGCGGTTTATCGGTCGGAACGGGGTGTCGGGAAACCTTGCCGCAAAGGCGTTTGCCAGCGTATCGTCATAGTGCCTTACAGATGGGTGAACAGCGAGAAATGGCGGCTTATTGTAGATGACCAGATCCTCATCCTCATAGGATATTTCCACCTGAATGCTGCTATTCGGCACTACTCCTCCCGAATCCACCTGAACCACGTGTATCACATCACCGGCGCGTACTATGTCAACGCTGCGGAGTATTTCTCCGCAGCGGGTAAGACCGCCGCTTCGCTTAAGGGCGGTAATCATTCGGCGGGAAAATCCGCGCGCTTTCAGAAAATCCAGCGCAGTAATGCCATCATCGGTTTGCTCCGCAGTCAATAAAAGCTCTCTCATTTTGTCAGCCGCAGCTTGGGGAGATTCTGATCTCCCGCGAAAGAAATAACATTATAGCTAACCAGCACCTGTGAATAATCATTAACATTTATTGCGAAATAATCCAGACCGACGTTTATATATCTCATATCCACCATAGTAATTTTGCTGTAATGTTTTGACAAGAAAGGAACAAGGCTGTGCGCATAGCTGTCCTTTATCATGAGCAGGCTTTTTCCGTTATCCACATCAGTTTCTATGGTGATAAGAGGGGAGTTGCTGCCCGTAAAGCTGGAGTACTTATCCTTTACCGCCAAGTAATCCCTTATATAAAGGCTGTCGTACTCCGTTTGCTCTTGTCCGTTAAACACCGTCATCTTGACTGTCGGCTCATTTGAAGAAAGATGATAATAATCTATGCTGTCGGGAGTAATGCCGCTGTCAAGCGTTTTTGAAAACAGCGTACCGCGGAAACTGCTGCTCGCGGTTTCGATGTTGAATGCATTCAGCCCGTACGCGCTGTACCCCAACTGCCGCGCCGCGGAGGCATAGGCGTAATACGCACCCAGACTTGTCCAGTGGTGATCGGTGCGATAGTATATATACTCATCGCGGTGACCTGAAAGGAAACTCAGGCAGTCTATCGGAGTAAGATTTTCTGTTTCGGCGTAGCAGTTCTCTATAAAGCTCTTTTCGCTCAGATACCCGCCATAGGAGGGCATAAGCGAAGAATATATTTCCTGAGATGTTGGCGCGAGCATAAAATACATGGGAACATCGGGAAATTTCGCCGCGAATACGTCGATAGCATCCAGTGACTTTTCAACAGTATCCTCGTCGTAATCCTTAAACACCTGTATCATTTTATCGTCGGCTGTAAAAACCTCGTTTATCTCCTGTTTTCCCGAGAGCCTTTCCAATTTGTTAGAGGCAACAACCCACAACTCCCGACCCGCAAGATGGTCGGAAAGATATGTTTCAATATCGTCCATATAGCTGGGGTTTTTGCGCTCGGTTATATAATTCCACTTTACCGATTTTACCAAATCCGAAAAATTTTCCGCCTTGTTCAATCTGTTTTTATCCACAAGCGTTGGAAATTCCTTGAGCGTGCGGTTCTCATTCTCGCTGCGCTCCTGCTTTGGCAGTGCCAGCGTAACTATCGGTACGGCAAGCAGCACTATTGAAAACAGCGCTATCATCAGCTTTTGCGGGGTCATCTTGAAGTTCATCTTTTTCTCCTTATTTTGATTAAAAATTTTCCGCAGCCCGTCTGACATGGTTCATTCCGCAAAGCAGAATGAACCATGTCAGGCTCTTGCGAAAAATTTCCTGCGCAGGCAGACAGTTGCTTTTTTTCTGAGCCTTTGTCCGCCCGGTTATTGCGCGCATTTAAATTGTAAAAACCTTTAATTTGAGTGAATTTAAGCCGGAGATTTTGGTTTGAAATTTTTTTGCACCTTGCGCTCCTCTGGGTCTGCAACACTACGCTTCGCTGCTTACCGCGCTCAGACTACGCGAAAGATTTCCTGCGTGAACGATTGGTCGCTCTATGCTTTCAGCACCCTAAAACGTACAATTTTTAAGAGCCGCCCTTTTAAAAATTAAAATAAAGAAACGGATTATAGCTTGACGTTGTAATATAAGCCACGCTTGCAAGCATCACTGCGGTCTGGGCAACGGGAAAGCCGTACTGTATCCACTCGGGGGCTTTTTTCCGTATATAATCCGCCGCGTTTTTCAACATATCCGACGAACCGAGTATACAAATCGCAAACATCACGCCGTAATTTACTATCGCGAAAGACGCGGTATTGTCCATAACCATACCATTTGCGCCGAACATTGCACCGATATAGGAAAAAACCTGTCCGAACATCTCACCGACATTGACTATGCTTGTGTCAACCGCCTCAAACATTACCCAGCCGAACACAACCAGAACAAAGGTATAAAGCCAGCTGAAAAACGACGGTATCTTTTCCAGCACCTTCCCCATAAACAGGCGCTCCAGAATGATAAGCACACCGAAATAAACGCCCCACAGCATAAAATTCCAGCTCGCGCCATGCCAAATTCCTGTTATCGCCCACACTATCAGCAGGTTTACTATGGTGCGCGGAAGTCCCTTGCGGTTGCGGCCAAGGGGAATATAAATATAGCTTTTGAACCATGCTCCGAGGGTCATGTGCCAGCGCCGCCAGAATTCCGAAATACTATGCGACATATATGGGTAATTGAAATTCTCGGGGAAATTGAAGCCCATCATTTTTCCCAGCCCTATTGCCATATCGGAATAGCCGCTGAAATCAAAATATATCTGGAACGTAAAAGCAAGTATTCCCAGCCACGCGGTCACAGCTGAAAGCTCTCCGTAATCCATGCCCTTGACCTGCGTCCAGAGCATTCCGATATTGTTCGCTATCAGCACCTTTTTGCCAAGACCTGTTATAAAGCGGCTTATTCCGTCGCCAAGCATTTTTTCGGTAATGCTGCGGTTGTCCAGCTCGTTTTGCACGTCCTCATAGCGCACTATCGGACCCGCAACTATCTGCGGGAACAGCGTAACGAACGCTATAAAGTTAACCGCGCTTTTCTGAACCTTTATGTTGCGGCGGTAAAGGTCTATGGTGTAGCTCATGGACTGGAACGTGAAAAAGCTGATGCCTATCGGCAGCGGCAGATTCGGATTCGGTATCGACAGCCCGAACCAACCGTTTACAGAATTTATAAGGAATCCAAGATATTTGAATGTACCAAGCAGCCCGATATTCATCACCAGCGATACAATAAGGCATATTGTCCTGATTTTAGGCTTGTCGTCGTATTTGTCGATTATTCTGCCCGCCGTGTAGTCGATAAACGTCGACAATATCATCGCCAGAACGTATATCGGCTCACCCCACGCGTAAAACAGCAGTCCGCTCACAAGTATTACAACGTTCTTTGCCTTTTGGGGAACGGCATAATATATTATGAAAACAATGGGCAGAAACGCGAACAGAAAAGTAAGGCTGGAAAAAACCATATGGAATAATCCTTTCATAAAGATTTGAAATCAAATATTAAATTAACAATAGCCGCTAAAGCTCCTTAAGATCCACGCAGTTATAACTGACATTCAGCAGTTCCAGCAGCATATTGGCGCTCAGACGCCCAGGCAGCCCCAGACGGCGCTGAAGCTCACGCCTGCGTTCGGCGGAATTTTCCGCTCCGATATATCCCAGCTCCATCAGGTCAGCTTTTGTAATGAGTTTTTCTCTTTTGGGAACATCATCAGCAAGCACACCCGCCCTGCTGAACGCCTCTAAAAGCGCTTCGCTCGTCATACCCTCCACACCCAGCTTGCCCTCCTTAGAGGGGGAGTCCTTGCGGCGCTCCTTTCCATAAACGTCTGGGATATAGCAGTTGATAACCTCTCCCTCTTTCACAATATTTCTTAGGTGGGAGCGTATCCGGAAACCCGCGCTGTCGCTGTCGGTAAGAATAATTATCCCCATTTTTTTAGCCAAAGTCTTTATAAGCTCGGCGGTTTCCTTATCCTTATACAGTCCAAAACCATTTGTGGGTATAATTATCGCTTCAACAAGTGAGGACAGGCGTATCTTGTCGTACCTGCCCTCTACTATTATCGCCTGTTTTATTCGTATCATTCTTCTATTTCGGCAAAGCGGATATCTCCGTCAGCGCCTCCTCGATAAGCGTTCTTTTGTCTGCCTTTGAGGAATTGAGTCTGCGGTTGGTCTCGTAAAGTATGCCAACGCAACCGCCCAGATACTCCTCCGTCAGCCTTGTCACCGAGCCGTATGCCTTTTTCATGAGAAACGCGCGGTTGGGCGGATATCTGAATGCCGCCGCGGTGTCGTTATAGCTTTTCTTTGATATCTGACCCAGCTTCGCGCGGTACAGGTCAGTAAAGTGCCCCGAAAGAGAAGCCAGAATTATTATCGGCTCTATCTGCTGTGTAAACAAATCGTTAAGTATGCGGAAAGCGCTTTCCTTATGCCCTGCGAAAAGCTCCGCCGCCAGCGTGTACACGCTCGTTTCAACGGGCTTAGGGGTAAGCTTCGCGATATCACCGCGGGTTATCTCTCCGCCCGCCTTATAGGCGCACAGCTTGTCCACCTCGCTTGAAACAGCGGTAAGGCTGCGCCCGCACATTTCCGCCAGATACGCTCCGTTTTCGCGAGAAAGCGTACAGCCCGCGCGCGCCGCGCGTTTTTCCGCCATAGCAGCCACCTGCGCCGCGCTCATATAGCACAGCTCACACACAGTGCCCGCTTTCTCCGCCGCCGCCATAAGCTTTTTCGCTTTAGCCTTGGGCTTTTTGGAATCGATATCCACGTTTCTTTCGGAAATAACAAGCACGGTGGTCTCGGGGATATCCTCGATTATCTTTATATAGGCGTTAAGTTCGGCGTTATCCATACCGTCCGGTTCAAGGTCGTTTATAAGCACGCACTTATACTCCGAGAAAAACGGCAGGCTGTCCACATAATCCGAAAGCTCGTCAGAGCGCGGGTTCCCCGTAAACTTCATGAAATTCATCTCGTCCGCGCCGCCGCCGAGAGCCAAGGATATCACTTTGTCCGTGTACATCTTTACAAGATACTTTTCCTCGCCGAAAAGGAAATAAACCCGCGAGGGCTTTCCCGCTTTCAGTTCCGCCTTCAGGCGCGGCTCGTCTATCCTCGCCATAATTAAGCCATGCCCTCGTGCAGCTTTTTGCCGCCGAGAATATGAAAATGCAGATGGCGCACCGTCTGACCGCCGTCCTCGCCTATGTTTGACACAACGCGGTAGCCGCCCGAAAGTCCCTCTTGTCTGGCTATCTCGGCAATCTTCATAAATATATGCGACACCACCGCGGAGTTGTCCGCGTTCAGCTCGTCCACGCCCGCTATATGCTCCTTTGGGATAACCAGTATGTGCGTGGGAGCCTGAGGGCTGATATCTCTGAACGCGAGAATTTTATCGTCCTCGTACACCTTGGTCGATGGGATATCCCCCGAAACTATCTTACAAAACAAACAATTGTCCATAATTTTCTCCATAAATCAGTTTTCGCCGAAAGCCACCCAAGGAATTTCATTTCCGCCAAAAGCGAGAATTGCGTCCTCACACATTCCGACATGACACATAATATGCCGTATCTGCGCACATATTACGCTGAGGTAAGTAAACTCCATATCGTCCCGTATCTTCTGGCAAAGCATTTTGTCGTTCAGCGAACCGAAAAACTCATCCTTTTTCGCGTCAAAGGCTTTAAAACAGTCCATTACCTGCTCCTTTGTCATAAAGCCGTCGCTTTTCCACTCGTCCTGAAGCAGCGTATCACGGACGTTATCGGGAAGCTCCAAGCAGGAGCCGAACTCCGCCGTGTAATCGAGCCTGAGCCAGAAATCGCTTCCCATGAGCGCATGAACGATATGGTTCCAAATCGGCAAACCGTTGTTATCCGTTTTCCAAAGCTCGTCGGGGCAAAGTTCAACCGCACTTTTCAGCATTTTATATCCGTCCTCATACTGCACCTTAAGCATTTTTACAATTTGGTTCATATTGTCCTCCCGATACAGTTAATTTATGTTGTTCTCGGATACGGTTACGTTCAGTTATATTGACCGGAATTAAATGATTTAAAAGAATTTTCCGCACCGTAACATTTTCAGCTTTACTGAAAACGTTACTCAGCATGAAGAAAAAGCCTATATGTCACGCAACGTCGTCGCATGAAATTTCAAAAAGTGTCAGAATTTGCTTCGCAAATTCTGACCGGTTTCCGCAATTGCGCATAGTGAGCGAAGCAAACGGAGCGTGCTTGCGGAAATTTTGAAATAATTTTAAATAATCCTCATTGGGTCAACCTTTAATACAGGCTGCGTAACGTTTTCAGCAAAGCTGAAAACGTTACTATCCCTCCGTAAAAGCTCCGATTCGTTCCGCTGCGCTTTTACTGAGGCTTACAGGAATTTCATGCGCGGGCGGTCACCTGACAGCAGCTATCAGCGCCTTTGATCTCTCAATTTTTACATTGCGTTTGGCTTTAATTGTTTTGGCGATCACTTGACGTATTTCTTTACAATCTCCTCTGCCGCCGCAAGCGCGTCCTTTATCCTGCCGGCGTCGGGAATACCCGCCATTGCCTGATCGGGCTTTCCGCCGCCCTTGCCGCCCGCGGCAGCCGCTATCTCGCGAACCAGTGTTCCCGCGTTCGCGCCCTTTTCAACGGCACTTTTGGAGCATTTACAGAGTATGTTGCTCTTGCCCTCGTTTGTTCCTGCGAGAACCGCCACAAAGCACGCAAATCTGTCCGCCAGACTGTCACCAAGCTTGCGCAGACCGTCCGCGCCAGTGCCTTCAAGCGCCGCCGTTATCAGCTTTACGCCGTTTATCTCGGGAACGTTATCCCCCAGATTTCCGAGCTGAGCGTTTGCCGCCGCCTGCTCCATGGACTGTATCTTCCTGTCCTTTTCGCGCAGCTCGTTCATAAGACCCTCGCAGCGTGATACCATATCGTTTGTGTTAGGCAGTTTCAAAGCCTTTGCCGCGCTGTCCAATTCGTTAAGAGCGCTGTTCAGCATTTCGAGCACGTTCGCGCCCGTGACCGCCTCAATACGCCTTACGCCGCTCGCGACGGAGCTTTCCGAAACTATCTTGAACAATCCCGCCTCGGAGGAATTTTTCAAATGCGTACCGCCGCAGAACTCGGTTGAGTATTCACCAACGCTTACAACACGCACAACGTCGCCGTACTTCTCGCCGAAAAGCGCCATCGCGCCGCGCTTCTTTGCTTCCTCGATGGGCAGCACCTCGGTAACGACGGGTATCGCCTCAAAAATCACCTTGTTTACATATTCCTCAGCGCGCTTTATCTCCTCCGCGGTCATGGCGCTGAAATGGCTGAAATCGAAGCGGCAGCGGTATGGGTCGACATAAGAGCCGCTCTGATGAACATGGTCGCCCAGCACCTCGCGCAGAGCCGCCTGAAGAATATGGCAGCAGGTGTGGTTGCGCTGCGTCGCCGCGCGCTTTTGAACATCAACAGCCGCCGTTACCCTGTCCCCGACGGAAAATCCGCCCGAAACCACCAGACAGTCGCATACAAACTGTCCGCCGCCAAGCTTCTGCGTATCCTTTACCTCAAGAACGCTCGAGCCGCTTGAGATAATTCCGCAGTCGCCTACCTGACCGCCCATTTCCGCATAGAACGGTGTGTCCTCTATAACGACGCTGACCATGTCGTCCTCGCCGCACAGCTCCGCAAGCTCGCCATTCTTTACAATCGCGAGTATTTTTGTATCGCAGTTAAGCTTATCGTATCCCACAAAATTTGTTTTGTAAGCGTCCAGCGCGGAATTTTTCGCGTTATCCCAGCCGCCGCCGAGGGATTTGTTGGCTCTTGCAGTGTCCTTCTGCACCTTCATGCACTCATGGAAGCCCGCTTCATCCGCCTCAAAGCCGTTTTCATGAAGAATTTCTTTGGTAAGGTCGACGGGGAAGCCGTAGGTGTCATGCAGCTTGAAAACGTCCGCGCCCGCGAGAACAGTTTTGTTCTCCTTGCGGAGCGCTTCTATCATCTCGGAAAGTATCTCCGTGCCCTTGTCTACTGTCTTGGCGAAGCTCTCCTCCTCGGTCTGTATTACTTTCTTTATATAAGCACGCTTCTCGCCAAGCTCAGGATACGCGGAAAGATTTTCGTCGATAACCGTGTCGCAGACCTCATGCAAAAAGGGCTTTTGATAACCGAGCATCCTGCCGTGGCGGGCTGCTCTTCTAAGCAGTCTGCGCAGAACGTAGCCGCGTCCCTCATTGGAGGGAAGTATTCCGTCTCCCACCATAAACGTTGTAGAACGTATATGGTCGGTGATAACGCGTATTGAGATATCCTTTTTCTCGTCGGATTTGTACTCCACACCGATTATGGAGCAGATACGCTTCATGATATTCTGAACCGTATCCACCTCAAAAAGGTTGTCCACGTCCTGCATTACGCAGGCAAGGCGCTCAAGCCCCATTCCCGTGTCGATGTTCTTTGTGGCGAGCTGGGTGTAGTTTCCGTTTCCGTCGTTGTCGAACTGCGTGAAAACGTTGTTCCATATCTCTATGATACGGTCGCAGTCTTCCGCCTGCTCAAAGCTCTCCAAAGGACCGTACTTCTCGCCGCGGTCAAAATGTATCTCGGAGCAGGGACCGCAAGGACCGCTGCCATGCTCCCAGAAATTATCCGCCTTGCCCAGCTTTATGATACGATCGCGGGGTACGCCTATCTCGTTCGCCCAGATATCGCCCGCCTCGTCGTCCTCCTCATAAATGGTTATCCAGAGCCGCTCCGCGGGAATCTCCAGCACCTTTGTAAGATATTCCCAAGCCCATGCTATCGCCTCATGCTTGAAGTAGTCTCCGAAAGAAAAGTTGCCCAGCATTTCAAAATATGTGCCGTGACGGGCGGTCTTTCCCACGTTCTCAATATCGGGAGTGCGTATGCACTTCTGGCAGGTGGTCACGCGGTGGCGCGGCGGCTCCTCAATTCCCTGAAAATATTTTTTCAGCGGCGTCATGCCCGCGTTTATCAGCAATATGGAATTATCCCCCTGCGGCACAAGCGGTGCGCTCGCCATACGCAGGTGTCCCTTTGATTCAAAAAATTTAAGATAACTTTCACGAAGCTCATTCAAGCCTGTCCATTTCATAGCTTTTCCGTCCTTTGTTCATTTAGAATAGGCGCACACTGCGCCATAATACATCTTATATTATACACCTTTTCCGCAAAATGTCAAGTGGTTATCTAATAACTGCGTTTACTTGGCTGATAAACAAAAATATATAAAGCGGATTCATAGCAGGCGGACAAGAACACAACGTTTTATACAAATGTTACGCAGCAAAGCCTAAAAATCATGTTATATACGGCTTTACAGACGAGACTTTAAGAATATTGGGATTTATCTATTCTGTGAAATCCCCTATCTTACCAAGTAGTTTTCCTATACTATGATACATTCCCGAATAAATCACAGGTTCTAATTCCGTAAGATTTACATCAAAAGTATTCACACATTCAAGTTGTTCATCTATTTGGATATTCTTTATTCTGCAAAAAAAGGTAGTCGACTCTCCTGTTTCAACAGACCGAGCTACCTCACATTCATATACCCACCGACTCGCATCTAAAATAGGAACATCTACAACATCTCCCCTGCAAACATCATACGAAATTCCATCTTTCTTTCCGTCTTTTGCGTGATGTGTGCCAAAATAGTCCATAAGTTCAAGCATATCAATGCTAACAAGATTAACACTTAAAATACCAGTTCTGATTATATTCTGCTTAGTCCTTTTAGTGCCAAACATACTGACAGTCAACAAATAATCGTCCTTTTTCTCGTTTGTAACACTGACCCATGTAATCGGAGCAAAATTATATGTTCCATCTTCATTGTTCGTACCAATGATAAAAGCTGGTTGAACACACATTGAAAAATGAGTTCCTATTGATTTTCTCTTAACGCTTTTCACCTAATATCACCTCACAAATTACCGATTTATCAATGTTTGTACAATTAAAATTATAACACTCAAGTATGAGGTTTTTTATCTTTTTTTTGGTCATCTCCTCGAAATAGCATAGCCATCCTCCTCGGCAACAGCCATATTTTAAAAATTATCAATGGAAATAATTGCATATTCTTCTTTTCTGTCGTTTTTAATGTATTCTTGCAGTGAAATTGCAAGGTTAGATTTGCCGCTGCTTGATGCTCCGTTTAACAAAACAGCTTTTAATTGTATATAACCTCCGATAATAACGGTTTAAGCCCCGCATTCGGGGACAAAACGGCTGTTTAATGCCGCTCCGCTCTTTTCGTCCATCATCAACAAATTTATCACCCTAATGTTTGCCATCACACGTCATCTCAACATCTAAAAACCCATAATTCAATTATATCATCCTCTCAAATGTTGGTTTGTATGTATATCACAAAAAATCACAAATTTCCTTAACACATTCTTCATATGATAATTCAAATGTATTCAATACCGAATCATAACCGATCTTGGGATAAAGATACTCATACGAAGCCTTTGCCGAACCTACACATCTGTTTTTCCGCTCTTGTTCTCTTTTCTCTAATTCTTTTAGCGGGCATACAATTTTAACCTTAATCAGCGTGTATTCTGTAAGTGCTTCGGTCAATTGTTTATAAATGCGCTCACTTGTAATTACGTGGTCAATAATAACTCCCCGACCGTTCTTTAATACGCCCAGTGCCCTTTTGCATAGCACCGGTGATATTTCAAAAACATCATCTTCATATATCGGTTCGTCAACAGTTATATTTAAAAAATTATCAATGGAAATAATCTCATATTCTTCTTTTCTGTCGTTTTTAATGTATTCTTGCAGTAATTTTGCCAAGGTAGACTTGCCGCTGCTGGACGCTCCGTTTAACAAAACAGCTTTCAATGACATAAATATTTCATCTCCTTTGATTTGGCTTTTCAGGCCGATTATATACTGAGCTGAATTACAGAACGTTTGCTAATTCCGCTCAGCTTTTTTCCCGATAATGTATGCCGTAAAATCGAGTCCAATATCAACACCAAATTCAGCGGCGGCTTTCCCAAGCTCGTTGTCATCAGCCTTTATGCTGCGATGCTCAAAGTTTTCTTCATAAAGCACCTCAAAACCGTTATTTGCAAAGCGGTCATGCCACGAAGTCTGTTTTTCAAGAAAAACAGACCAAGGCTTCCGACCGATTTTATCAAACAGTTCCAGAATAGCGGGAGCATCGTTCCACTCGTTTTCTATCGCGTAATATAATCCTCCGTCAATCAAAGTGCGATAAATTTCGGACAACGCTAAATTAATTCCGCAGTTTCCATTACGGGTAGACGATAATCCGATAAAACTGCTGTATGCCTGAACAGCATTATTTTTGAACGGTAAATTAAAAGCAGAAAACTGTGCGAAATTAATATTATCGAATTTTTCATTATTTTGCAGATAACGTTTCCATTCACTCAGAACAAGCGAATTAGCGTCGGTCGCCAGACAGCGGAACTCCGGCGCTGTCTGCTTTATTGACGGGATAAAACCCATACCTGGACCGCATGCCAGATCCACAATATACTCATTGTATGCAATTATTTCATCTAACAAATGTCGGGAAGCGTTATTGTCCAAAAGCTCTCTTTTTCTCCAGCTGCGGCTGAAAATTCCATTCCGCCAGTTTGCAATATCTCCTTTATCAAAACAATCTCCGTCGTTTTCATCTCCGAAACAATAAATTCCGTTATCTTCTTTTGACGGAGCGCTTTTAAACAGCCGCTTAAAAATATCTTCCATTATTCCTCCACCGCTTACAGCCGTTATCGCTCGATACCCATGACGTTGTAATATTCGTCGCTGTATTGTATTTTGCCGTAATCAAAACCCGACTGCAAATTCTTTACATATACAAAAGGATTTTCCATCGGCGTAATATCAAGCTCTTTTTCCAGACGTAACAGCAATTCCTCTTGCTCGGCAGTCTGGATTTCTTTTTCGTCGCGAAGGTGCTGTTCAAACTGCCGCTCGTTCATCCAGATTATCTGTTCGGCGGGATTTGCCGAGCCGCAGGCGAGTATAAGCCGCATAAAGTCCAAAAAATCCCGCGCGAGCGGATATACATATATGTCTGCACAGCTCTCGGGGTTGCAGGCGAACACGGTCTCTCCGTATCCGTCAATAAAGCAGTACATGATACAACCCTCAAAGCCGATAGTCCTCGCGTTTGTCGGGTAGCAGAAGAAGTCCGAATACGAGCAGTCCGCTCTTTCAAGCGATATCAGGCTGCCATCAATATTCAGCGAAAGGAATTTCTCGTATGTTGTCATATTTCATGTCCCCACAAATTCCGATTTACGCTGTCTTTGTACATATTTTTCCATCAAGAATTGTTCTCCAGCCCGAAAAGCCCGCGCATTTCCTCCATAAACGGCTCGCCGTAAAGCTTAGGGTAATACCCGAATACCAGCGCGTAGAACTGCCCGTCGGAAAGCGCCTCGAACTCGCCGAAGAGAAAGCTCGGGTAGCTTTTCATCGCGTCGCACATGGAGCGCGCCTTTGCGCCCTCTCCCGAAACAAGCTCGGCGCATATTCTATCGTTGCCGTATATCATCGCGGGGACATGCTTCGCCGCCTTTTCAAAATCGTAATCGAGCACGGGATAAGCCGCCGAAAAATACCGCTTTACCAAAGGATAGAACTGCTTGTTCTTTGACTTGATTTCTCTTTTAAGCGTCCCCATCAGCTTTGCAAGGGGCTTTTCCGCGCTGTTGCAGTGAGAAAGCGCCGCCGAAAGGCTGTCCAAAAGCGCCAGCTCGTTGAGCGGAAGCTCTCCCTTAAGCAGCTCGGAATAAGCTGCTTTGGCTATAAGCAGAACGCGACCCAGCGCGTTTTTTTCCGATATCGGCAAGATTTACACCCCCAATAGAAAGCAAATAAAATACCAAAAGTAATAAATCCGGATAATATTTTATCCGGTATTATTCCCTGAACCCTTTTTACCGCTCAATCGGCGTATCCTCGAATACACAAACGCCATTGCCACCAGAAGAAGCTCGGGGATAGTCTGCCATAATCTGGACACCACCGATATAACCATGGCGTCGCTCTGCGGCATTATCAGCATAAGCCCCGCAACAATTATCCCCTCTCTCACGCCAAGACCCGACGGGGCGAATATCGCCAGAATACCCATGATAGCCGAAACACCCCATATCCCCGCACAGTATAGCATCTGCGACCACTCCGCGGCGGGGTATATGGATTTTGTAAGGATAAAGAACCCGAAGCCCACGATAAGCCAGTTGCCGATAAACAGCAGAACCACCTTTAACATCTGCGAGTATTTCATGGGTATCTCAAGATTTTTCTTGAATATTTTTCCTATCAGCCGCAGCACAAAATTGATTATTTTCGGGTGTATGCACACAAAAAACGCCGCGATAAGCAGCAGTGTGAGCCACTTGTAGTTCTCCAACAGCTCGTTCGGGAAAAAGAACAGCGAAACAATAAACAGCATTGCCGCTCCAAGCAGTGTGCAGACGTTCTCGATAAAAAAGCAGACTGTCACTTTGGAAAGCGGCGCTTCTTCCTCCTTATAATATGTGAGCCGCGCGGCAAGCATGAACACCTTTCCCGGAATATATTTTCCGAGTATGGAATAAAGGTAGCTCGTGACCGCCTTTTCATACTTTATCGAGCAGCCGTTTATTTTTGTGATATAGTGCCACAGCGACGCGAGCGTGATTTTATAAGCGAAATAAAACAGCATTGAAACAATGAATATCCCGATATTAACGCTCATTATTTTTTCGGAAAATTCGTCCCAGTTTTTCCAGAAATACCATGCGAGGAAAACGACGACCAATACCCCGAAAACTATTTTCAGGGCTTTAAGCAGCTTGTCCTTGTTTATCTTTATTTTCATTCGTCACGTCCCTTTACTTATAGGCGAATAAGCATTATATATTCCTGTTGGTTTTCATCAATTATCTCAAATCCAAGCTTTAAGTACAACCTTACCGCGTAGTTTGCCTTTTGCACCGCCAGCGAAGCCCATTTATATCCGTTTGCTTTAAGTATTACGAGCATTGCTCTCATCAGCGCCGTTCCGATACCGCAGCCGCGGTACTCCTTATACAATGATATCGCAAACGACGGCGTATCGTCAACTACGTGACCGTAATCGTCCATTACACGAACCCAAACCGCTCCCACGACTTTCCCGTCCGCTTCCGCCGCGAGCGCTATATCGTGGGGCTGTTCGCCGAAGCCGTCAACGTAGAGCCTAAGCTCGGGCTTATTTATTATCAACCTCGGCGGCGGCTCAACTCCCTCGGGGATAAATATTGCCTCATACAGGAAATTGTTCAACAAAGGGTATTCCCTTTCGCGCATTTGCCTTATAGTATAATCCATTGCACCCTCTGATACGGGTTCAGCGCAGCTCCATGATTTTAAGGGTTCCGTTTTCGGTAAAGCCTAAATATTCGCCGAGTATTTTTGCCTGTTCCTCCGTAACCGCGGAGTAAAAACCGTTTACTCCGCGAAAGGTCAGTATACTTCGCAGTTCATTCAATAACTGCCGCGCATATCCTCTTTTCCGTTCGTCGGGCACGACCCAAAAATCCGATATACGGTATACCTCTCCCTCATCGGTTTGTTCAATGTTTCCGACCACTGCTCCGACGGGGAAATTATTCCTCCACACAGCCAGACCGTAAAAGCCCGGGGTGCGGTACAGATCTCTGAAACGCAGCAAAATCACGTTTCTGTCCCGCCCGTAAACACGGCAAAAAGAATCCGCAAGCGCCGCCAGGTCACAGTACAAAATATGGTCTATCGAATCGCGGCGCTAGTATTTCGTTGGGGACGGCTCAATTTTTTCCAGCGGCTCATAGCCACCGCTTATCAGGCATTCGTCCAGGATATCCCAGAATTTCGCGAAAGCGGAACGCTCGTCTACCTCATGCTTAAGAATGATATTGCGCCAGCCCATCACCGACGAGCGCTCACCGTAGTATTTCGCGGTAAAATCATGAAACTCGCGGGGAATTATATCAACCTTTGCGGCGTCTCCGTAAATAAGGGGAAAAGCTCCCATTCCACATAGGAACAAATTCAGCTCCGTTATCATTCCGTCATGACCCGTATACATACCCGGGCGCGCTCTGAAGGCGCTTAAAAACTTCCTCACCTCGGGCGAGATATCCTCCATGGCAAACCTCCGCTCAATGTCAAAAGCTGAGAAGCACTCTTATAAAGCACATATAATAGTACACCAGCCAAGTCGGCAGCTTTTCAATCTTTTCGGGGTGCTGCGCGCTGTATCTCATATTCTTAGCCGCAAGCTTATACGCCAGCTTATGATTCCATCTGCATTTGCTGTCAATATCCACGTTCAGCACCTTGCCCTCGTCGGCAAAGGCTCTCCACTTGGCTCTTGCGCAATTCCACTTGAACACAAGCGCCCGCTTCTGGCTGCGCAGTATGCGCTCGTCGTCTATGCGAGCGTCGATTATCGCGCCCGCCTCCACCGCGGAGCGGTACATTCTGAGCGCGTTTTCTGTGCGGATAACGCAGCTTGTGTGCTTGATGGGATTTTTCTTCATTTCCTTAAGCCAGATATCACCGAAGCTGATATCCGCTTCATACCCAAATTGATCCTGACAGACCATGCAGCTTCCACGGCTGAAAAAATAGGCGTTCTTATAGGCGCAGATGGTTTTCGGGTAGGAGAGAGTTTTCTCACTGCCGTCCTCATACTGCACCGTTGACAAACCGCGCCAGTGCCCGCGGCGGTAATACAGCCGCTTCGCTCCCTCAAGTGATATCCCCGCCTTGTGAAGCGGTACAAGAGTGGCGTTTTGGTGGTGGCTGCCGCTGCAATACAAGCCCAGTTTAAGAGCTATCTTCTTTGCGAGGTCGGGGCGGCTCTCCAGCATTTTTACAAATGCCCTCATCTGGCAGGGGACAAGCACCACTGCCAGTCTGCCGTTGAACTCTTCCAGCATATCGGCGTGCTTCATAAGGGGCATATGCATATATACCGAAGAAGAACTTTCACGCAGCTGCTCGGGAGTAGTGGCAATAAATGTCTTGTAGCCGAGCTTGCCGTCCTTTATCTCGCTGCGGGTGACCCACGCTCCGTCTATCTGCTTTGTTTTCAGCAGATGGCACAGAAGCGCGGTTATCATTCCGCCCGAGGCAGCGTTGGCGCGTATCGTTTCGTCGGCGGCATAGCCCATGCGGCAGCAGATATGCTCCCCGATATATTTGTCGGGGTCGTTAAAGTCAAGCAGCTTCACTTTTTTTGGCGCGTAAGTCAGCTCGTCGATAAAATCTCCGATAAGGCGGATATTGTCAAGCGAGCTTTCCTTTACGCGCGGCAGGTTTTCCGCTATTTTTGCCCTGATATCGGCGCTGTCCTCAACAAGCCCCAAAAATCTCTCCCAAAGGGTATCGCAGTTAAGCTCGGAGAAATCCATGGCGTATTCCCCCAGCCCGAACATATCAAGAACCTCTTTATACTTGTGCGACCAGCCAAGCAGCAGCGTGGGCACGCCCTTTTCCAAAGCGCCTATCATCGCGTGAAACCTCGATGCCACAAGCGCCTCGCACCGCGCCAGCAGCTCGCGTATCTCCTCGGGAGCCATCTCGCGGGGATACCAGCGCACCTTTGACCTGTCCTTAACACTGTCGTAGACCTCCGTGCATATCATAAGGTCGTTGTTGCGCGGCTTTTCGCTGCCCTCGCGGGCGGCGTTGGCGATAATCAGCACGTTGTAATCTTTGGCGTTAAGGCGGTTTATAAATTCCGTCATCACGCCCTTGTAGTCAATGCCCATTTTGCGGCACTTCTTATGCACCACGCTGGAAATTGAAACGGCGATAACGGGTCTTTTATAGAAATTCGTTTTGGAGCAGATCCGCTTCACCTGTCCCGCCCAATAGGGGCTGTCGGGCATGGTGAAAGCTCCGTCGGCGCAGAGTCTTACATTTTTGGATACGCCAATCTCTCTTAAATTTTCAAGGGTTATCTCCCCGCGGGCGCAGATAAGCTTCAGCTTGGGCAGTATCCATTTGGCGAGAAATCTGTTCCACGGGCTTTTGAACGAACCCAGCGCCTGAGAATATTTCGCAACGGGAGTGCCGCAAAGCAGAGGCACGGCGGCGCAGACAAAGGCATATGTGTTCATCACAAAGCCTCTGCTGTCCACAAAAGAAATTCCCGCCTCGTCTATCACGATATCGCACTGCGAATACGCCTTTATTATCTTATCCTTTTTCAGCAGCTTTCTCATAAAGGGCAGTATTTTATACAATATCGCCAGCGGAAAGGTGAGAAACAGCAGCCGCTCCGGCTTGGCGTTTACCACCTTTATAAAATCGTATTTTTCCGGCATTTCCGCTATCAGCCTGCGGTCGGCGCTCGGGTAGGTGGACATAAGAAAAAGGTTTATTCTTTCCCCATAGCGCTCCTTAAGCTGTTTTATACTGCTTTGCAGCATTGCCGCCGCACCCTTGTTGCCACTGAAGCTGGCGGCGGTTATTGCGATATTGATTGACTTCATTTATACGTTATCCTTTTTAGCAAATACATCAAAACGGGAGCGGCGCCCCCTCAGGCTCACTTTATTTTTCTTATCTTAACCCTGACGGAGATATGCTCCCTTTTAGAGGTATCCTCCGCGGCAGGGGCGGTCTGCCGTTCCGCCGCTTTATACGCTTGTTTGTAGAAATACAGCTGGGAATTAAGCGGCTCTTCGCCCTCAGAGCGCTCCACATGGCGGTACGAGCCGTCGCTGTCCTGTTCCCTCGCCTTTACATTGTCTTTTAGCATCAGATTGAAGGCTTCCGTCACTCTGTCCGCGAGAGCACGGTCGAGTATTGGCGCGGCTACCTCCACACGGCGCTCGGTATTGCGTGTCATAAAATCGGCGCTGGAAATATAAACGCGGCGGCGCTCTCCCTTGCCGAAAATATAAATTCGGCTGTGCTCAAGAAACCTGCCAACAATGGAAATTACCCTTATATTTTCCGTGCTTCCCTCAACACCCGCAACAAGGCAGCAAATTCCTCTTACCACAAGCTCTATTTTAACACCCGCGCGGCTTGCCTCGGCAAGCTTTTCAATAATATCCTTATCGGTCAGGGAATTCATTTTTATCCCTATATAGCCGTCCTCTCCATAGGTTATCTCATTGTCGATAAACTCCACGATACGGCTTTTCAGCCCCTTGGGAGCGACCAGCAGCTTGTTGGTGCTTTCAACAGTATTCCCCACCATAAGTGCGTTAAACACAACAGACGCGTCCGAGCCGAAATCCCTGTCCGCAGTCATCAGGCAAAGGTCGGTATACAGCCGCGAGGTGCGCTCGTTGTAATTTCCTGTTCCCACCTGCGTGATATAGCTCACACCGTCACCGTCGCGCAATGTTATCAGCAGCAGCTTGGAATGTACCTTAAGCTCCTCCAGCCCGTATATTACGATAACCCCCGCTTCCTCAAGGCGCTTTGACCAGCCGATGTTGTTTTCCTCGTCAAACCTCGCACGCAGCTCAACAAGCGCCAGCACATCCTTACCGTTCTCCGCAGCTCTAATCAGCGCATTAATTATCTTGCTTGCCCGCGCCACGCGGTAAAGCGTTATCTTTATTGACATTACGCGCGGATTGTCCGCCGCTTCCTCAAGCAGCCTTATAAACTGGTTTATGTTTTCATACGGATAATTCAGCAGTATATCCCGCTCCTTTATCTGCTCTATTATTGACCTGTCGGCTTCAATAAACGGAGACCTTTGCGGCGTAAGCTGCTGGAAAAACAGCTCGCTCTGCTTTTCCAACCTGCGCTCCAAAGCGGAAAGAAAATCCATATTAAGCGGAGCGTTCTGCGTGAAAACAAAATTTCCCTTTACACCAAGTATCTTGGCGATACTCTCTGCGACCTCGGCATCGGGACTTCCCTGAAATTCCAGCCTTACGGGCTTGAGCTTCTTGCGCTTTTTTACCAGCTTGCTCATTATGTCGCGGAAATCCATATCGTGGTCGAACAGTCCCTCGTCGGGAGCGATATCAGCGTTTCTTGTCACCCTGAATATACAGCGTGAGATTATCTCAAAATTGCTGAAAACCTGCTTGGCGTAACGGGATATCAGCTCCTCGCACAAGATAAATTTTCCCGTTTTGGGCAGGAATATGACCCGCGGAAGATTTTCCGATGCGGGAAGTATACCCAGCGTTATTTTGCCCGCGGGGTCGGTCTTTTTTCTTATCGCCGCGCCAATGTATATCTCGCCGCTTTTGAGGAACGGCACAGGGTGCTTTTTATCCACTACTACCGTAAACAGCAGCGGGCGAATCTCCCGCGTGAAAAACGCCTTAAGAAAAGCGTCCTCCTCCGGAGTAAGCCTATCCTCCGCGATATGCTCCACGCCGTATTCCGACAGTCCGCGCATTATCTCTGCGTAAGCCCTGTCCTTTATTGGCAGCAGCGCTCTTACCCTCTTGGCTATCGCGCTAAGCTGCTCTTTAGAGGTCATGTTGGTCTTGTTTTCCCTGTCCTTTGGGTCAAAGCTTGCTTTGTCGTTAAGGCTGCCGCACCTTATCATAAAAAATTCATCGAGATTTGAGCAGAATATCTGCACGAACCTGAGCCTTTCAAACAAAGGAGTTTCCTCATCACGCGCTTCCTCAAGCACTCTTTCGTTAAACTTGAGCCAAGAAAGCTCTCTGTTGTCATAAAAATTACTTTCCATACCTGCAACTCCTTAATGTAACGGCTGCCGCTGGCGGCAAATTTTATAGAATGTCAAGCTACCGCTCATCCGCCAGTATTGCGTAATAACAAGCGTCGCAAATTCCCTGATTATTCCTGTCCGACTGCCTCAGCGTTCCCTCGAACTTCATTCCGCACTTTTTCATGACCGCGCCCGAATTGGGATTACGCGGGTCGTGCCTTGATTCGACACGGTTTACACCCACCTCGTCGAAAAGGAAATTAATGACCGCCCCCAGCGCCTCCGACATTATGCCCTTGTGCCACCAAGGCTTTCCGATACAATATCCGATATGTGCTTTCCCGACCGTCTCGTCAATATTCTCCACAACAGCTATCGAGCCTATCGGCTTGTCAGAATATTCCTTGAAGACTATCGCCCATTGATAGAAATCGTTTCTTGCGTAATTATTTACCCATTCGCGCAAAACACCCTCGCTCACCGAGATATCGCCATGCGTCTGCCACGTAAGATATTTTATGACCTCTTCGTCAGAAGCCCAATTTTCATACATAGCCTCTGCATCGCTTACAGTAAAGCGGCGCAAAATAAGCCTCTTGGTTTCGATATATACGGTGCCTTTATGCTCCATGTTTCCTCCGTTTGCGTGATATCAGTTATCAGTCTTGCATATCGCCGCCTTGATAAAGTCATTGAACAGCGGGTGCGGTCTGTTGGGGCGGGATTTGAATTCGGGGTGAAACTGAACCGCGACAAACCATGGGTGAACCTCCTTGGGAAGCTCCACTATCTCCACAAGCTTGCCGTCGGGGGACAGCCCAGCAAATTTCAGCCCCTTTGCAGCAAGCTGCTCTCTGAACGCATTATTGAATTCGTAGCGGTGGCGGTGGCGCTCATATATCAGCTCCTCGCCGTATACGCCGCGGGATATCGTGCCCTCGTCAAGCTTGCAGGGGTAAAGCCCCAGGCGCATTGTGCCGCCCATCTCAACGCCCTTCTGATCGGGCATTATGTCAATAACATTATATTGGAACTCGCCGAATTCCGCGGAATTCGCGCCCTCAAGGCCGCCTACATGGCGCGCGAACTCCACAACAGCCATCTGCATACCCAAACAAAGCCCGAAATATGGAACTTTATTCTCCCTCGCGTAGCGGACAGCCTCTATCTTGCCCTCAATGCCCCTGTCGCCAAAGCCGCCGGGAACGCATATGCCGTTCAAACCCTTCAGAAGCTCTCTCGCAGTCTCGGAGGTTATCTCCTCGGAATTTATCAGCTTGATGTCAACGTTCGCGCCGTTCGCCGCTCCAGCGTGGCGAATGGACTCCATAACCGAAATGTATGCGTCGGGCAGAGCGACGTATTTTCCCACAAGACCGATGGTCAGCGGCTCGACGGCGTTCTCCTGTCTCTTTACCATTTCCTCCCACTCGGTGAGGTCGGGCTTTCTGTCCTCCAAACCGAGGTGGTGGCACGCGCAGTGCGCAAGCCCCTCTTTTTCCAGCATGAGCGGAACAGCGTACAATGACGAAGCGGTCAGGTTCTGTATAACGTCCTCCTTGCGGACGTTGCAGAAGCTCGCCACCTTTTCACGCATTTCCTCAGGTATCTCCGTTTCGCTTCTCAGCACAAGAACAGTGGGCTGTATGCCTATTGACAGCAGCTCCTTTACGCTGTGCTGTGTGGGCTTTGTTTTAAGCTCGTTGCTGCCCGAAATAAAAGGGAGAAGCGTTACGTGGATATACATAACGTTCTCGCGCCCAAGCTCGTAGCTTACCTGGCGGATAGCCTCAAGAAAGGGCGTGGACTCGATATCGCCAACCGTGCCGCCTATCTCCGTTATAACAACGTCCGCCGACTCCGCGCCGCTGTTGGCAACACGATAGATACGCTCCTTTATCTCATTGGTGACATGCGGGATAACCTGAACCGTGCCGCCGAGATAATCTCCGCGGCGCTCCTTGTTAAGCACATTGAGGTAAATTTTACCCGTGGTTACGTTGCTGTTTACCGACAGATTTTCATCAATAAAGCGCTCGTAATGACCCAAATCAAGGTCAGTTTCCGCTCCGTCATCGGTGACGAAAACTTCTCCATGCTGATAGGGGCTCATTGTTCCGGGGTCTACGTTAAGATAGGGGTCAAATTTCTGTATCGTTACCTTATAGCCCCTCATTTTCAGCAGCCGTCCCAAAGAAGCTGCCGTAATTCCCTTTCCGAGTCCCGACACAACGCCGCCCGTAACAAATATGTATTTTGTAGCCATTTTCATATCCTTTCCTTTTTCCGCGGATTCCGTATTTATCCTATCTATTATACCACTTTTCGCGTTATATTTCAATACTAAAAACAAAATTTTAATTTGCGACGCTTTCTGGCAAATTGTTGACCTAAGCAGGTTTATTTAAATTTTTAATTTTTTTCGGCGGCTTTGCACCGCAGCAGTTTTATACAAACAAAATCCCCTGCCGAAAGCAGGGGATAACCATATAAGAGATTGTTGAAAGCCAATTATACCGCTCTCTGAACAAGACCCGAGCGCAGGCAGCGCGTGCAGGCATTAACTCTGCAGGGAGTGCCGTTAACTATCGCCTTGACCTTCTTTACGTTCGGCTTATAGGTTCTGTTGCTGCGTCTGTGAGAGTGAGAAACCTTGATTCCGAAGGATACGCTCTTTCCGCAGATTTCACATTTTGCCATTTTTAGCACCTACCTCTCTTGTGTAGTTTTTCAGTAACAAGAAACATTATAACACATTCGCCTTGAAATTTCAAGGGTTTTATTTATATATATTCATTTTTGTGCAATTTTACCATAACCCCGACCGCTTTCGTGAAGATTTTCAGCCGTTTATACTTGCGTAATATATGCCCCAGCCCTTATTTATCAGCATTACAAGGTTTTGTATCATAAAGGTTTTTTAGTGATTTTCACGTGAGAACTTGGGCGGTTCTTCGCGCTGGCAATCCAATATAAGCGTAGTGTAGTTTAAGATAACGGTCGCCGCGCAGAAAAGTCATGGTTATTTAGTCACCCTCCGCTTATATCTCATCAAAGGCGGCTTGAGCGCCGGCTCTATTCACAAAACACCCGCGAACGACAGGAATACTTGGAAACTCATCCCAGTTATTGTCCGCTTCATAAAAGTCGAAGGGGATAGGGTGTCCATGTATGACCGCCACATATACCCTCTATGGCATAATCGCCGCCATCAATACCAGAATATACAAAAGCTTTTTTAATATGTTACATCAAAACTGTTTGCACAAGTTGTCAATACGTCTATAAGCCAACCCTACATTACAAAACAACAAATCCCAGCTTCTTCTGCACCTTCTGCAATGTTTTGCGGGTAGTTCTGAACGCCTTTTCAGCGCCCTTTTTCATGCAGTCCTCAAGATATGCCTTATCCGACGATATACGCCTGAACTCTTCCTGCATGGGGGCGAGCTTGTCCGCGACAGCCTCGCCTACCGCCAGCTTGAAATCGCCGTAGCCCCTGCCGCTGAATTCCGCCTCTATCTCCTCAAAGCTCTTGTCCGTCGCCGCGGAGTATATCGACATCAGATTGACTATGCCGTCCTTGCCCTCGCGCGCACAGACCTCCGTTTCGCTGTCGGTGACGGCGCGCTTGAACTTCCTTATTATCGTGTCGCGGTCATCAAGCACCCAAACAGAAGCGTTGGGGTTCTCATCGGATTTCGACATCTTCTTTGTCGGCTCCTGAAGCGACATTATTTTCGCGGTACTTTTAGTGATATATCCCTCGGGCATGGTGAACACATCGCCGTATACCCCGTTGAACCTCTGCACGATATTCCGCGCAAGCTCCAGATGCTGCATCTGATCCTGTCCGACGGGCACAAGGTCCGCCTGATACAGCAATATGTCCGCCGCCATCAGCACGGGATAAGTGAACAGTCCCGCGTTGATATTATCGGGGTGCTTCTGCGACTTATCCTTAAACTGTGTCATTCTTGACAGCTCGCCGAACTGGGTATAGCAGGACAGTATCCACGAAAGCTCCGCGTGGTTGGGGTTATGCCCCTGCACGAAAAGCGTGGATTTTTCGGGATCAAGCCCCATCGCTATAAGCAGCGCGTAACTCTCCTTTATCTGCGCCCTCAGTTTTACGGGGTCCTGCCTTACCGTTATCGAGTGCAGGTCGACTATGCTGTATGTGCAGTCATATTCCTCCTGAAGCTTGACCCAGTTTGCCATTGCTCCGAAATAATTTCCGAGATGGGGCGTATTTGTCGGCTGTATGCCGCTAAATATCCTTTTTTTCTCTCCCATGTGTTCCTCCTGATTTGATTTTGAAATTTTCCGCGGCCCGCCTGAGTATGCAACACTTCGCTTCTCTGTGTGTTGCATACTCAGGCTCTCGTGAAAAATTTCCTGCGTCAACATTGCGTTACGATTTTTTCTACAAGCAGCGTCTTCGGCTTTGCCGAAATTTTCACTATCCTCGGCACGAATGCTCCGCCCTCTTTGCGGGATGCGCATTAAAGCATTGCGCACTATGCGGGAAATTCATACGGGGCATTTAGCCGACATCTGCTTTCAGCGCCATCAATCTCTTGATTTCGGGGTACTGCGAATATATTTTTTTGAGTGCCTTGAAACCACACCGCATTTACCCTAAAAGCTCCCGCGCAACCTTGCCCAGAATTTTAACGCCTTGGTCTATCTGCTCGTCGGTCGGCGTGCTGAAATTCATTCTGAACGAACGGCTTACTGCTCTTTCGTCCGCGGAAAAGGCATTGCCGGGGACTACCGCCACCTTGTTCCTCACCGCTTCGGAACAAAAAACGTTCATATCGCGGCCCTCAGGCAGGGTTCCCCAAATAAACAACCCGCCCTGCGGCTCGGTAAGTTCTATACGTTCGGGCAGCTCGCGGCGCAGTCCATCCCTCATGCGGCGGTATTTCGCCCTGTAAATGCCTCTCAGCCGCTCAAGGTGCTCCTCAAAATCAACCTCTTTCAAAAACCGATAGGTAAGCATCTGCGCCCAAATGTTGGTATGTACCGTGCTGGTTTGCAAGCCCACGACAGCCTTTTTTACAATTTCCTCGCAGCCCAGCAGATATCCCACTCTCAGCCCCGGGGCAAGCGTTTTCGAAAACGTTCCCGCATACAGCACCGCGCCGCTGTCGTCAAGCTCCTTTATCGACGGCACGCCCTCTCCCTCAAACCTCAAATCGCCGTAGGGATTATCCTCCAAGATATACACACCATAACGCTTTGCCAGCTCCAGCATTTCACGGCGACGTTTCAGCGTTGAGGTCAAACCTGTGGGGTTCTGAAAATTCGGAATGGTGTATATCAGCTTTGCGGACGGATTTGCCTTAAGCGCCGCTTCCAGACCTTCCACGCTCATTCCATCGCCGTCCATTGGCACTCCCACAAGACGCACGCCGTAAGAACGGAAAGCGTTCAGCGACCCTATAAACGCAGGGTCTTCACATATTATTACGTCTCCCTCGTTCAGCAATATCTTCGCAGTTGTCTCTATCGCCTGCTGCGCGCCCGCGGTTATGACAACCATGTCTCCGGATTTAAACAAGCCCTTTTGTGCCAGCTCCTCTTTAAGCCGCTCACGCAAGGGAGCGTAGCCCTCGGTCACCGAATACTGCAAAGCGCCGATAGGCTCCTCCGCGAATATCTGCGAGGACAGCTTTTCAATAATTTTTACGGGAAACGCTTCGGGAGCGGGATTTCCCGCGGCGAAGCTTATTACCTCTGGGTCTGCAGTAAACTTTAATATCTCCCTTATCGCTGACGGCTGAAGCCCCGACACCCTGTCCGAAAAAGGTTTAAGCATATTTCCTCCTGATTTAAAATTGATTTTTCCCGAATTGCGGGGACTTGCTATGCAAGCCCCCGCTATCCCTCCGCGAAAGCTCCGTTTATCTACGCTTCACTACACTTTCACGGAGGCTTTCGGGAAATTTTCTGCGTGGGCGTTATGACCCGTATTTTTTTCGCGCCTTTGCTCCTCTTTTTATATGCGGCTCTCGAGCGCTCGTCTGAGCATAGCTCTATTGCCGCTGACTTACTTTAACAATTCCTCAGCCAGTGCCTCAAGCTGCGCGGAGCTTTCCGCGTTCAGTGCCGACTTTATGGTTACGGTGGTATTGGTAAACGTTATATTTTTGCTCTTCTCAAAAGCCGCCCTGATGACCTTTGCCGCCATGGGCGCCCAGCTTCCGTTTTCGATAATTCCGATGGTTCGGTTCTGGAAATTGCGCTCGGAAAGATGCGCAATAAACTCCCTCATAAAAGGGAATATTTCCGCGTTATAGGTCGTGGTGGCAAGCACCAGCTTTCCGTAACGGAACGCATCCTCAACCGCCTCCGCCATATCGTCTCGAGCCAGATCGGTAACAGCCACCTTGGGGCATCCTTTCTCCTTAAGCTTATCCGCCAGCAGCAGAGCCGCCTTTCTGGTATTGCCGTACACCGAGGTATAAGCTATCGCAACACCCTCCGACTCAACGCCGTAGCTTGACCATGTGTTGTATAACCCGATATAATATTCAAGATTTTCAGTCAGAATGGGACCGTGCAGGGGGCATATCGTTCTGATATCCAGTGCAGCCGCCTTTTTCAGCAGTGCCTGAACCTGAACGCCATATTTCCCGACAATTCCGATATAGTACCGCCTTGCCTCACATGCCCAATCTTCCTCCGCGTCCAGCGCACCAAATTTTCCGAAAGCGTCAGCCGAGAACAGCACCTTGTCCGCGTCGTCATATGTTACAATAACCTCAGGCCAGTGTACCATCGGCGCTGTCACGAATGTAAGAGTATGCTTTCCGAGAGACAGAGTGTCCTTCTCGCCAACAACTACCTGCCTGTCCGCGTAATCCGTGCCGAAAAACTGACCCATAATCTCAAATGCCTTTTTGGTGGCTACTATCTTAGCTTCGGGATATGCCTCTGTAAATCCCGCAATATTGGCGGAATGATCCGGCTCCATATGCTGAACCACCAGATAATCGGGCGTTCTGCCGCCCAAAGTCTCGGAAAGATTTTTCAGCCATTCTTCCCCGAAATTTTTGTCTACCGTGTCCATAACGGCTATTTTCTCATCCAGTATCACATAAGAATTATACGCCATACCGTTGGGAACAGTGTACTGCCCCTCGAAAAGATCGACCTCATGGTCGTTTACTCCAACATACCTTATGTCCTGTGAAATATTCATGATTTTGTCCTCCTTACGCTCGACCGCGGTTTTTGCGCTTTCTCTTAAATACCTGCCGCATACGCAGGCAAATATTGCATGGATTGTTAAATTGTTATTATTTTCCTACCGCGGGGCAAATCTATACATCAAATATTATACTACTAACCCGCTGTATTGTCAAGAGTGAAAGTATTCACTTATCCGCTCCGTCCGCATAAAATGTTGTAGGCGGCAGACCGTGTCTGCCCGTACCGTTTGCCGGTAAAGCGGCTTTACGGACTACCGAAAGGAGATCCGCCTTGCAGAGTGTGTCCGCAGACCCTCTCCGGCGGCAGTTTTTGACTATGAAAGACAGATTTCTTTTTATAGGCGGCGACAAGCGCATGGAATACGCCGCGGACTTTTTATCGAAAAAATATTTTGTTGACATGGTGAACGGCGCGGATATGCCCGAAGGGAAGTACGAATATATTGTTCTGCCGCTTCCCGTCAGCCGTGACGGCGTTTATATCAATGCCCCGCTTTCAGAAACACCGCTGCCGTTTCAGCTTATATCGCAATATGCTGCCGAACACGCGACTGTTTTCTGTGGAGGAGCAAACAAATCGGCAGAGGATATCTGCAGAACTAACGGACTGCGGTTTGTGAACTATTTTTCCGATGAGCCGCTCACACTGAAAAATGCTGCGCTTACCGCGGAATCTGCCGCGGCTATTCTGGCGAACTGCAATGATTCCTCGGTTTTCGGGGCAGATATAGCGATAACGGGCGGCGGCAGAGTGGCAGTTTATACAGCGCGGCTTCTGAAAGCGTTCGGCGCTTCCGTCACGATATGCGCCAGAAGTATTGAACAGCGCACAAAAGCGGAGCTTGACGGATTTTATGCTGTTGATACGGAAGAGCTGTCAGCGATCTGCAGCAAAGCAGATTTTATTGTAAACACCGTTCCCACTGAGCTGTTCGACGAAAGCACATTCACATGCATGAAGCGCGGCACGGTCTATCTGGAGCTTGCCACGCTGCCACCAGAGCCGTATAAAAGCAGGTCGGAGCAATACGGTGTTCAGTACATCTACGCCCCGGGGCTTCCCGGAAAATATTCACCCAAAACCGCGGGCGAGCTTATCGCCGAAACAATCCTCGCGGAGGCGGAGAAGCTCAGCAAGGTAAATTGACCATTGTGTATTTTTCCAAACGGTCGGCAGCCGCGAAAAAATTGCACAGTTAAGACTTGGTAATTTATAAACAACTGAACGCCCACGCATGAATTTCCCGCAAGCCGGCGGGAAAGCAAAGCGTAACGAAGTGAAGCGGATCTTTCATGCCAAGGCTAACGAAACCCGCCAAAGGTGAGTGTAGTGGTGCGGGAAATTCACATTTAAATAATTACCCCCCTTATGTCACCCACAAATTCTGCTTAGATCAACCCCATATAAAAAATCCGCGGATACAATCCGCTTACTTAGGTAAACCCGATAATTCACGAAAGGATAATCATTATGAGCGATATACAGAAGCTATCGGGATTAAGGGTAGGCTTCGCCGTGTGCGGCTCGTTCTGCACGTTCTCGCGCGCGTTTGAGCAGCTTGAGCAGCTTTCCGCGCTGGGCTGCGAGCTTACCCCGATAATGTCCCACAACGCCTATTCTCTTGACACACGCTTTGGCGCGGCTCAGGAGCACGCGGCAAGACTGTATGAGATTACGGGAAGAACGGTTCTTCATGACATCACCGCAACCGAACCCGTAGGTCCGAAAAAAATGTTTGACGTGCTTGTGGTAGCCCCCTGCACGGGAAATACGCTTGCCAAGCTTGCGCTGGGCATTACCGATACTCCCGTCTGCATGGCGGTCAAGAGCCACCTGCGCAACCAGCGACCCGTGGTGATAGCAGTTTCAACCAACGACGCACTTAGCGGTTCGGCAAAGAACATAGGCACTTTGCGCAACTACAAGAATTTCTACTTTGTCCCCATGCTCCAGGACGACTGTGTGGGCAAACCCTTTTCCATGATAGCGGACTTTTCGAAGATACCCCAGACCATTTCCGACGCCATGGAGGGGCGGCAGATACAGCCGATGTTCGTGACGAGATAAAGTAAGCCCGAGAATTTGCGTTCTCGGGCTTTGTTTTTAATCACTGATTTTTTCGGAGGAAACTATGACCGCCGAACTTATTGTAAATCCGCTGAAATCTCCGTCGCCGTAGGCAAGGCCGATATCCTTCAGCACAAACCGCATATGCGCCGTGGAGCCCTGCGGTATATCACGCTCAATATCAAGCGAGGGATAATCGTATACGGTGCCCAGGCTAATCTGGAAGGGCGCGTGAACAAATCCTCCGTCGTTCATAAGGTATGTAAAATATTCCGTCCTGCACGGAACGGGCAGCCCGCGCCAGCTGTCGCCGTCGGGGTAGAACAGCAGTTGTCCATCGTCCATATAAGCCTCGTCGCCATAGCAGCGATACACATAGCCCGTTACCTCAGCTTCTCCGTCAAAGCAGGCAAAAGAAAGAAACAGGTGCGGCTCGTCAAGAATGCCCGGAGCCATGCAATAATGTGAGCCCGCGCGGGAACAGGTAAGTCCGCCCACCTCGTCTCCCACGCCGATAATGAGATCGCCCCCGCTTGCCGCCTCGCAGCTTTCGGTGCACTCCCAGTTTTCAAAGTCAAATTTTTCGGGGTTATCATAGCTGTTATAGATATTTCCGTCAAAAACAGCAATAAAGCCATAGTCCGTCTCACATTTCACCCAGTTGCTGTTGGGGTCTGTTTCATTGGGAGATCTCACAAAGCTTTCCCGCTCCAGCGCTTCGCCGCCATACCCGATCAGCGCGTCCGTCGTTTCCTCGACCTCCGTGCTTTCCTCGCTTTCGGGTTCGCCTGATGAAACGCGGGAGACGGCTTCCGTCGGCGCGTCATATGTCGGCGGCTGCTCCAATATCGGCTCCGCGCCGCACGCCGTTAAAAGCAGAGCAGACGCGATCGCCGTAAGCTTCATATGTGTTTTCATTAACCGTTATTCCCCCGCAAGCTCTTTATACTCAAACACATTTTGATCCGCCGTATAGCAGAACCTAACACTATACATATGATCTCTGAATTCACTGTATGAATATGTACCAAAGGATACGCCGCACTGGCCGTCCATGTTACAGTCATAAACCGTAACCGTTTTGTTTCTGGTTGAACTGCTTACAATAAAAACCGCGTGAGGTGTCCCGTTTGCCGTTTGACCTCTGACATAGCATTGATTACCGACCTTCTCCAAAAAGTTACGCATATTCGCGTCCGAACTCAAAGAATAATATTTGCTTGCATTATTGTAAGGTACGTCGCAATCATTATACATATAATAGCAGTATTGTGCAAATCCAATACACTGAGATGCGCCTTTGTATTTAACGCAAGTACATGGTGAGTTACAAGTCATACCATTGTGACATACACACGGTTCTGTTGTCGTTGAATAATGAGAACCATCGGGGTATTGTCTGTGCAACATCTGAATCGTATAGAAACCCCTTGGCTGTTGAACATCATCTTCAGCCGTAGCTGCAAACGCCATACTTGCGCATAACGAAGCGGCAGCAAATACCGCCAATATTCTTTGAATTGTTTTTTTCATTTTTTTCCTTTCGATAAAGAATTTGTGAAATAACCACAATGTCATTATAACATATTATTCCTATGTTGTCAACAGAAAAACACGTTAATTTTTCTTAACAAATGACCGACAATGATAAATCACGGATACTGCGGAGCAAGACTATTCAAAGCATAAGCCCCGATAGCCTTCGGCGTTTTATTCGCCGAGGGGTCGGGGCTTATATATTAACTCTGCGGTGCGGACTGTGGCTTTCCTCTGCCGCGGAGATAATTTTTATTCTTCGTCCGCCGTCGTTTCCTCGGGCGCTTCCGCGTTTTTGCGCGGTATCTTATTGAGCAGTCTGTTGAGCGGCGTGAAAAGAACTATCGCCGCCGAAAGCAAGATCGTTCCCACAGCTATTCCAACAAAAAGAACTCCGCGGACTACGCTTCCCTTTTTACCTTCCATATGCGCCTCCCAATTTTGATTTTAAAGTTTGCAGTACGCAGACAATATCCTGTCGTCTGCTATTTCTTTAAGCAATATTGGCGATAAAAGTGTTTAAGCCATCGCCAAATGGCATTTATATGAACTATTGTTCTGCGCTAATTTATTTTTAAATTTAATATTTTCCGCGGCACGCCTGAGCAAAAACTCCCCGCTTCGCTGCATATTGCGTACTTAGGTTCCCGCGAAAAATTTCCTGCGCCGACATTGCGCTGCAATAACTTTGTTATATGAGCTTATCTTATGAGTGGGATAAGAGCGAACATATCCGCATTCCCAACCAAAATATTTTTATAATAATGTCGGGGCGGCTTGGTATCCAAAAAATAACCGAATCTATACGCAGGCGCGAACAACCAAACCTTCTTTGCAGTAACTTATATTCTCGCCGCCCCAAACATTATGGACATAAAAATCAGAACCTCACGCCTGCGCCGCAGTGACCACTCCGCTGGTGAGATTTACGGTGAGCTTATGCTTGTTCTCCCCGCCAAATTCTCCCGAAGTGCCCTTGCCCAATGTGGTGAAGCTGCCGCGCTCGTTTCCGAGGTCGGTTTTGAGCGTGCCTGAAATGCCGCCAAAACTGATATCCAGCCCCGAATCCTTGGGCAGCGAAAGATTTACCGAGCCGCTTATCGCGCTGATATCCAGATCGCCGTTCCACTCCGCATAGCTCACATCAACCGTGCCCGATGTGACCGCTACCTTCCCCGAGCCGCTCGCGCCGCTGTATACCGTTCTTCCCGAAACGGAATGAAGGCTGAACTTTTCGGAACGATATCCGTTTACCGTAGCGTTGCCCGAAACAGTGCAGGTGTGAATGGACTTCGCGGGCTTGTCGGTGGGATTGGTGAGCGTGATGTTGCCCGAGGCGGACTGGAGCGTGATATTTTCAAAATAAGCGTTGATATTTATTTCGCCCGAGGCGGTGTTCAGGTCGAAATCACGCGCCGTTACCCCCTCTACCTCCGCTCCGCCCGAAGCGGTGTTAACCGCAATGCTTTCAAAGCATCTTTCGGGGAGATATACCGTGATGGAGTATCCCTCTGTGGGCTTGCTGCCAAAAATACTTAACGACAGCTTCTCTTTCAGTGAGAGCGTTTTTCCGCTTATCGTCGCGGCAAATTCGGGCGTGTCGCGCGGATTGTCGTACTCCGCTATAATTATCTCCTCCTCATGACGCTTAACGATTATCTTAGCGCCTATCGAGCCTATCTCTACCCTTGATATCTCATTTGGAAATCTGTAAATCTGCTTGTCTGCCATAATATACTCCTTTCATGTGGGTTCAGCCCTGTTTGTAGCTTGCCGATGCCGGCGCGAAAATCCACGAAGGCTTCGGCGGTTTGAGAGCGCTTGGGGGTTCGGGAGCTTCAATAAAATGAACCATATTTTCCGCCGCCACCTCAACAGCGCTCTCCACCTGCGCCTCAACTATTGACGTTATAACATCCTCGGCGGGAACTAAACCAAAATCTATCTGCGATAAATCGGATGTCCCGGATATCACGGTTTCCTCCTCCGGATAATATTCCGAAACCGAAACTGTGCCCGAATTGATTGTAAAGTTCATCTCATGCTCTCCGCCGCCGAGCGTCACTATATCGCCATCGCGCATTCTCGTACTGCCGATTTCCGCCGAGTTCACATATACGCCGCCCGAATTTATGCCCGCGGCGAGCCTCGCGGAAGCGTTATAGGGAATATATATATCCACTGTGCCGCTGTTCATATAAACATCGCAATTTCCGTCCAGCCTGTAAAAATCAACATTCCCGTTTCCGCTGTTCACGTCTATACTGCCCTCGCCGGAAAGCCCAAATATCTCATATTTTCCCGAGTTTATTTCAATATCGTATTCCCTTGTGTGCATTCCATAAGCCTGTATATACCCAGAGCCTACCTCTATGCCTATGGAATCGGCTGTAAAATCGTTGTCGTTAAAATAGCTGATCTTGCCCGAATTGAGACAAACAGTGTTGCTCTGCGCGTTAATATTTACTATCTCCAAGCTTCCGGAGCCGATGTTTACATCAAGTGATTCGTACACTCTCGGGGGTACGGTTACAGTCAGAGTGCACATAGCGAAAATTTCGTCAAAGCCTTCCCCCGTTCTGATAGCCTCAAACAGTCTGTCAAGATAATCAAACCCCAAATTTATATTTCCGCCGTTGATGGTTATCTCAAGCGTATCACCATCCACACGAGTGAAAACATCTCCGCAATTATTAGAGAAGCGATCATCGTTAAAATAGGTAGTGTCGTCGCCGACAATGCCGGGAACAAGCATAACGTTATACGCTCCCGCGTCCAGCTTTATATTTGTGTAACTTTCGTTTGTTTCCCATGAGGATATATTTCCAGTGCCCTCCATAGCCTCATCAACCACATAACTCGCGCTTCCGTATCCGGTGCCAAGCACCGCCGCGGATACCCCGAAAGCGATAAAAGAGAAAATGCAGAGGGGGATAAATATCCCGAATAATTTTTTTAACATTCTTATCGCCTCCTTACAGGTCGTACAACGCCTTGACGTGCATAAACACGATATGTTTCACCAGCTTTATTATTCCCTTTACCAGCAGTATGCCCAGAAGCAGCAGTATAACTCCGAGCGAGATCATTGCGATACAATAAAAAATGCGGCTTATTATATGATAAGAATATAGCCCCCCGAACATACCGCTGAAGCCGTTTGACAGACACCAAACAAATCCGCCCGCTCCTATATGCAACGCAATCGCTCCCAGCAGAGAAACGAGCCACGACCACACGAACAGGTCAAGACAAATGCAGCCGAACAGCTTTCCAAAGCTCGGGTTCATCTTCATTCCCTTTACGTCGCTGAAGCTGAATCCCTTTCCCGTACCCGCCTTTGCGCCGTACTGCGGCGGTATCTCCCCGCGGCGATCAGTTGAATTGTATTCGCGCGATTCGTTTGATGGCTGAGGTACGGCAGTCTCAGGCTGACCGTTGTGGTATGCCTGATGAGTCTGATGGGCATTCCGCGCGTTTTCCGCGGCGGCTTTCACCTTTTCCGCCACAACACCTCCCGCGTTCTTCGCCGCCTCGGCGGCGTTTCTGCCCGCCGTCTTAACCGCGTCGGCGGAAAATGCCTCACCAATGGCATGACCCGCAGCTTTTGCTGCCTCGCCTATCGCTCTGCCTGCCGCTCCGAAAGCGTCTCCGAGAGTCTGGTTGGTCTGTCCCGCCTGAGCGCCCGTATCCGCTCCTGCCGTGCTGCCGTTTGCGCAGCCGTCCGCTTCCGGCGGCTGCGGCTGAGCCGAGCCAGCCGTCTGTGACTGAACGTTGGGATATATCTCCGAACTGAAATGCTGCGGGGTATATTCGGGCATCGGCTCGGAAGGCTTTTCTTCCTTATCTTTTATAAGATTAAGATCCGCAGGAACGTCATGCCCCGGTTTTGTAAGGCTGACGTGCGGTCTGTCCGCCTCTATCGCCTGAGCCACTATGCTGTTTATGCGGCTGCTTTCAATGTCGATGTAGCTGCGCGCTATCTCCTTGACATCTCCGAGCCTGCGGCAGGTTTCTTCCTCCGTCAGACCCTCGCCGGCGCTTGCCTTGAAATGCTCCTCAAAATCCGAAAAAATGTCCGAGCTTGCGTCCACGCCTATTCTGTGAAGCTCATTATGGAGCTGAAACAAAAAATCTTCTCTGTTACTGGCAACCATTACCCTTTGTCCCCTTTCAGCAGTTTATTTACGCTGTCTATAAACTCAAACCATTCTCTTGAGAGTCTTTCCAGCTCGCCGGAGCCTATGTCCGTTATCTTATAATATTTCCGCGGCGGACCCTCCTGTGACTCGACAATGTAGCTGTCTATCGTCCCCAAATCCTTAAGACGCTTCATAAGGGGGTATATCGTCCCCTCAGTTACCTGCATACATTCCGAAATCCTGTTCACCAACTCATAGCCGTAACAGTCGTGCTCGTTTACTATCGACAGAACACACAGCTCCAGAGTTCCGCGCTTCAGCTGAGAATTCATTCTCTCACGCACCCCCAATAGCAGTTCATCTGCGGAGAACGATTATAGTGTTCTCCCCACGTTCTACTTTATCCTTCAAGGTATCTTGTCTAACAAGGTAGCCTGCTTTAAAAAAATCCGACGCTGACACTCGTACAGCTCTTCGGTCTTTCATCTCTTACAATCTTATTATAGCACAAGGTATTATGTTTTGCAAGGTACTAAATAGACAAAATTTATATTATTTTTTCTGCAATTCATTGGCAATATTGCACAAATTGCCCGTAATATTTTGTTTTCCTTGATTGAAAAACGCTGTTTAAAGCGAAACGCAGACTACAATTAAAACAAACAATCATTTAAAAACACCGTGCATCAAACAAATTTGCACTTGAATAGGTGCAGAGATGTTATAACGCATGCTTATAATAAAGTCAATGGCTTTCTGCGACTATCTTATTCTAAGCTTCAATCGGGGTGCAGACAGAATCAACGAAAAGATGCCTGCATAGCTTGAAGATAAGTATAATCACAAAATTGTTTGAGATGCCGTTATAACGATAATAAATATAGGGCGCAGTGTTATGCCCTATATTTTTGTGGTAAAATGAAATACGCAAATGTGTGCCATGCGCATATGTATGCCTTTGGCTCACTCGCGCATCGATGGACAATTATACAATAATTCTTTCGGGCTTATGGTATAATATTTTCGTGACACTATTAAAGAATATTATGCAAGGAGATTATATATGACAGAAATCAAAAAAATTGAATAACAATATCATTACCGAGACAGATTATTGGGGGTCGGAGTTTAAGAATTATTCGGAATGGCAGTATCCTATTTGAAACAGGTCGTGGATATTCAAACATTTTTAAAAAATAGGAACGAAATGTACCGTATATGATAACGGTTAATACGTTATCCCAAACAAAGTTTAATTGTACGATTATGGCGAATCGGTCAGAGCACGTTGCCATTTTGCAAAAATTTGTTATAATATATATGGCAGCACAAAAACAAGTTTATATATAAATGATGTAATCTAAGTAAAAAAGTGTAAATAATTACATAAATCTTAAATCAAAACAATTAAGGGCAGTAAAGAACACGCCGAGGAGGTTTTATACATATTGAACAAGGAAATCGAAACTGCCATAGGTAATAATATCAGAGCTTTGCGCGAAAAGAAAAAACTGACGCAGGAACAGATGGCGGCAAAGCTTCAGGTAAACGGCTGCGATATTACAAGAAGCGCCGTTGCAAAGATAGAGGTCGGGCAGCGTCACCTTTATCCCGATGAGATAATCATGTTGAAGAAAATTTTAAATGTTGAATATGATGAAATTTTTAACATTTAAATTGTTTTTTCGATAAAAAAGTCCGCCTTTTGTTATATTAGTCCAATAGCCTGTTTGGTATCCCGATATGCGCGGATTTCGCAGCAGATTTAGAATCTGAACCAATAGCACAGGCGTGCAGCTAAAGAGCACAAAGCTGCCCGACAACATAATTTATATCGGCGAGGGAGCGTTTGACAACTGAGAAAATCTGACCGTAAAACACAAATACGGAATTTACATAATGCAAAATATGCACGACCTGTATATGATTTTCGCCGAATAGCCGAAGCTGCGCTGCACAAATTTTTTCAAGCCGAAATGACATAAACACCGAGAGAAGCGGAGAGTCGGCGGTACGATAAAACGGCGCAGTTGTCAGCAAAACCGAAAAAACGGCGGAATGTAAAATTCTTTTAAACAAGGAGAAATTATGACTGGCATGTTCAACATTCAGCCCCACAAGGAAATCGTAAAGGCTTCTGCGGACGGCAGCATTACCGTTCCAAAGGGTCTGTGCGAGCAGATAGGGGTCATCGCGAACGCGGAGTGCATTATAAGGAACAATGAGATAATAATCCGACCATGCCGCGACAGCACGGGGGATTCGATAGAGGGGCTTCTTATAAAGGAGCTGATGTCCAAGGGCTTCGGATATGACGAACTGGAGGAAGAATATGACCGCGTCCGTCCGCTATTTTATGCTGCGACAAATAGAACGGCAGAGATATGCCGCTCCGCCTTTGAAAACAGCGCGGAGATTTGCGAAATAGATGAGCTGCTAGGAACGGGCAGGGTCGGCGACTGCCGCCTTCTGCTTATGGATAGTGCAGAAAACTATTTCCGCGGCATTAAAAGCGAGGAACTCAAAAGCGCACTAAGCGAGGCGCTGGTCGCACTTGCGCGGAATCCCTACCGCGGAACTCCCTCGCGAAAGCTTCTGTCGGATTTCTATGTATTTACCGTTAAGCACAGCGAAAAAAGATACGATATAATTTACAGAATATTCTCCGTGAACAAGAAGGTCACCGCAATAGTTTCTGCGCTTTCTATGGAAGAGATGTATAACGAAATCAAAGCCAATATGAATGGAGAATAATAATTTCTTCTATGAGAACAGGCTCTTAAAACGGGAGGTATATTTATGGGGACATGGAACCCTTGGCACGGTTGCCACAGATACAGTACAGGCTGTAAATATTGCTATATACATAAGGGGGATCATAAAAGGGGAATTGATACAAACATCGTTAAGAAAACGGAAAAATTTTACGCCCCTATTGAAAAAACAAAAAACGGAGCTTATAAAATGAAATCGGGTCAGATCGTTTATGTTTGCTTTTCATCAGACTTCCTGATAGAGGACGCAGACAAGTGGCGCGCCGAATGTTGGGAAATGATACGGGAACGCTCCGACTTACATTTTCTCTTTCTGACAAAGCGGATAGAAAGATTTATGGAATGTATTCCCGGTGATTGGGATAACGGTTATGAAAATGTTACCGTCGGCTGCACCGTTGAAAATCAGGAAAACGCGGACTACCGATTAGGTATCTTTTCCAAACTGCCTATCAAGCACAAAAATATCATTTGCCAACCGCTGATTGAAAATATCGATCTTTCCGCATATTTACACGATGTAGAATTAGTTGTTGTCGGAGGGGAATCCGATAAAAACGCCAGACCGCTTGACTATGCGTGGGTGCTTGCCATACGGGAGCAATGTATCGCCCGCAAGGTTCACTTTGAGTTTCGGCAGTGTGGGACATATTTTATCAGAGACGGAAAAAGTTATACTTTGTCTACTCGCGACCTATGCAGTCAGGCGAGAAAAGCAAATATCAATTATTGACCGACCGCCCCATTTATGTGCAATGGCAGAGAGAAAAACTTAAGAATAAGCCTTATATGATAATACCTGCAAATATCCGCGGTTGCCGCTATGTATTCCGCGTTTTGCGCAGCATGAACGTTCTGCCTTAATGCATTCTGATGCGCTTTGCGCAAAGATTTTGAAATTCAGCCGGACGGGGCGTCAACAGCGGAATATGTGTTTTTTAAATCCGCTCTTGGTCAACATTTATATAATATGCGGCAACTTACGGTTGCGCAAATTCCAAGCGGAGTTGGTTGCAAAAACATTTTATTAGTGATATAATGCGCTTAAAGGGAGGGATCGAAAATGGGTATAGGATCCAGAATACAGCAGCTGAGGATAAACAACGGGCTTACACAGGAAAAGCTCGCCGAAATGCTCAATGTTTCAAGACAGTCCGTTTCAAAATGGGAAATGGAGCAGTCGCTGCCCGAGGTGGACAAAATCGTTCTTATGAGCAAGCTTTTCGGCGTTGGAACAAATGAAATTTTATTGGAAGAAGCGGATATAAAAAAGCTGCGCCCGCAGGAGCTGCATCTCGGTTCGGTATATCTTATCGCGAGAGATTTTGAAAAGTCCATTGCTTTTTATGAGAAGCTGCTTTCAATGACGGTATCCACCCGCAACTGCGGAAACAAATTCGCCGAGTTTTTCTTTGACAACAAATGCCTTGCGCTTATGAATGAGGAAAACCTGCCGGGACATCACTATACCGACGGCGACCACAAATTTGTTCTTAATTTCTGGGTTGAGGAACTGAGGCGGGAGTATGACAGGCTAAAAGAACTGGACATCGGAGAAATGACCGAAATTATAAAGGTTAATGAGGGCTATTACTATTTTGACATTTACGACCCCGACAAAAACGTATGCGAAATTACAGGAGGATATAATGATGGAAATGAATAACATATGTCAGAGCTGTGCCATGATGATGAAGGACGGTGACCACGGCACAAACGCAGACGGAAGCGTTAGCGAAGATTATTGCAAATACTGTTTCTCCGACGGTCATTTCAAGAAAGAGGAAACCTTGGAGGAAAGGATAGAGGACGATATACGGTTCTGGATTGACGATGAATGCAAAACTCCGGAAGAAGCACGCGAAAAGATGAGAAATATATTCCCCACACTGAAAAGGTGGAAATCTATTTAAATTTGATATTTTCCGCATTAACATTTCGTCGCCGCAGCTTTTTTCACAAACCAAATTGCCTTTTAAGGCAAGATGAAAAATTCGGCAATTCCCTTGACAAAATCCGCAAGCGGTGTTATAATAAAAAAGCTGGGGGTACTTCTTCGGAGGTTGAGAGGGCGTTTGCCCGACCCTTTGAACCTGTTGGTCAACACCATCGTAGGGAAGCGGAGTTTGAATTTTTTCGCCCCCTCGTATCGTATGAGGGGGCGTTTGGTCGTTTATAGGGAGAATATCATGATAAAAAAATGTCTTACGATAGCCGGCTCGGACTGCTCTGGCGGCGCGGGAATACAAGCGGACTTAAAGACCTTTTCGGCACACGGCTGCTATGGAGCGAGCGTTATCACATCGGTTGTGGCTGAGAACACCTCGCGCGTGATATCGGTGTTTAACGTTCCCGCGGAGGAAATCGAAAAGCAGATAGATGCGGTGTTTGAGGATATCGAGATAGACGCGGTGAAGCTGGGAATGCTGCCCACCGCGGAGATAATCAGAGCGGTCGCGGCAAAAATGCGGCAATACAAGCCGCGCTGTATCGTCTGCGACCCCGTTATGGTCGCGACAAGCGGCGACGCGCTTTCAGAAAGCGGCGTCTGCCAAGCGTTCATAGATAATATGTTTCCGATAGCGGATTTGATAACTCCGAATATTATCGAAGCGGAAACGTTCCTCGGCGGTTATCTTGAAAATGTTGTGAATATGAAGGAAGCGGCGCGGATACTTCATGAATATGGCGCGAAAGCTGTGCTTGTCAAGGGCGGACACCTCGACGGCGAACCTGTGGACGTTCTTTTCGACGGCAAGGAATATCACGAGCTGTCCGCGAGGCGGATAGACTCCCCCAACACCCACGGCACGGGCTGCACGCTGTCGTCGGCGATAGCCGCAAATCTTGCCAACGGAGCGGAAATGAAGGACGCAGTGCGGCTGGCAAAGGATTATGTCACAAACGCCATTGAAAAATCCTACACGGTAGGCAAGGGACACAGCCCAGTACACCATTTTTATAAGCTATGGAGATAGTAGTGAAAATTGCTGTTCAACCTTGAAAGCTGTTTTTAAATGTGATGTGAAAACGGTCTGGGAAATTGTCACAAATTTTAAAAACAGCAGGCGGTTTATATTAAGGATTTGAAAAAAGCGGTCAATTCGCGCCGATAGGCGATATTTTCAAAACCTACCTTTAAACCATTTTAACACGAAAGGAAATGAATATGAGAGAATACAAAACACAGATGGAAGCGGCGAAAAAGGGTATAATCACCCCCGAAATGAAAACGGTTGCCGAAAAGGAATACACAGACGCGGAAACTATCCGCGAAAAGGTTGCGGAGGGCTGCGTGTGCATACCCGCCAATGTGCGCCACACCTCGCTTTCCGCCGAGGGAATAGGCGTGGGGCTGCGTACGAAGATAAACGTTAATCTCGGTATCTCGGGAGACGCAAAAGACTACGAACTTGAAATGCGCAAGGTAGATATGTCAATAAAATTCGGCGCGGAAGCGATAATGGATCTTTCCAATTACGGCAAGACCAATACGTTCCGCCGCGAGCTTATAGCGAGATCGCCCGCCATGATAGGCACCGTGCCTATGTACGACGCGATAGGGTATCTCGAAAAAGACCTGCTTGATATTTCCGCGGAGGACTTTTTAAAAGTTGTGCGCGCTCACGCGGAAGAGGGCGTTGATTTCATGACTATTCACGCGGGGATAAACCGCCGAGCCGTTGAAGCGTTCAGACGCGACCCGCGCAAGATGAATATAGTATCGCGCGGCGGTTCGCTGCTGTTCGCGTGGATGATGATGACGGGAAACGAAAACCCCTTTTATGAGCATTACGATGAAGTTCTGGACATTCTCAGGGAATACGACGTGACAGTATCGCTCGGTGACGCTCTGCGCCCAGGCTGCATTGATGACAGCACCGACGCAGGGCAGATAGCGGAGCTAATAGAGCTTGGAGCGCTCACAGAACGCGCTTGGGCAAAGGACGTTCAGGTAATGGTGGAGGGTCCCGGGCATATGGCTATGAACGAGATTGAGGCAAATATGAAGCTTCAGAAGCGTATTTGCCACAACGCGCCTTTCTATGTGCTCGGTCCGCTTGTGACCGATATCGCGCCGGGGTACGACCACATCACCTCCGCTATCGGCGGAGCTATCGCGGCGGCAAGCGGCGCGGATTTCCTGTGCTACGTTACCCCCGCGGAACACTTGCGACTGCCCGACCTTGACGACGTAAAGGAGGGAATAATCGCCTCTAAGATAGCAGCTCACGCGGCGGATATCGCCAAGGGCGTACCTCACGCCCGCGAAAGGGACAACGCGATGGCGGCGGCCCGTCACGAGGTGGATTGGGAAAAGATGTTCGATATTGCGATAGACCCCGAAAAAGCGCGCGCCTACTTTGAAAGCACGCCTCCCGCGGACAGGCACACCTGCTCCATGTGCGGAAAAATGTGCGCGGTAAGGACAACAAATATGATACTTGAGGGCAAAGAGGTCAAGTTCTGCACGGAGAAATAATCTGCGGATATGGCCGCCCGAACAGACAGGCTTTGTGAAAAAGCGCCAACGGGAGAGTATTATGAATATAGAAGAACAATTTAATCTTATCGCCGAGGAGTACGACGCGAACCGCAAAAAATTCATACCATGCTTCGAGGATTTTTATAAAGGTACAACGGATTTTATTTCGGCAAATATCCGCAAGCCCGCGCGAGTGCTTGATCTGGGCGCGGGTACGGGACTGCTTACGCGGTTCTGGTACGAAAAGTTTCCCGACGCCGAATACCTGCTTGTTGATATTGCCGAGGAAATGCTCAGCGTTGCGAGGAAAAGGTTTTCGGGAACAGACAACGTATCGTTTCGGCTTATGGATTATATTAAAGAGTTTCCGACGGGTAATTCTGATTTGATTATTTCGGCGTTATCCGTACATCATCTGGAAAATCCCGAAAAATCGGAATTGTTTGCGAAGATATATGATATGCTGCCCGAAGGCGGAGCGTTCGTCAATTACGACCAGTTCCGCGCGGGAGAGCCGCTGATGGACGAGTGGTTCGACTCATATTGGGAAAGCCGCCTTCCCGAAAGCGGCCTTGACAAGCATGATATCGGGCTTTGGAAAGAGCGCAGAAAGCTGGACAGAGAATGTTCCGCAGAGGAACAAGCGGAAATGCTTCGCAAGTGCGGATATAAAATAGTAAAGTGCGTTTATTCCTGTCAGAAGTTTTCGGTAATTATAGCGATAAAATGAACAAAATCGGGTAACAGCGGAACAGGGGCGGATAATAATATCTTCTCTTACTTCCGATATGATACACCTCGGGCGGGGAGCGCCGTTTCGGGGATATTTTCAGCGAGGGAACGCAATACTGTGTACATAAAAATGTACGCGGTCACGGCTGCGGTGAGAGGGTGCTGCCGCAAAGCACCGACCGACGGACAGGTTATCCTGTCCGTAACGCATTGCGCGGCGCTGAAAATACCGCCGCGCGGAAAGAGGTATCGTATGAAAAAAGCTAACATCAGAAAGTTGTGCGCGGCAGCGTTTCTCACGGCGCTTGCGGTGGTCGGGTCGCTGTTCTCGTTCCCGTTTCTCGGAGCGAAATGCAGTCCCGTTCAGCACCTTGTGAACATTATCGCGGGGGTGTACTTAGGTCCGTGGTGGGCTATGGGAAGCGCGTTCTGCGCAAGTTTTATCCGTAATATTTTCGGGCTTGGCTCGCTTATGGCTTTCCCCGGGTCTATGGCGGGGGCGTTCCTTGCGGGAGCGGCGTTCCATTGGATATTCGCGAAAAAGACGCTTGCAGCGCGGCTGCCCGCTGCATATTTGGGGGAACTTTTCGGAACGTCGGTGATAGGCGGCATGTTGTCGTTTCCCATAGCGTATCTTGTTATGAACAACACCGCAGCCACGCTGTTTGGGTTTGTGTTCCCGTTTTTTGTTTCAAGCGTTGTGGGGACGGTCATCGCCGCGGTGCTTGTTACGGCTATGAAGCGGGTAAAGCTGCTGGACTGCCTTTTCGGCGAGGATAAAGCCAAGGTCGGCACGGAGTAACCTGCTTTTCAATCTGAATATTCTGTTAAACCCTCCAACAATTTCACCTAATCAGACTGAATCAAGAACGGATTTTGCGATTAAATTCGGTAAGCAAATATTGACCTGTCATGAAATAGAGGTATCGCTATGAATTTCTTATGCTTTGGAGACAAGAGTAATAAATCAATCCTTTTTATTCATGGAATGGCTTCCACTGCAATGCTTTGCTATTCACCGATTTTAAAGCACTTGTCGGACTACTATGTGATATTGGCAGAAGTTGACGGTCACAGCGAACAAACAGATGAGCTTGTCAGCCTTAAGGAAAATTGTGACGAAATAGAAAGTTATATTATCAATAACCTATTCGGTAATCTGTACTGTTTATCGGGATTCTCTATGGGCGCAACAATGGCTGTTGAGATTATAGCAAGAGGGAATATTAATGTTACAAAAACGCATCTTGACGCTGCATTTCTGACAAAGATGGGTCTGATGACCGGACCGTATGAGTATGTCTTCTGCAAGGCGATAGAGCGAATTAAAAACGGAAAATCGATCCCCAAATTTATGATGGATGCAGTCATGGGAAAAGATAACAACAGTGTTGCGGAAATGCTTTATCCGAATATCACCTCAGTTGCGATAAAAAACGCATGTGAATTTGTATATAAGTACAGCATTCCCGAAAAAATAACGGATTACAAAGGAACGGTTCTGTTCTGGAGAGGTTCAAACGAGAAATATCCGAGAAAAAGCGCCGCCTTGCTGAAAAAATATCTGCCTGATTTAATTGATGTTGAAATCGAACATATGGGGCATGGTCAATATTTACATGAACACAGCGACGAATACGCAAGTAAATTGATTAAATACCTGCAAAACTGATGTCTTTTAAAATTAAAAATTAGCATTGGAAAGCAGGACATGAAAGGCGCATACGCAGTTTTGTTTTTCGGCAAAGAGTTCACAAAAATAAATCAGCATAAACACTCAAAACGAACAATATTTTTGGGGGAAAAGCCGCCGAAAACACGACCTATGGGTTTGATAGTGCTGTGTCCTGCTTAACAAGGCTGTTTTCGGATACGGACGGAGTGAAAAATGAAATTTTTTGACAAGGGCTTTAAAGCCGCAATAGAAGCGCTACGCGAAAAGCGACCGCTGGTTCACTGCATAACTAATTACGTTACCGCGGGCGACACTGCGAATATGCTGCTGGCGGCGGGGGCTTCCCCGATAATGGCGGACGATCCCGCGGAATCCGCCGAAATATGCGCGCGGGCGGACGCGCTTCTGCTGAACATGGGAACGCTTTCCGAACGGCACATTTCCGCCATGCTCAAAGCGGGAAAAGCGGCAAGCGAGAACGGCATTCCAGTAGTACTCGACCCTGTGGGAGTGCATCTCTCCGAATTCCGCAGAACAGCGGCGCTGAAAATTCTTTCCGAGGTGGACGTTTCCATTATTCGCGGAAACGTTTCCGAACTGCTGTTTATGGGCGGAATACCCGTAAGCTCGCGAGGCGTGGACAGCTCGGGGGAAAGAGAAGAAAATCTTTACCTGTCCGCGGCGGCTGACAGCGCGCAAAGATACAACTGCGTATGCTGCGTAACGGGCGCAGAGGATATTATCACGGACGGGAACAAAGCAACAAGACTTCGCAACGGCAGCGAAAAACTGAAAAAAATAACGGGCGCGGGTTGTATGACTACTGCCCTTATCGCAGCATTTTCAGCAGTGTGCGAACCGTTCTCGGCGGCGGTCTACGGTGCGGCATTTATGGGGATATGCGGGGAGATTTCGGAATATTCGCCCGATTTCAGGGGCATGGGCAGTTTCCGCGCGGGTCTTTTTGACGCGGCGGGAATGAGCGCGGAGGAATTTGCCGCGCGTATCGCGAGGGATTGAAATGAATAAAACGGATAAGAAAAAAATCGACTATACCTTGTATCTGGTAACGGACAGAGAGATTATGTCATGCGCGACGGTGGAAGAATCGGTCGAGCGCGCCATAGCGGGCGGCGCAAGCATAGTGCAGCTGCGCGAAAAAAGCTGCGGCTCGCGGGAATTTTACGAGCTGGCGCGGCGGGTGAAAAAAATCACCTCGGCTCGCGGCGTGCCGCTTATAATCAACGACAGACTGGATATCTGCCTTGCCGCGGACGCAGACGGGGTGCACCTCGGGCAAAAGGATATACCCTGCTCCGTAGCGCGGAAAATCCTCGGCGCGGATAAATTAATCGGCGTTTCCGCCGCGCTTCCCGAAGAGGCAATACAGGCGGAGCTTGACGGCGCGGATTACCTCGGGGTGGGCGCGGTGTTCACGACCTCCACCAAATCCGACACCCGCCCCGTTACCCCCGATATCATAAGACAGATCCGCGCCTCGGTGAGCATTCCCTTTGTGGCTATTGGTGGGATAAACAGCGGGAATATCTCGCGGCTTTACGGTCTGGGGATAAACGGCGCGGCGGTGGTTTCGGCTGTCGTGGCGCAGAATGATATTGAAGCCGCCGCGCGGGAAATGCGTGCGGCGGCTGAAAAGCTGTAAAAAATCGGCGGTATTCCCGCCGATTTTTTTGGCTCATTTTATTCCGCCGTTTCGCACTGAACGGTTTGACTCTCCGTGGCAATTGTGACGTTAGGCAGATAGCCCTCGACCGAGCTGATGAAATCATCAAGCGGAACGCCGTCGACCATAATGTTTGAGGACAAGCGATTGGCGCTTCTTAATTGTTTATCCACGGCATTAAGCGAATAAACACAGTCATCTTCGATAACAAACCGTCCCTGAGGACCGCTCAAAACAGTATATGTGCCATCATCATTTTTTCTCGCAAAAACAAGCAAACTGTCACCTATGCTCATCAAAGGGTCGTCGGATAATTCAACGGTCTTGTCTTCAAACACTCCGCCCGTAAAAACTAACTGCACATCATCGGTTTCCCCATATATCGACTGTGTTGTTTCAACCGTATACAGAGTTTTGGGGAGAATTTCATAATAAAACGATTCCGACTCTTTGACATTTACAATTGCAATATAGTCGCTGTTCTCCGTTAATTCCTCAACATCCCTATAGTTATACCCCCAACTGGCATGCAACGTAGTAATCAATTCAGTCTCTTTTTCGGGTTGACTCTCTAAGGGGCTTTTACAGGCTGTCAAAAATACAAACAACACAAGCATGCATATAAATCGTTTTTTCATAATAAACCTCCTAAATATTAATAAATGGAATTAACCCCAGCAATATCATCGGATTGGGGTGTAGTCAGAGAATATGTACCGTAACGGCTGTAATCACCCCAAGTATACTCATTCATAATTGTTCTGCTAAAGCCATTTTCATCTAATCAAAAACATGTCCCATTTCATGAACAACAACTGACTGCAACGCCTTATCATTATTCCATGATTCTGTAAAACTGTATTAAGAATTAATTCTTGGGACACAAAATAATGTGTAGATGGATCCATTACACACTCGGTCACTCCATCCCAATCTCCCGTTGGATCATTTAAAACATAACAGTAAACACGCGAAGAACTGGGAGATTCATTGATTGTTGCGTCTGCATTTGTCGCTCTCCATGCTGATGCTCCATTATAAAGTGCAATCCTAGCTTTTGAGCCTATCCAATTATCATAATAATATTGGATTGATGATGAACTCCACCTGTATCTTGTCCAGTAGAATGCCGATACATTTGTTCCAAAGCATATTGACATAATCATTGCGCATAGCATGATAAAAAGCGTTTTCTTCTTTTTTATAGAAAATCCTCGCAAACAATAACAATATAAATTTTAAACATACAGTCGACATAGATTAGCACACACAACTGATATTAATATATTATATCATCTATTTAACTATTTGTCAAATTAGCATATAAGACAAAAAATCATATGTACATTGTTTGTTTTAAACAATTATAGGGCAAGCCAAAGCCCGCCGTTTATTCTTTACCCAAAAGTGTGCGCCGCACGCGGCAGTTTAAAACCAACCGCGAAGCGGCGCTCCGCAATTATCAATCAGTTAAAGTATTCCACTCCGCCCTTGAACAGCAGTTGTTCCTTGTTGCCGTCGACGTTCTTCGCAACGCCGTCGGTAAGGCGCTCGGTGTGACCCATCTTTCCAAGCACGCGCCCGTCGGGAGAGATTATTCCCTCTATTGCGTACATTGAACTGTTGGGGTTGAACGCCGCGTCCATGGTGGGGTTTCCCTTAAGGTCAACATACTGGGTAGCCACCTGCCCGTTCTCTATCAGCTTTCTTATCACCTCGTCAGGAGCGACAAAGCGTCCCTCACCGTGAGATATCGGGATAGCGTGGATATCGTCGGGCTTGCAGTGCATAAGCCACGGCGATTTGTCGGTGCATATCTTTGTGTAAACAAGCTGCGACTGGTGTCTTCCTATGGAGTTATAGGTAAGAGTGGGGCTTTCGGGGGTGAGCGGGACAATGTGCCCGAACGGAACAAGCCCCAACTTTATCAGCGCCTGGAATCCGTTGCAGATGCCTATCATCAGACCGTCGCGCTTGTACAGCATTTCCTCCACCGCCTCGGCAATCCTCGGGTTGCGGAAAAAGGCATTGATGAATTTGGCAGAACCCTCCGGCTCGTCGCCGCCGCTGAAGCCGCCCGGGAGCGCTATCATTTGCGAATCCGCTATGCGCTTCGCAAACTCCGCAACGCTTTCCTCCACGTCCGCCGCGGAAAGATTGCGGATAACAAATATCTCACTTTCGCCGCCATAGCGGTTGAACGCCTGCGCCATGTCGTATTCGCAGTTTGTTCCGGGGAATACGGGGATAAGCACCCTCGGCTTTGCGATTTTCGGCGAAACGCGGTTTTCAAGCAGCCCGCAGCCGCCCGTGTAGCTGATTTTTTCGGGAGCGGACTGCTTGGGCAGTTTAGCCTTGAAAATAGGCTCGAGAACCTCGTCCCACTTGCTTTCAAGCTCCGCGATATTTAGCTTAACGCCGCCGCAGGTTATCTCATACTCGGGAACAGTTTCACCGATAACCCGAACGCCATCGGGAAGCTCCGCGTCCTCCAGCTCCAGCACAAACGCGCCGTAAACAGGGGTGAAAAGCTCCTCGTCGGTAAGGTCGATAAGCTTCGCGCCTACGCGGTTGCCGAGCGACATCTTGAAGATACCCTCCGCCGCTCCGCCGTTCGCTACCGACCAAACGGAAATAGCCTTTTTATCCTTTATGAGCTTCTCAACGATTTTAAATACGCTCTTTACGCTGTCAAAATCGGGCAATCCGTTTTCGTCATACCTCGGCGCGATATAACCGATTTTGCTGTACGGACACTTGAACTCCGCTGAGATGATATTGTCGGTTTTCGCGGTGCATATTGCGAATGATACCAGTGTGGGGGGAACGTCTATATCCTCGAACGTGCCACTCATGCTGTCCTTGCCGCCGATAGCGCCGCAGCCCATCTCAAGCTGTGCGCGATACGCGCCCAGCAGTGCCGCGAACGGTTTTCCCCAGCGCTCGGGCTTTCCCTGCGTTCTCTCGAAATATTCTTGGAACGTCAGGCGGCACATTTCGCTTTCGCCGCCCGCCGCTACTACCTTAGCGATACTCTCCACAACGGCGCATATCGCCCCATGATAGGGTGACTGCTCAGAAACGGCGGGGTTGAAGCCCCACGCCATTACCGAAGCCGTAGAAGTATTCCCGCCAAGCACGGGAATTTTCGCCGCCATTGCCTGCACGGGAGTCTGCTGCGTTCTTCCCGAAAACGGCATAAGCACCGTGCCCGCGCCGATAGTGGAGTCGAAGCGCTGAACCAGCCCTCTCTGCGAGCACACGTTAAGGTCGGTGACAAGGCTCTCCCAGTCGGCGGCGGTGTTTTTTCTGCCCGTAGAATAGCTCACGCTTACGTCGGGCACGGAAACGTCGGTGTGCTTCTCCGCGCCGTTGGAGTTGAGAAACTCGCGGCTGATATCCACAATAGTTTTGCCGTTCCAGTTCATCTTAAGGCGCGGTTCTTCCCTAACCACCGCCACAACGGTGGATTCAAGATTTTCCTTTGAGGCAAGCTCGCGGAATTTCTCCGCGTCCTCGGCAGCCACCACTACCGCCATTCTTTCCTGCGATTCGGAAATTGCAAGTTCCGTGCCGTCAAGTCCGTCGTACTTCTTGGGAACGGCATTAAGGTCTATCTCCAGACCGTCGGCAAGCTCGCCGATAGCTACCGAAACTCCGCCTGCGCCGAAATCGTTGCAGCGCTTGATAAGGCGAGTTGCCTCGGGATTTCTGAAAAGCCTTTGCAGCTTTCTTTCTTCGGGAGCGTTGCCTTTCTGCACCTCCGCGCCGCAGCTGTCAAGCGATTTAACACTGTGTGCCTTTGACGAACCCGTAGCTCCGCCGCAGCCGTCGCGCCCCGTGCGCCCGCCGAGCAGAATTATGATATCACCCGCCGCGGGTCTTTCCCTGCGCACGTTCCCCGCGGGAGCCGCTCCGACCACCGCGCCTATCTCCATGCGCTTAGCCATATACCCGGGGTGGTATATCTCGGAAACGTGTCCCGTTGCAAGACCTATCTGGTTGCCATAGGAGGAATAACCCGCCGCCGCGGTGGTGGTTATCTTTCTTGGTGGCAGCTTGCCCTTTATCGTCTTTTCAACGGGAAGAAGCGGGTCGGAAGCGCCCGTGACGCGCATTGCCTGATAAACGTAACTGCGCCCCGAAAGCGGGTCGCGTATCGCTCCGCCGAGGCATGTAGCCGCGCCGCCGAACGGCTCTATCTCGGTAGGGTGGTTGTGCGTTTCGTTCTTGAACATCAACAGCCATTCCTCGTCCCTGCCGTCAACGTCTACCGTTATTTTTACGGAGCAGGCGTTTATCTCCTCGCTCTCGTCAAGATCATTCAGAAAGCCGTCCTTTTTCAGCTTCTTCGCCGCCAGCGTCGCGATATCCATAAGGCACACGGGCTTGTTTCCGCGCCCAAGCTCCTCGCGGTCGGCGCGGTATTCCGCGTAGGTATCCGCGATATAGGAGGGCTTTATGTCGCAATTATCTATAATAGTACCGAAAGTGGTGTGACGGCAGTGGTCGCTCCAGTAGGTATCTATCATGCGTATCTCGGTGATGGTGGGATCGCGCTTTTCGCTTCTGAAATACTCCTGACAGAATTTGATATCGTCGTTGTCCATAGCCAGACCGTACTTCACCACAAAATCCGCCAGCTCGCTCTCCGTCAAGTCAATAAATCCGCCCAGAGTTTCCACGCTTTCGGGAATGTTATACTTCACCTCCAGCGTTTCATACTCCTCAAAGCCGCACTCGCGGGATTCCACGGCGTTAATGAGATAATGCTTTATCCTCTCAAATTCCCCGTCGGTGATGTTACCGCCGAGTATGTATATTTTCGCGTACTTTACAACGGGTCTGTCACCTCTGCACAGCATCTGGATACACTGCGCCGCGGAATCCGCCCTCTGGTCAAACTGCCCCGGAAGAAACTCCACCGCGAACATTCTCTCGTCCGCGCCGAGCTTCGGCAGATCGTAGAACACCTCGTCCACAGGCGGCTCGGAAAATACCGTCGGCACTGCCTGCTCAAAGTTCTCCTTCGACAGCCCCTCCGCGTCGTAGCGGTTGATGACCCTGACGCTTTTCACCGAACTCATTCCCAGCGCCACGGTAAGGTCGGACAGCACCGCTGCTCCATCCACCGCAAACTGAGGCTTCTTCTCCACATAAATACGATAAACTGACATTATATTGCCCTCCATAAAATAAATTTCCGTTTATAATCAGCGCTGATATGAGCCATAATACTTTGAAGTTATGATTCCCTAGGCCACTGATTTAAAAAATTTCAAGAAACTCCGCAATCATGCGCCGTTCGCTGCACTCTCTCCATACGATTGTAAATACCAGTCATAATTTGCCTTCCTGTGTTTTGCGCAAAAAGCCACAAAATGCCATTAACGACCACACTATTGTTGCGTAAACCCACAAATACTTTTTTATTTTCATGTATCGACTTTTCACAGAAATAGCTTTATATTACCCTGCCAAGGCAGTAGCCCTCTCTGACGGAGGTAATCTCCACCCTGACCAGAGAATGGCGCTCAAGCGCCTCGCCGTAAATTCTCACGGGAACATAGCTGCCACTGAAACCGTGGCTGTACTGCTCACTTTTCCGCTTTTCTATCAGCACCGTCTGAACGCTTCCGAGCTGCTCTTCAAGAAACTGCCGCTCCAGCATTTCACCAAGACGCATCATACGCGAAGCACGCTCAGATTTTATCTGCGGCACCACTTGATCGCTCTGCTCCGCAGCAATGGTTCCTTTCCTTATAGAATAAGGGAACACATGTATTTTGGCGAACCGCATTTCTTCCGCAAATTTCAGACTTTCCTCAAACTCCTCGTCCGTTTCTCCCGCAAATCCAGCCATAATATCCGTTGTTATTGCGCAACCCGGAAAAGCGCTTCTGAGATTTTCTACAACCTCGCGGTACAGTGCCGTATCATAGCGCCTGTTCATGCGTCTAAGCGTTTCGTCGCATCCCGACTGAAGCGCGAGGTGAAAATGCGGGCAAAGCTTGTCCGATGATTTGAATTTCTCTATCACGACGTCAGTTATCATTTCGGGTTCAAGGGAACTGAGCCTTATACGCTCCACTCCATCGACCTCAGCCGCTTTTACCGCATCACCGATAGTAAGCCCCATCTCCTGCCCGTAGCAGCCGAGATTTATGCCTGTCAGAACAATCTCCTTATGACCACCCTCGGCGCAAAGCCGCGCCTGTCTTGAAATATCCTCAAGCTTCCGCGAGCGCACACGTCCGCGCGCAAACGGTATTATACAATATGAGCAGAATCTGTCGCAGCCGTCCTCCACCTTTATAAAAGCTCTCGTCCTGTCCGTGTCCGCGCCGGAGGAATTCTCGTCAAACACGCGGCTCATGGGCTTTTCGCTGATGATTCGCACTTTGTTTGCAAGATACCGTTTAACCATTTCGCATATATCGCTTTTCTCTGCGTTTCCAGTAATGATATCCGCACCCGCGACAGCCCTTGCCGACTCTGGATAGCTTTGGGGAAAGCAGCCGCACAGCACCGTCACACATTCAGGATTTTCTTTTTTGCACCGCGATATCGCCTGACGCGCCTTTTTCTCCGCTATGCTTGTAACACAGCAGGAATTAACCGCGTATACGTCCGCGGCTTCGCCTGCGGCAGCGCGCGTAAAACCCTCCCGCTCAAACGACTCCGCTATTGCAGCGCTCTCACAAGAATTCACCTTGCAACCGAGAGTTATTACAGAATATTTCAAGCTTTAGCCTCCTTATTTAGATTAGATTTGAAAACTTAAAATTTCGCCAATACCTCTCCGATTCGCTCTGCGATGTTGGCAAAACCGGTCGTAATTTGCACGCAAATTACGACACTTTTTAAATTTTCCTGCGTGGGCGATTTGCCCCATATTTATAAAAAACCTTTGCGCTCTCAATTTTTTTGCCGCTTTAAATTCTATCCGTACAGCTCTTGTCACTTCCATTCTCCCTACTTCTAATATTATACTTTAATAATAGGTTGATTGGCAATAAGCTATTTAGACAAAATGAAAAAATAATCTAACAATATTATAGTCTAAATTTCCGAATTTTTCAATAAGCCCTTGACTAATAGCCGAATTACTGCTATATTATACTTAGGAAAGCAAAAGAGCTTTTCCGCGATTAAAAGCAATGAAAGGCGGCGATAACAATGAAGGAGCTTAAGGTAAAGCTTGAATCCATCGAATCGGTTAAGGAGTTTGTCGGTATGACAAACCGATGCGCTTTTGACATCGACCTGGTATCCGGCAGATACGCCGTTGACGCAAAGTCTATAATGGGCATCTTCAGCCTTGACCTATCAAGAGCGCTTACGATGATTGTTCACACAGATGACGAAAAAAGCGCGGAATTCCTTGAGGAAGCGGATAAGTTTATCGTAAAATAATCCCTCCCCCAATAAAAACACAAGAATACCGCCGCAATACCGCGGCGCTGTTTGACCGACAGAAAGGAAGAAGTTATTATGACAACAGCAAAAATCAACATCAGCACCATCGACGATGTAAAAAATTTCGTATCCATCGTGACCAGATGCGATTACGACGTGGACATCATTTCGGGCAGATACGCAATCGACGCAAAATCAATCATGGGTATCTTCAGTCTTGATCTCTCTAAGGAGCTTACGCTCAATATCCACAGCGACGACTGCTCCGATTTCCTCGATGAGATTGACAAGTATGTCGTAAAGTAAATGGTGCGCTTTTAAAAAATTTTTGGCAGGGGACATTGCAATTTGCTTTGTCCCTTGTTTTTTGCGCCATATCATATCTTACTCAAAGCAAGATATGCCTTTGCCTTGTTCAGAACAAGTCTGTCGTTATCGTAAGCCAACGCAGAGGAAGCACTGCCTATCTCAACCCACCGTATGTCGGATATCTCCACCTCCTGCGGCACAGCTTCAAAGCTGACCGCCCTCCCGATAAAATACACAACCTCTTTGCAGGTGTCGCGGCGCGGATTGAAAATAACGGTTTCGCGGAACTCGGCGTCGTCTATAACAATATCTATATTCGTTTCCTCCTTAGTTTCACGGACGGCAGTGTCAGGCTCGCTCTCGCCCTCCTCCATATGTCCCTTTGGAAACGACCAGCAGCCCGACAAAATATGTTTGATAAGCAATATTTCCGTATTGCCGTGAAACTTCCTGTACACCACCGCGCCGCAGGATTTCTCGTAATTCAAATCGTTATCACCTCATTGCGAAATAAACAGCTGCTTTTCGCGCGGAAATCATAAGAACGTATCCTTGATCATCCGCCGTTTTATACATTATTATATTATAACATAAATCCAAGGTTTTGTCATCTGTTTTTATAAAGATTTATTTTCGTATATTGCCGAATTGCCGCGTTTTTTCCACACAGTTTTCGCCCGAAGTGCTTCTCTTGTGGGACATACTTTCTATTACAAAGCCAAAGTAAACTTTCTTAATCTTTTGCCGAAAGAAATATTTGTGTGTTATTAACAATATTTTTATCAGAACTCGCATGAAATTTATAAAAAACGCACCAAGGTTTTTATGGAGCAAAGTTTAGTTAAATTTACAATAAGAAAATCATAATCTACCAAAATATAACAGTTTTCAGCTATAAAGGAAAGTGGTTACAAAATGGTTACAAAACATTTTTGTGCAATTTTAACGAAAACGTGCCTGCCATTTAGTTTGACATTTCCAAAAAAAACGAGTATAATAACAGCAACCTTGACAAAGGGGCGGATTTTATGTTGCGTTATATACCATAGCGCGGCAGAGCCGAACAGAGAGACAAAGCGCTCCCGCTCCCTATCAATGGCAATGCTCTGTTGGGGACAGCGCGTTTGCCTGTCATTCCGAGGATTTCCCCAAATCCTTGGAATGATCACAAGGAATTATCGAACGGCGAAAGCCGCGGCAGAGGATATGGCGCAAATGCCTGCCAGCCTCGGATAAGGACTTATGGAGGCAATATGAAACCACAGATAGTTAATTCCAAAATGAACAAACTGATAATCAAAAGCAGAATTGTAAAGCTGGCAATATTCGTTATGTCGGCATTTATGATTGCAATGATGATGGGTAACCTTTATTACCGTGACCGCGTCTACATCACGGATAACGGCGAAACAAAGGAAATGATGACCTCAGAAACAGACGTATACGCGATTCTCCGCTCAGCGGAATATACGTTGGGCGCTCATGACTTGGTAACATATGAATCGGTTGACGAAAGCACAGCTTATATCACCATCTACCGCTCCTTTAATGTAAACGTTACGGCTGACGGCAAAACCACCGTCGTACCTGTCATAGGGGGGACAGTGGCGGAGGTTCTCGCAAAAGCGGGCGTGGAGATAGGCGAGCATGATACTATCGACTGCGAGTTTACGGATACGGTTTACGCGGATATGACAATAACTGTCACCCGAATTTCCTATGAGCTGCGCACAAATGAAACCGAGATACCTTTCGAGGTGGAATATGTCGACAATTCCAACATGGTTATAGGCACCGAAAACGTGCTGGTTGAGGGTGAAAACGGCGTAAAGACCTATTTTGTAAAGGAAACCTACCAAGACGGCGAACTTAAAAGTCAGGAGCTGGCGCTTGAGTCAGTTACAAAAGACCCTGTTAATCAGGTAATAGAACGCGGAACAGCGTTGGGAGTGCCCTACGCAAAAATGAAGAATCCTGAGAGCCTGAAGCTGGTCAACGGACTTCCAGAAAATTATACAAGAATAGTTTCCGGCAAAGCAACCGCTTATACGGCTGGCTACGGCGCGAAAACAGCAAGCGGCAGGCTTGCGGAAATAGGCACTGTTGCGGTGAATCCCAACGTTATTCCTTACGGCAGTGAGCTTTATATAGTGGCGCAGGATGGCAGCCGCGTATACGGCTATGCCATTGCCGCTGACACGGGAACTGCTCTTATGGAGGGAATAATCGCGGTTGACCTCTACTTCGGAAATTCTGCCGAGCATTTCGGCGACAGTTGCGACTGGGGTGCGGTCTACGCAGACATTTATGTGCTGTCAGAAGGCAGCGGAAGATAATTAAAGCGCCTTGCCGCGCGGGATTCCCTTTGGATTTCCCGCGCGGTGTTTTATAGTCATGACCTGAAAATTTATTAAAAGTTACAGTTTTACGGGTCGAAATTCGGCACGGGATACTATTGACATTAAAACAATT
>CAJTMU010000002.1:89712-95750 GCA_910577365.1 uncultured Oscillospiraceae bacterium | reverse complement strand
TCATTTTTTGACACCGTCCTTTTACTTGCATTATACTTCTTTGTGAAAATCGTGTCAAGTTTTATTATACAACATCAGTTGCCGTTAGGTGGCTTTGAATCGTTACTCTGGTTAAAGCAAAAAATCTTTTTTGTCAACGTTTCACATGTTAAAAGCTACGTTTTTAGTGTAAGATGCACAAAGAATGTAGCTTTTTTCTCTGCATAATAACTAACCGCAGGTTTGAACAGCCTGCGGCTTTTTGTGCTGAAGCTACGATAAAAAAATCAGACCGCTTAACAAAGCGATCTGATTTAGTTTTGGTGGGCGCGGGTGGATTCGGACCACCGAAGCGAAACGCAACAGATTTACAGTCTGCCCCCTTTGGCCACTCGGGAACACGCCCATATACAATTAAAAATGGAGCTGGTGGACGGACTCGAACCCCCGACCTGCTGATTACAAATCAGCTGCTCTACCAACTGAGCTACACCAGCATTTGCTCCGCTGCTCCATCAGCGACTAATATATTATAGCACGTCCGACTATATTTGTCAAGTGGTTTTTTGAAAAAAATTTGTAAAAAGGGCACATTTAGAAGTTTATGTGTTGTAAAGCGGCTTGTACAGCCGATTTGCAAAATCTGTAGAGAACGAATTTTCTAAAATTTTTAAATTATCGGCAAAAAACATACCGCAACGCTTGTCCAAGAATTTCTTAAAACATTTAGCTTAGACTATCTCTGAAGGGTTGGCAGCCAACTGGTATATTGAGCAACTACGAGATATTGTTTGCTGAGGATACACAACCCTCAGGATACAGAGATAAAGTTTGTACAGTTTATACATTGAACATCACCGCAATAAGAGTTAGAATAGCACCATCAAAAGAAATAAAGGGCAGGCATGTTATGAAAACGAGTACATATACTCCCGGGGTTGAGCTTGCCATTAAGAATAAATCTTATTTTATTAATTTTATCATTGCGACTTTGAGGATGTTTATAAACACCCTTCAACTTGTATATAAAGTTAATGCAGCATAATGTTAAAGCAGGAAATTTTTTGCGAGTGCCTTAATGCACAACACGAAGCGAAGCGTTGCGCATTAAGTCGGGTCGCGGAAAATTTCAAATTTAAATAATTCAGCTTAGACAAACACTTTTCATACAAGCTGTGGGAGTATTTATAAATACACTCCGTAATGTCAATTAAGACAGCTCCGAAATTTTTTCCAGAGCTGCTGCCATTATTTCCCCAAGAAGCTTTCCTGTGTAACACGCTTCTTCAAAGCTGTTGGCGTGTCCTCCCACCTCGATGAGCAGCGAACCTGTCGTGATATGCTGATTGTAATTGCGATAATCGAACAGAACAGGGCGGGCAAGTCCCGGATACATCTTTTCAGAGGTGTTTTGCAGCAGGCAGGCAAAGCGCAGGTTTTCCATATAATCGGGCATATTGAAGCGCCCATCATCGCAGCCGGCTATTATCATGAACTGAGCGGCAGTTTTTCCGTTAATCTCCGTTGTGGGAGCGATGCGGCTGCCATCAGCTTCCTCTATCGCGTCGCGGTGAAGGTCAATGACGACTTTAATGCTCGGATATTCTTTCAGCGCCTCGCGGATAGTCACCTCACTTCTGTCATATGAACCCGTATAGGTGGGAAAATCATGCTCTGTACAGTCATGCAGTACTGAAACTCCGCGTTCCGCAAGGCTTTTTGACAGCGCGTCCCCGATTGCCACCATATTGCGTGAGCAGTCGCGGGTGCGCGAGGGAAACTCAGCGTCATAATAATCCCGCGAATATGGCTCATAGCTCTCGGTAGTATGGGTATGTATTATCAGTACCTGAGGCTCTCCGCTGCCGCTTTCCAAGCGAAATTGGGGCAGCTTTTCCGCGCTTTCCAAAAGCTCCTCATTGTTTATGGAGGACATATTGCGAAGCTGCGCTCCACTTGACAGAGTAATCGTATCTGGCGAATCCGTTGTTCCGTAATGCTTTCGGATTATAGCACCGCTGTTATTGCCGGATGCCGTAAGATCAAGTTCGTCGGTTATGTCGGATGCCCCGCGCGTGATAAGCGTTCCTGACGGCATGCCTTCGGGAAGATTGACGCTTTCGGGCGGCTGGACTGTTTCGTCAGTTTCTGGCAGCGTCTGCTCCGTGCTTTCCTCCGGCTGAACTGCAAATGTTTCCGGCGCAGTATTCGACACGGTATCAGGGTCTTTTACAAAAACATCGGGTATTTTTATTTCGTTTTCCCGCAGATTCTCTGCGCTTTCGTTTGGTAATACGCCAGCGGATATATATGCCGCCGCTCTTACGGCTTGTCCGATATTGCCGTCCGTGCAAGCCAGAATCGGACAGGCTATAGCCGCTGCCGCAATAATGACCGATTTTATCTTTCCCATCTTTTTTCGCTCCAGTCTTAATAATTTTTACCATTATATTCGGCGGGAGCCAATAATATAACAAGATTACTCCCAAGGGTGGGAGAGAAAACAAATACCGCAGGTTGTCCCTGCGGTGTCGGATTATATAAAAAGTTGTTGCCACGAAATGTTGGTACAAGATATTTTTTGCGAAGCCCGAATCGGAGAGTAAACCGTGTCAGGCTTTCGCGGTTCTTTAAAAACTTATAATTAAAATAAATTTGCCAAGAGCAGCCTTAATATACAGGCTGTATTTTCGCTATAAAAATTATCGGTTTGTAATATAGCGTATTATTCAAGTATTATTGTAAACGGGCCGTCGTTAAGGAGTTCAACTTTCATTTCTGCGCCAAACACGCCCGTGCGCACAACGGGGATATAGCTGCGGCAAAGCTCCGTAAAATACTCATACAGCCTCTGAGCTTCGTCAGGCTCTTTGGCGAGCAGGAAATTCGGGCGGTTTCCCTTGCGGCAGTCCGCGTAAAGCGTGAATTGAGAGATAACCAGCAATTCTCCGCCGACGTCCTTTATTGAGAGATTGGTCTTGCCCTCGCCGTCGGAAAATATACGCAGATTAACCAACTTTGCCGCGAGCCGCTCACAATCCGCCTCGCTGTCCTGTGAACCTATTCCCGCCAGCACAAGCAGACCGACGCCTATCTCGCCTGCCGTTTTACCGTCAACCTTAACATTGGCGCGCTCGACGCGCTGTATCACAAGCTTCATTGTGTTTCTCCTTATCTGTGACGTCCGCCGTGGCTGCTGTGTCCGCCGCTCCTGTGGCTTCCTCCGTGACTGCTGTGTCCGCCTCTGCCTCCGCTGCCGCCCGAGCTGCTTGAGGTCGAATAGGAGCGGGTGTATTCCCTTACAAAAATATCGTTTCGTTTGGTAACAGTGGTTCTGCTTACGTCAAGATAATTTGCCGCACTGACGGGTACTTTTTTCTTATATTTGGAAGATACGATGTTGGTTATGATAAGCGACATAATCAGACCGATTGCAAGCGCCACTATATACATGGCAAAGCTGCCATTGGTTTCATTAACTGAATAGCCGCCTGTGCTTCCCGCGTATCTTACAAGAGCGCGGCAGTAAGCTATTACCGCTTCCTCAAAGCCCGACGTATCCAGACCGTCGTAAACGCTGTCAAAGATTTTATCTGCGTATCTGTTATAGTAATCATGTCCCCGTCCGTCAAGCGATATCTGGTCAATATAATTGGCGTATTCGGGTCTGTCGTGGGTGTTAAGCAGCATCAGCACCGCCGAGGAGCTGCCTCTGCCGAAATTATCGTTCAGAAATCCTTCGGAATACTGCACGTCGGTTTTACCTTTCAGATCGGCGGTAATCACCACACCAATATTGCACTCTATTAATTCAGCCGTTTTCTGCATATACTCCGTCAGTTCCGCTTCCCTGTCGTCGGGGATACAGTCGTCAAGATCCAACAGCACCGCGCTGTAAACCGTATCTGCGGAAGCGGTAACACCTATCAAAACGCTCATTAACACCGCTGCCATAACCGCAAAAGCAGCGGCTACGCTTAATTTACGACAAAGCATTGATTACCACCCCCAACAGATTTATAAGCAGTGTGATAACGCTTGGTATAAGGAATACGCCAAAACCGAAAAGGAACTTTTTCAGCCCGCTTACGGGAAGCTGTCCGAACATTGTTCCTGTCTGACCATTCATGGCAAAAGCGTAGTCCTTGCCGTTGTAGGTGTAATTAAGAAACCACACGGGCAGAAGCGCATAAACATATGTCTGACGCCGCGAGGCAACACTTGTTCTTACATTTTCCAGCGAACCGTACTCTTTTGCGGTGTCCCTCAACAGCTGCTCAGACGCTTGACGGACGCGCTCGTCTATTCTCAGCGCCGCCTCCTGCTTTGGCACGTCGTATTTTTCCGCGGCGCAGCCCGAAAGATATGACATTGAAAACGGCTTAAGCCCATTGTAATTGAACGGCTCTATGCTCTCCATCAGGCTGTCGTCGATACGCCGTGAGCCGTCGCACGGCACCCGTATGAACGCCAGATCCATGCCGCGCTCTACTTTAAACACCTTTGTTTTTACATAACGCGTGCTGCCGCTGCTCCAGCTTGTTACCTTTTTCCCCTCGGCAGACATTTCCGCGTTGAATATCCCGCTTTTCAGCCAATAAGGAACATAAAGCGCCGAAATACTGTTTATTTTGGCATTCTCCTTAAATCCTTTCGGAAGCAGGAATTTGCCCTTTATGTACTTGTCGAATCCGCTCTGTGCCTGCTCGGGTGTGGTTGAAAACGGTATTATCACATCGGGTTTGTAATCCCCCGAGAGCCGTCCCGACAAAATGACCGGCGTATGGCAGAAATGGCAGCGCGTAGACGCCGTAAGATTGTCGCAGATTACGCCCGCGCCGCAGTTGGGGCAGCTGTACAGAGCACTCTGCTGCGCAAATTCCTCCGCCTGAGCCTGTTCCGCCGACAGCTCTGCTTCATTTTCGTCAAGAGCCATCTGCTCGTTGTCCCTGAACAGATTTTTAATCTCACTCTCTCCAAAAACACCGTCGCAATAAAAGCAGCGGAATTTTCCCGTGCTGTTGTCATACTCCAGCGCCGCGTTGCAGTTCGGACACTGATACGTTACGGTTCGTATGTCCATTCTAAATCTCCTTTTTAAAAGAATTTTCCGCACAGCTCAAACGACTCTTGCGTTGTTTGCGATAGCCCGCTTACAAATTTTAATGATTCGCGTCAGCCGCCGACCTTGATTCGCTCCATCACCTTGCCTATGCTCTCATTTATCACCAGCTCCGCGGATTTGTCCGCGCTTATCTCCGACTTATTTATAACCACAAGATGCCTGCCGCCGAAATACCTCACCAGCCCCGCCGCCGGATACACCACCAGTGAAGTGCCCCCGATTATAAGCGTATCCGCCGCCGCGATTTCCTCGGTAGCCCGCACGAGATCGTCCTCTTTGAGTCCCTCCTCATACAGTACCACATCGGGCTTTATGCGTCCTCCGCATTCGCATTTTGGTATTCCTGAGCTTCCCATAACCGCCGAAAGCGGATAAAATTTACCGCAGCTTTCGCAGTAATTTCTGTGTACGCTTCCATGAAGCTCTATCACGTTTTTGCTGCCCGCCATTTGATGAAGTCCGTCAATATTCTGAGTTATAACGCAGGACAGTTTTCCCGCTTTTTCCAGCTCCGCCAGCTTTAGATGCGCCTCGTTGGGCTTTGCATCGGGAAATATCATGCGGTCGCGGTAAAACCGGTAAAATTCCTGCGTATTCCTCATATAAAACGTATGGCTCACTATCTGCTCAGGGGGATAGCTGTATTTCTGCGAATACAGCCCGTCCTCGCTGCGAAAATCGGGAATACCGCTTTCGGTGGAAACACCTGCCCCGCCAAAGAAAACAATCCGCTTGCTGTCGTCAATTATCTCTTGTAAATCCATAATATCACCAATCTTTATATAGTCATTAGGATATCCCTAAAAACCTGTTTTAAAAGTTATTGTTAGCAGTGCGCGCCGTATGCCGTGAAAACCCGCAAAGCAGGACTTCATATCTTGCAGGGAGATTTGACGATGCGGGCTGCGTGTCATGCCAATTTTGGCTTAAACAG
>CAJTMU010000002.1:69500-89702 GCA_910577365.1 uncultured Oscillospiraceae bacterium | reverse complement strand
GGGCGCTAATTACATATTTATCAGATTTGAGTTGTTTATCGCCGCCACCAGCGCTCTAAGCGAGGCGGTGATGATATCGGTGTGTATTCCCGCACCCCAGCTTATACCCGTCGGTGCAGTTATGCCTATGTAAGAAGCTGCCTTTGATTTTGAGGATTGCTCCATTGCGTTCTCGGCAAATGTTTCTATATGATATTCTATGCCAAGTCCGTTCTTTATGGCGTTTGACACCGCATCAAGACGTCCGTTGCCCTCTCCGCTGAGCACGCGCTTTTCTCCGTTTATCTTAAGGGTTACCTTTGCCGTGATTATATCACCTTGTGTAAAGTGTGCTTCCGCCAGCTCCAGCGGCGTGTGGCGCAGATAATTCTTCTCGAATATCTCATATATTTCATTGGGCATAAGCTCCTTATGCGCCTTGTCGGAAACGCTCTTGACGGTATAGCCGAAGTGCTCGCGCATTTTCGGCGGCATGCTGATGCCGTAGGTCTGCTCCATAAGATAGCCTATGCCGCCCTTTCCCGACTGGGAATTGATGCGGATAACGTCGCCCTCATATTCGCGTCCCACATCGTGCGGGTCTATGGGGATATAGGGAACATTCCACTTTTCGGCGTTCTTTTCCTCACGCCACTTCATGCCCTTTGCGATGGCGTCCTGATGAGAGCCGCTGAAAGCCGCGTAAACAAGCTGTCCGCTGTACGGCATGCGCTCATATACCTTCATTCGCGTAAGGCGCTCATACGCCTCTGTGAGCTTCGGCAGGTCGGAGAGATCGAGCTGCGGCTCTGTTCCGTGCAGATACATATTCAGCGCCAGTGTGATTATATCCACGTTTCCCGTGCGCTCGCCGTTTCCGAAGAGAGTACCCTCTACCCTGTCCGCGCCCGCAAGCAGCCCAAGCTCCGTATCAGCGACCGCACAGCCCCTGTCGTTATGCGGGTGCAGCGACACTATAACATTCTCTCTATCGTGAAGTGTTTTGCACATATATTCAATCTGCTGAGCGTAAACATGCGACATCGACTCTGCCACTGTAACGGGAAGGTTAATGATTACCTTGTTGTCAGGCGCAGGCTTCCGGTCTTTGTTCGCCGTGCCCCAAGTCCATATGACCGCTTTTCGCCTTGTGTACCCATCCGCTAAGCGTTCCCTCGGGTATCCCCAGCTCCGCTGCCGCTGCTTTCGTTCCCCTCGTTTTCGCCAACTTTACCGCCTGTACTTTGTACTCCTTGTCGTAACTTCTTGTTTGCCTCATTTTTTGACACCGTCCTTTTACTTGCATTATACTTCTTTGTGAAAATCGTGTCAAGTTTTATTATACAACATCACTATAAAGCAGAATTTCATTGAATATCTTATCGCTCACGCACACGAGCGTCAGGTAATCATTGTGGAGCAAACAAAACGTATGCCCTTCATTCCCGCTGAAAGCGAGGAAAATGGCATCCATGTCATTCGTTTTTCTCAAAACAAAGAAGAAGGTCGATATGGTTTTTTGAACGAGGTTTATAACCCAGAGGATCAGTAATCGCCAATTCCTAAACGCAAAAGCAGGAGGCAAAATATGCGTATAAGTTACAACAAGTTATGGAAAATGCTGATAGATAAGAACATGAATAAGCACGATCTTGCTGAAAAAAGTGGTGTCAATTCAGCTTCAGTTGCCAAACTTAGCAAAGGCGCAAACATAACCACAGATGTGCTTCTGAAAATCTGCAAAGCTATGGACTGCACATTAGATTATATCCTGGAAACGGTAAGAGATTAACAAAGGATGTGGTAACTTGGCAAAAAGCATTATAATTGATATGAATCACCCAGCCGTTCAATACCTATGCCAAAAAGATAGGCGACTAGCAAAAGTCATCAAAATGGTTGAACCCATATCATATGTTCCATATGATGAATGTGCATATTCCTTTTTAGTGCATGAAATCATCGAACAAATGCTATCTGTAAAAGCAGGTCAGAAAATATATCAAAGGCTTGAAGATTTATGCAATGGCAATGTGACTCCCGAAAAAGTCAATGTTCTTTCAGACAATGAGATACGTTGTACGGGAACATCATCTTCAAAAGCCAGATGTATCCGTGACGTCACTGATGCCGTATTATGTGGGAAGTTGGATTTTGATAAAATGCATATGTTGTCTGATGAAGAAGTCATGCAACATCTTATTAAATATCATGGCATAGGTAAATGGACTGTAAAAATGTTTTTAATATTTGTCCTTGAGCGCCCAGATATTCTTCCTATTGAGGACGGAGCGTTTCTGCAAGTATACCGATGGATGTATAAGACAAAGGATTGCAGTGAGAAAGATGTAACAGCAAAATGTAAAAAATGGAAACCTTTTTCTTCTATCGGATCACGCTTTTGCTACAGAGCTTTGGATTCCGGTTTGACAAGAGAAGATTTTCATTTGTTCAAATGAAAGGAGCAACTTATAATGAGTGCAATAGAAGATAGGAACGAATGTGTCCGCAATATTCTTGATTCTCTTTACGAAAAAGCTGTAAACGCTAATGTTGTAATTGATGAGTCATCATACAAGAACTCTTTGGAAAAGCTATTCTCTACCACAGCGTGGGGATTTAGGGAAATTCTTCTTGTAGTAATCATCGGGATGCGACTTGATCCTGATTTTAAAGCATCTACCGGTTTGTACAGCTGCAATCCGAGAGCAATTTATGAAGGTCCCATTAAAGAATTCCTTATTGAAAAAGAAATCCCTCACCGCAAATCCGGACCGTTAAATGTTGCAAAAGCTACTGTAGGTTTGGATATGACATGGGCGGCACAGCGGAGACCCTCCGATGTCGCAACTGAGGTTGTCAAGCTTGTAAATTATATGGAAACTGACGGTTCGGATAAAGAAACCCGTATTAACAATGTGGGTATATCCCTTTTCCGTAGACTGATCACCTATTCCAATAACATAGAAGCTTTATCCATTACTATTGAGCCGACCTCTGATCCAAAGTTTCTCTTTCATCTTTGCTACGAATTGATTACAAAAGCTCCTGATGCTGGAAACACCCCTCAAAAAATTGCAGCATTTCTCTTAAAGAACTACCATATTTTTCTACATACAGGTGTTATTGTGACGGGTGAGGATGATCGCGCATCTGTAACAAGCACGACAAGCAAAAAGCCAGGTGATATCAACGAAGAAACTCCCGAAGGAGTTATCAGCAAAGTATATGAGGTTACTGTGAAGCATTTTGATTTGGCACGAATCCGGGACTCATATGACTGCGTTTCCATTTACAACGATGCTAAAAATGAGAATATCCATGAAATCATAGTTATTTGTCGGAAAGAAGACTGCCCATCTGAAATGAAGCCAAGTGGTCTTCATAGCTATCTTGGCAGCTATGCATATCAGGATATATTGTATTACTTTTGGGACATTTATGAATGGATGTCAAATATGCTCCAGCGTATGACCAATGAGGGCAGAATGGGGTTCTATCTAAACTTAAACTCATACATTGATGATATTAACACCTCTGAAAATGTCAAGAAGCTATGGAAGAAATTACATGAAAACTAACAAAACGCCGTCAGCAATGTATAACTGACGGCGTTTTTAACTCTAATCAAACTGTAGCTGTTTTCTTTGTCATATAGGCAATGACCGCATTCGCTACTGCTTCTGCCATTTTGCATGGAACGGCGTTACCGATTTGTGTGTATATTGCACCTTTGTTCCCGCAAAAAACATAGTCATCCGAAAAGGACTGAATCCGTGCTGCTTCCTTTATTGTAATTCTTCTAAGGCGTTTTGGAGCTTCTTTGAATTCTGGCACAATCGATCCGGACATCAGACCCTTATGATAGTCAACAACCCAATCGCTAATAGCATCTCCGTAAAGATAATCCTCGTCTACAAATGGAGTTTTGTTTCCGCCCATAGAAGCGGGTAGCGTATTTGCATAACCATCAACATTTATTGGTCTTCCTTGCCCGTTGAAATACATCCCAGCATATGGAGATTTTCTCATAATCGGATGGGTAGCAAATGTAATCTTTGCAGTACAAGTTTCAGGATTTTTGGCTGTACCCGCTCTCCCTAAAGGATATAACAGTTTTCGCACGGTCGGTGCCTTGATTCTCTGTTGTAAAAGCAAATCGTTCATACAATATTCAAAAAACGGATCGGTATTGTCTTTGATACCGATAAAAAAAACCCTTTCGCGTTTTTGAGATACTCCGTATTCGGTTGCATTCAAAATGAATGGCACACAATTATAACCCAGAGCAGAAACCTGCTCCAAATACTGTCTGCGGATAGGTTTCCATTTTTCCAATACACCAAGAGCCTTGACATTTTCCATAACAAATGCTTTCGGACGAACCCTTTTAATCACATCAAGAAAAGTAAAAATTAATTTGCTACGATTATCGTTGGGATTCATTTTGCCGGCTACAGAAAAGCCCTGACATGGTGGTCCGCCAAAAACCAAGTCTACCCCTTCATACTGTTTGAGAGAATTGATTACATTATTCACATCATCGTTTACCATAATTCCGGAAGCGTGATTTGCATTATATGTTGCTGCTGCATCGCTCACAAGCTCGTTCGCAAAAACAACCTCAACACCCGCTTTTTCAAATCCAATATCCATCCCACCCGCTCCTGTGAACAGGGAGATTGCAGTTAGTTTATCTGACATCTACTGTCACCCTTTCATGATTATTGTCATGGGACGCGGAAAACCAATGAATCGTCACTGGAGTCAAGATAAATGCCAAACTAGGTCTTTCCTTTTCCGCACGAACATTTGATAAAATTGCCATTAGGCATTTTCGCTCGCATACACTATTATAAAACATATGTATCAAGATAAATATATGAATTATACATGAATACACTCTTTTTTACTTTGGTTATAGACTAATTATAAGCTATTTTTAGTCCAAAGTCAAGTGATTTACACTCAAAGTTTCATAAATTATATTTTCAGAACATCCGAAAATAAAACTTTATTTGTATTCTACGACTATTTTTTAAAGAACATCCATCCTGTCCACCCCAATAATCCCGTCAACCCAACCCCCACCGCCATTCACCCCGTCAACTCAACCCCGCCGTAGAAATGTTCCCCAACGGTATTTAGCTGACTTTTCGGAAAGCCTCCAATCCGCGCCGCATTGCCGAAAACGGCTCTATACAAAGGAATTTTCACACTCACTTTTCAACACTTGACATCAACACGACACACTCAACGTGTCCCGTCCGAGGAAACAAATCGAAGGCCCGCACCTTTTCCGTTTTATAACCCAGCTCCAAAAGTCTCTCGCAGTCGCGGGCGGCGGTTGCTGGGTTACAGGATATCATCACTATCCTTTCGGGTGACATTTTCGCGCAGGCGGCAAGGGTTTCTTCGTTGCAGCCTTTTCTCGGCGGGTCGAGAATGATAACGTCGGGATTCAAGCCCTTTTCGGCAAGAGCATCGGCGGCTTGTCCCGCGTCGGCGCAGATAAATTCCGTATTTGATAATCCGTTCTTCTCGGCGCTGCGCTTGGCGTTTTCCACTGCCTCAGGGACTATCTCCGCGCCTATAACGCGCTTTGCCTCCCACGCCATGGAAAGTCCTATCGTTCCCGCGCCGCAATATAAATCCAACAGAACCTTACCGCGCGGCTGGGCAAACTCGGCAGCCTGTTTGTAAAGCCGCTCCGCCGCGGGAGTATTCACCTGATAGAAAGATTTAGGGGATATTGCTACATTCATTCCGCACATAGTATCGTAAATTTCCGCGCGTCCTTTTAAAACTATCTCTTTGTCTCCGAGTATCACGTTTGTTTTTTCGCTGTTTATATTAAGTACAACGCCCGTAATCTGCGGAAAATTTTTCGTTACCGACTCTGCCAGTCCCGAAAACTCAGGGATTTTTTTTCTCGCGACTATACAAAGGCATATTTCATCGCTGTAATACCCTTTGCGAAGAAAGATGTGCCGCAGCACGCCCTCATGTTTTTCCTCGCTGTAAATCGAAATATGCCGTTTGTTTATATATTCCGTTACAAACCGCGTAATTTCAGCGAAGATATCGGGCTGGAGCAGGCAGCGCTCAACCCCGATAACGCGGTGACTTCTCGGCGCAAAAAATCCGCAGTAAGCGCCACTTTCACAGCGTGCGAGCGGCATCTGCAGCTTGTTGCGGTAGCCCTCGGAGCGCTCGCTTCCGATTATCGGAAGAAATTCGGGCGCGAGATTTTTTCCCAGCCGCTCGAAAGCGTCACGGACGATCTGTTCTTTTGCACGCAGCTCCGCTTCATAAGTAATATGACGAAAAACACATCCTCCGCATTTTCCGAAAACGGAGCAGCGGCTGTCCGTTCTGTCGGGCGAGGGGGTTATAATTTCCTCGATTTTCCCGAACGCATAGTTTTTCAGCGCCTTTACTATACGGCAGCGGATAATGTCCCCGACCGCCGTAAAAGGGACGAACACCGCCATTCCATCATGTCTCCCTACGCCGCTGCCCTCGCTTGTAAGCGAGGTTATTTCCAGATTTACAATATCGTTTTTAGTCATAATTATCGGGGAATTTCAAAATTCCGTCCGAACACAAAGTATGTCCGAACGGAATAAGTCAGCGTTTGTCATGTGTGACGCTCTTGAAATTCATGCGCCTCCGTTATATTTTTTCGCTTTAAATGCCGCTTCACCCATTACTTAAGGTACTTCTTGATAACGAGATTATAAAGAAGTGTTCCCGCGAAAGCCCCCAGAAATGTTCCGATAAATCTGCCCATATGATCACCTCCTTATCAGCCTGTCAAAATTATATTTCGCCAAGACTTCTCGCCTTGAGATAAGCGTTGATAAACCCGTCTATATCTCCGTCCATTACCGCTTGGATATTTCCGCTTTCAAAGCTTGTGCGGTGATCCTTGGCGAGGGTATAGGGCATAAATACATAAGAACGTATCTGGCTGCCCCATTCGATTTTAAGCTGCTCGCCCTTTATGTCCGATATCTTGTCCAGATGCTCCTGTTCCTTTATCTGCACCAGCTTTGACATAAGCATTTTCATGGCGAAATCACGGTTCTGCACCTGACTGCGCTGTGTCTGGCAGGCTACCACTATTCCCGTAGGCTTGTGAATAAGCCTTACCGCAGAGGAGGTCTTGTTGATGTGCTGACCGCCCGCGCCGCTGGCTCTGAACACTTCCATCTCCACGTCCTCCGGACGGATATCCACTGTAACGTCCTTTTCCAGTTCGGGCATTACCTCCACACTGGCAAAGCTGGTCTGCCTGCGCCCCGAAGCGTCAAAAGGGGAGATGCGCACAAGACGGTGTACGCCGTGCTCCGATTTGAGAAACCCATAGGCGTTGAAGCCTTGAATATGGATAGATGCGCTTTTTATTCCCGCCGCTTCTCCATCGAGTATATCCAGCACTTCCGCTTTAAAGCCGTGCCTGTCTGCCCATTTGGTATACATTCTTATAAGCATGGACACCCAGTCCTGCGCCTCTGTGCCGCCCGCGCCCGCATGGAATGAGAGTATGGCGCTGCTGCTGTCGTATTCACCAGTCAGAAGAGTGGCGAGCCGCTGCTCCTCAAGCTCTGTCTTGACCGTCTGCGCGAGGGCATTCACCTCGTCGACCATGGATTCATCGCCGCTTTCTTCCGCAAGCTCAATCATGGTGAGAACGTCCTCTTGGTTGCTTTTCAGTTTTTCAAAACCCGAGATAGCCGCCTTATATTGGCTTATCTGCTGCAATATCGCCTGCGATTTCTCAGGGTCATCCCAAAAGCTTGGCTCGGTGGATTTCATTTCCAGCTCATCAAGCTTTACCTTTATTCCGTCCAGATTAAGCGCCCCGCGAAGCTCCTCTATCTCAGGCGTGAGTGCTTCCATTGCAAGTCTTGTTTCATCGTACTGTATCATAATATCTCCCTTTTGTCAAAGCAAAAACTGCCTATTTATCCATTATCTATACTATTATATCACATTTGAGTCTTTTTTTCAATACCAAATTTTTTTAAATATTAAATAATAAAATTCAAAATTTCCGCAAGCACGCTCTGTTCGCTTCGCTCACTATGTGCGATTGCGGAAACCGATCAGAATTTGCTTCGCAAATTCTGATACTTTTTGAAATTTCATGCGACAACGTTGCGTGACTTACAGTTTTTTTACAAATTGATTGAATTTGTAAAAAATCAAATTTGTCATTTTTTTCTGTAATAATTTTATATTTTATTTAATATAATTTAAAAACGGAGGTACATATCATGAAGCTTCAATTGTCAGATATTTTTCATATGGGAAATAAAAAAAGCGAACTGGACAAGCGCGGAGAATTTGAAAGGCGCTGTTCCGAGCTTACGAACCGACTCATGGAAATACGCGCCTGCTTCAATTTGGCAGAAGATAACGATACAATAGACGCTCTCATTTACGAGGAAAACGCCGTTCTATGCCATCTTACCCAGCTTTACAAAGAGGCACGAGATGAGGGAATTTCGCTGGAGCACTTTGAGAGGGAAAAGAAAAAATTTCCCTGATACCATCAAGTTGTCTTATACCGAAAGCTGTATGATTTGTATTTGACTTTAATTGAAAATGGATCTCTAAAATAAACCTTTTTAGAGGCATGGCAGATGCCGTTATCAGATGTATCAAATAATTTTAAGTTAAAATCACGGCTTCCTTAAACGGAAGCCGTGATCACTCAGTTTTTCTTATATTTCGGGTTTTTGGGACGCTTTGGCTTTACCGAAAAGCCGAAACTGCCTATTTTCTTTCCCAGCGCGAAATAGCTTCCGTGGGCGTAAGCCATCAGCCCCGCCTGCTCTATACGCAGCCGCCCGCGTTCGTCCAGTAAGCTGTTCGCGACGTTTACCGCCAGTATATCTGCCATAAACATATCGTGTGAACCAAGAGGAATAATATCTGTTATCCTGCACTCCATTGAAATCGGGCTTTGCGCTATTTGAGGAGCGGAAATCAGTTTGCTCTCCTGAGGAACAAGCTTCATTTTCGCCAGCTTGTCCTCGGTTTTGCCCGATTTTATTCCGCAGTAATCAACCTGCCTTACAAAGCTCGACGGCATCATGTTTATTACAAATTCGCCTGATTTCTTGATTATCTCATATGAGTTTCGTTCGCGTCTTACTGAAATGTAAGTTTTGGGCGGGTCTGAACAGGTTATTCCCGTCCAAGCAATAGTCAGCGCCGTGGGTTTTTCCATTGTTCCACATGACACCAGCACTGCGGGTACAGGCGACAGCAGCGTTCCGCCCTTCCATTGTGTTTTCTCCATTATTCTTTTCCTTTCACCTGCGGCGCAGCATCTGAACCGCAGCTTTTTTATTTTCAAAAATTATTTTCCGGACAGCAGATTTTTAATGGCAGGTTTTCCATATTTTTAAGCCAAACAAATTTACTGCATGATTTCATGCGACAATTCCATATTTTGTAATGCGCTCTGTAACTAAATATAAAAATTTTTACCATTTTAATTATACAACAAAATTCAAATAAATTCAATAAGATTTTTAAAAAGATATCATCAAAATTTGTCGCCAAACAAGTATCAAGCAACTACTATTATGAGTAAAAAATTTTGAAGGACTGTATTAAATCAGACGAAACGCGGGCAGAACTGCCCGCGCCATTTATTCTCCGCAATGCTCACAATCATGCTCTTTCGGGAAAAGTGAATCGTCATAGGTGATCCCGTTTTTATCATAATAATCCTTTATCGCCGCTTTTACCGCTTCCTCGGCAAGTACCGAGCAATGCACCTTATGCGGCGGAAGACCGTCCAGTGCCTCCACCACCGCTTTATTTGTAAGCTCCAGCGCCTGCGAAAGCGGCTTGCCCTTAATCATCTCAGTGGCTATGCTGCTGCTTGCTATCGCGGAACCGCAGCCAAATGTGCTGAATCTCACATCTTCTATGGTATTATCATTGATTTTAAGAAATATCTTCATGATATCCCCGCACTTAACATTACCTACTTCCCCAATACCATCCGCATCTTCCATTATTCCGACATTGCGGGGATTGGTGAAGTGGTCCATAACTTTTTCACTGTATAACATACTTTCTCTTGCCCTCCTGTAAATCCTGCCAGACAGGCGAAATATTTCTTAGATAGCCAACGACCTCCGGAACAGTCTTTATTATAGTTTCTACCTCTTCTTTGGTATTGTATTCGGATAGTGTAAGCCTTAGCGATCCGTGTGCTACTTCGTGCGGTCTGCCAATCGCAAGCAAAACATGGCTTGGGTCAAGCGAACCCGAGGTACAGGCGGAGCCTGACGAACCGCATATCCCCTTGATATCAAGGAGCAACAGAAGGCTTTCTCCCTCTATTCCCTCAAAGCACATATTTACGTTCCCGGGCAGCCGATTTTCGTAAGCTCCGTTCAATATTGAATGAGGTATTTCCGATAACCCCTTAATCAACCTGTCCCGCATTTTTGTCAGCCTTAAGCCGTTTGCTTCAAGAGCCGCGGTTGCCTCTTTAAGAGCCGCCGCCATTCCGACTATTGCGGGAATATTCTCCGTGCCGCCGCGCCGCCCGCGCTCCTGCGCGCCGCCTTCTATAAGAACTGATGGAATGATACCTTTTCGCACATAGAGCGCTCCCGCACCCTTCGGTCCGTGAAATTTATGAGCGGCAAGCGAAAGCATATCGCAGCCTATCTCGTTTACATCGACAGGTATATGCCCCGCCGCCTGTACCGCGTCCGTGTGAAACAAAACACCGTTTTCCCTGCAAACCGCCGCAATCTCTTTTACGGGCATAATTGTTCCTATCTCGTTATTGGCGGTCATTACGGTCACAAGCACAGTGTCGGGGCGGATAGCCGCCCTGACATCTTCAGGGTTTACAAAGCCCTCTTCGTCAACATCAAGCAGAGTAACCTCAAATCCGCACTTTTCCAGCTTTTTAAGTGTATGCAGCACGGCGTGGTGCTCTATCTTATCCGAAATGATATGTTTTTTACCCTTTTTCTCGCCGATTTCCGCTGCCGTAAACAGCGCCTGATTATCCGCCTCGCTGCCGCCCGACGTAAAATAAATCTCCTTAACGTCCGCGCCTATGCATTCAGCAATATCCTTTCTCGCATTAAACAGCGCAGTTGCTGCCTCCTGCCCCGCGGTGTGAAGTGAAGACGGGTTGCCGAAGTTATCCTCCAAAAAAGGCAGCATAGCCTCGAGTGCGCTTCTGCTGAGCTTGGTCGTTGCCGCATTATCTGCATATATCATTAATATCACCTGATTTCAATAATATCAGCTCTTCCAGGAATACATACAATCCCTATCAGCTTAATAGGATTATACCACATTTAATATATTTTGTCAATAGTATTTCAGAAAAAACAGGAGATATGCAAGGTGATTTATTTAACAATAGTGTGCCGTATAATGACCCTGAGCTTTTCGGAAGAAGTTTTTAACGGTTTTGCTTATGAATATTAAAAAAATAATAATTTGTATTAAAAGTGCTGTATTGCCATGAATCACTTAAAAATTAATCAGTCATAGGCGCTAAAGGCAATATAAATTGATCGCCCACGCATGAATTTCCCGCAAACCGAAAGTTTTGCGCAACAGTCGCGTAAATACTTAAGATAACAAGCAGCATATTGCGCAAAACTCAGCGTCGTTTGCAGCGGTGCGGGAAATTCTTTTAAATAATCAGCTTTTGGTCAGCATTTCTTAAAAGCATTTTTTCCTCATGTCAACATATCTTACCAGCATAATTTATTATTTAATATTTAAAGCAAAATTTATCCCAAAAACGCAAAAATCACGCCCCAAAAGCAAAGTATGCAACACGAAATGCAACATGAGAAGTCTTAAAAATTTTGATGGCAAACAAGGAGGAACGCCGAAGCGCTCCTCCTGATTTTTATTCACGCAGCTTTTGCATAACGGTATCATAAAGACGCGGCTGGAGAACATTAACGCTGTCCATAAGCTCGTCGAGGATAAGGAGCAGTGCTGACCCAGTCCTTACCGGAGATAAGCCGCATAAACTATCTGTCAGACGGCTGAACGTCAACGGACTTGACATGCTTTTCGGACGCTTGCCTCTCCGAGCCGTAAAGCCTTTCATAGAGCGAATAGAACACCGCCAGTCTCTCACATACGCCGAGGGACGGGGGAGAGATCTCGCACTCTCTTATGGCGTCAAGTAATTCCCTCTCGGTAACCATAGCGCGTCACTCGTTCTCAAGCTGCTCCATGCAACGGCTGATAGAGCCTGTGCCATAACGTCGTTATAGTTGGTAGTCTGAATCTCGGAACGATTTTGAGAATTTGCGCCTACATCATTAGGTCGTTAAGGATCATACGGCTTTTATTCATATTCTCCAACGTTTTAAGCAGCTGCTCCTTTAACGCCGCCGCGTTTCAGCTTTAGCGTACCGTTTAAAAAACATACTTTTCCGCGGTTTTGGTAATATCTTTATTCTCAAATGAGGCATTTTTTACGTTGAAAGCCTTTAATAAAACGCCAGCATTCAATTGTAATTCATCAAACGCTGTTTCGGGAATTTGTACAAATTTACTCAATTAAATGTCCTCCTTATTTAAAATCAATAAGCTGTCAAAAATTCCACCGTAATATTGATATAAATACTGCGGATCATACCATCGTTTGGGTCGCTCATTCGATGCGCGAAGGGGCTGCCGCTTTTCAGTCTTGCCTGAACATCTCGCGTTATCTTGCAATCTGCCATTAAGAGATAATCCAATTCCATTTCTCCTTCGTTAAGTACGTGCGTCTTGTTTTTCATGACTTTTTGACATTTACACAGTTCGTTTTTCAGACCCACCGCTTTATTGTGCTATGTATAGCACATAGTCCTAATATTTCCCATAATTTTCTAAAAAGTATTTTAAAATTGCTTCTGACTTTTCATAAAACGTGTGATATAATGAACAAAAACGTATATAAGTTGGCGATGATATGAACAAATAAGTTTATGTTGTAATTGATTCCAAGTCGTTTTACGCGATCGTTGAATGTGTGGAGCGCGGTCTTGATCCCCTTAACACAAATCGTGTCGTGGCGGACAAAAGCCGCACTGATAAAACAATTTGTTTAGCGGTTTCCCCATCTTTAAAGATATTTGGCATAGTCGCCTATCAGATCGATTATATCCTCATAAAAGCTGCTGTTAAACGCCCATTGCAGAAAAGCGCGCTCCGCTCCCATACCATAGCCGCACCTTTCAAAATACTCGTCGGCGAGTATTCTTTCGTCGCTGCCATTAGAATTGGGTTCCATCGAGCAGATCTCTGAGAAATCCCTCTATAAGTTTAGACGGAGTGATCCCGTTAGAATACGCTTTCGTGAAAAGCCTTTCAACGTCCGCGTCGGACAGGTTCAATGTTATTCCACGCGGCTTTATGGTTCTTATCTCGGCTTCCTGCCGTTCTCTTGGTGTCATGATTTTATCTTTCTTTCTTAACATTATTATTCTCAAGCAGCTTCTGTTTCAGCAACCTTATATCTGTCAAGGGACATTTTCTTCAAAATGATGTTTCCGTTTTCATATTCGCCGCATATAAGTTCCGCAAAGTATTCCTTTTCCTCCTTAGAAAAAGGCAATGAGCTTTCCTACCAAGAAAAAGAAAATCTACGCCCATAACAATAAAACTTTTTCCAAACGCGCCGTAGCAAATGGCATCAGTTCCGTACTCCTTTACGGAAACGGTGTTAGCGTCGCCGAGATATTTTTCGTATTCCGACTCGGTAAGCTCCACTGTTCCAATGGAGCAGATTGAAATACAATATATTTTTTCGGAGTTGTTCATCTTAAGCTCGTCTGCAAGCTGCGCCGCCTTGATCTTGCTCCGTAATATCCTTTTACACTTGGGATCGCAGCAGCCTTTCCGTGTGGCTTTGACTCCGACTGTCTTTTCATTTTTCATAAATAACCGTCATTTCGGTGTTCCGCTCTCGAGGTGCGACACGATGTCGCACCATTCCGTAACAATACAGCAAACAGATCACAAAATGCTCCCGCCCCCGTGGATACGTTAATATAGATTTGTCGTCTTTTTTGCCGTACCGCTGCCGATTAACAGAAGGAGTGTATCCCTTGTTGTCTTTCCACAACAAAACCGCCTTACAGTCACTGTGGCAGGCTTTTCTTAAAAAAGCTCGGTTTAGGCTTTGCTGTGTATATCTTGAATTCTCAACGTACTCGCTCGGCGGCTTTGAGCCGCTGTCCTCGCGCAAGTCCGCAGCACGGGGAAACTTCCCGTACAGAAGCGTTATGAAGCCAGCAGACGAAAAGACGTTTACATGAACGCTGACGCTTATTTTGTATTGAAACCCTACATATGTAAAGAAACAAGCATAAATGCTTTAAGCTAACTGTAAAATTTTGTATAATATTTTGATAAAAAATATTAGCTACACTAACAGACACACTCTCGTTAAAAGATAAGGCGAGTATACCATATATGGACATACACCGAGAATGTGTCTGTTACTGCAGACGCAAATCAAAAAATTAAATGTGCAAGAAAATCCCCGTAAGCTCTGTCTACTACTGCTCTCCCTACCTCTTGCATTTATTATATTACTTTTTATTTCACAAAATCAATTTGTTTCTCCCTTGACTATAAACAAAAAAAGTGGTACAATATAACGTGGAATGCGACGAGTCGCTGCATAAATTTGGAAAGAAGGTAACAAAAATGACAAAGATAGATGTTTTTTCGGGATTTTTGGGTGCGGGCAAAACAACTCTGATAAAAAAGCTGCTTAAAGAGGGCTATAACGGAGAGAAGCTGGTGCTTATCGAAAACGAATTTGGCGAGATAGGTATTGACGGCGGATTTATGAAAGACGCGGGGATAGAGATAACCGAAATGAATCAGGGCTGCATATGCTGCTCACTGGTGGGCGATTTCAGCAAGGCTCTCGGGCAGGTGCTTGAGCAGTTCTCACCTGATAGGATACTGATCGAGCCGTCTGGTGTGGGCAAGCTGTCAGATGTTGTAAAAGCGGTGCTGGATACGGGAAATCCCGATATAGCGCTGAATTGCTGTACCACCGTTGCGGACGCGGGCAAAATAAAGATGTATATGAAGAATTTTGGCGAATTTTACAAAAATCAGATAGAGAGCGCCAAGACCATTGTTCTAAGCCGTTCCCAGAAGCTCTCTGAGGAAAAACTTGCCGAAGCGGTGGCTATGATAAAGGAGCTTAACGAGCACGCGACGATAGTTACAACTCCGTGGGACGATATCGGAGGAGAGCAGATACTTGCGGCGATGGAGGCGGAAAACAAGTTTGCCGAGGAGCTTATGAAAGGTGAGGAAATATGCCCTGTTTGCGGTCATTCTCATCATGATGAGGACAAGCATGAGCATCATCACCATGACGGAGAATGCTGCCACCATCATCACGATGAAGACGAGCATGAGCATCATCACCGTGACGGAGTGTGCTGCCACCATCATCACGACGGTGAATGCTGCCACGGGCACCACCATCATCATGCGGACGAGGTGTTCAGCACCTTCGGCATTGAGACAGCGAAAAAATTCACCAAGGCGGAGCTGGAAAACGCTTTGTCGAAACTGTCGGAGGAAGAATACGGCGCTGTGCTCAGAGCAAAGGGCATTGTGGCGGGCGCGGAGGGCGTCTGGTATCACTTCGATTTCGTACCCGAGGAATACGAGGTAAGAACAGGCTCGGCGGACGTTACGGGGCGTATGTGCGTTATCGGAGCAAAGCTGGAGGAAGAAAAAATCAAGGCGCTTTTCGGCGTATAAAGGAGTAAAAAAATGGAGTTGCCCGTATATCTTATGACAGGCTTTCTGGAGAGCGGAAAAACCTCTTTCATATTGGAAACCATCAACGACAAACAGTTCAGCCGCGGCGAGCGCACACTGATAATCGCTTGTGAGGACGGCGAGGTGGAGTATGACGAGAAAATACTCAAAGCGTCGCGTTCCGAGCTGGAATTTATTGAGAATGAGGAGGATTTTAACGAGGATAATCTCAACGCTATCGTCAAAAAGCATAACCCTACACGCGTGATACTGGAGTTCAACGGAATGTGGAGCCTGCGCAGAATGGCGGAAAAAGCACCCAAGGAATTGATATTCTATCAGGTTTTCATGTTCGTTAACCACGCGACGTTCGATATGTATATGAACAATATGCGGCAGCTTTTGTCGGATAATATTTCAGTCGCGGATATAGTTATATTCAACCGCTGTGAGCAGGGACAGGTGGACAAAAAGCGTCTGCGCCGCAGTGTAAAGGCGCTCAACCCGCGCATCGATATGATGTTCGAATATAATGACGGCTCAATAGAGCAGGGCTTTCAGGGGGACGACGAAATGCCGTTTGACGTCAACGCCGATCCCATCGATGTTGTGCATGACGATTTCGGCTTGTGGTATATCGACATCATGAGCAACTCTCCGCGCTATAAGGGAAAGAACGTGCGCGTGAGGGGAATGGTGTTCCGCGCGTCAAATGTTCCCAAAGGATATTTTGTTATCTCACGCCGTGCAATGACCTGCTGTGCGGACGATATTCAGGTAGTGGGGATATTGTGCAGGACTCCCGAGGAAAAAAATCTCTCCGATGGCGAATGGGTGGAGGTATGCGGGGAAGTAGTTTCTGAAAAACACCCCGTATATAAAGGAAACGGTCCAGTGATAGTAGTACACACAGTTGCTCCCACCGAAAAGGCGGACAGCGAGCTGGTTTATTTTAACTGATTGTGCCGCCGATAATACGAAGCCATATTCGGGTCATTTCCGAATGAGGACTTTAAACGATACCATATTGTATAATGTAATCAGAATAGGATTATAATTTGTGCAGGCAAAGTTGAAAACAGTAAGATCGCAGAGCAGCGCCGGCTCAGGCATTTGCGCGGTGCGGATATTTCTTTCGGATAAGGAGCTAATATGAGAAATCAATGTTTTATGGCGAGTCTTTGCTGGTACGGCGCGCAGGGCGGAGCGCTCAAAGCGGACAACAGAGGAGTTATATTCGCGGCGCAAAAGCTTACTCTGCCCGATAATCTTAAAAAGATAAAGATGCCTTACAGTAGTATAAAGCTTGCTGTGTGCCGCTGTGCGCTGGGATTTCCCGCGGTGGAGATAACTCTTGGCGGCGGAAAGGAATATAAATTTATAGTTTTCGGACGCGAGCGTTTTCTGAAAATACTGGAATGTCACGGAGTATGTGTTTTGCGTTCATCTGACATGATAGGAAAATTTAAAAGAAACGGTTGATTTGGGACTTTCGGTGATTTATGGATAAAATGTTTACGGTGCGCCTTTCCTCGGACGAAAACGCGGTCGAGATACTTGACCAGACACTGCTGCCAAACAGGGTGGAGTATCTTCGCCTTGAAACTCCCGAAGAGTTGTTTGAGGCTATACACTCGCTGCGTGTTCGCGGAGCGCCGGCGATTGGCGTTGCGGCAGGCTTCGGAATGTATGTCGCGGCACGCAGTATTTGTTTTGATGAGCGGGAACGGTTTTTTGGCGCGTTGGAGGAAACAGGGAATTATCTAATATCTTCCCGCCCAACAGCCGTTAATTTAAGCTACGCGGTAAAACGCATGCTTGACAGGGCTATGGGCTTTGGCAGAGCTGAAGCGCTCCCGCTGCTGAAAGCAGAGTGCAACGCTATTTACAATGAGGACAGAGCCATGTGCCGCGCGATATCCGAGCTTGGACTAACGCTGGTGAAAGACGGTGACGGTATACTTACCCACTGTAACGCGGGCGCTCTTGCGGCGACAGAATACGGAACGGGGCTTGGCACACTGCTTCTTGGAAAAGAGCTTGGCTATAATTTTCATGTGTACAGTGATGAAACACGCCCGCTTTTGCAGGGAGCGAGGCTCACCGCGTTTGAGCTTTTGAGCGCGGGAATAGATGTTACACTTATCTGCGACAGCGCCGCTTCGCTGCTGATGAAGCAGGGCAAGATAAACGCGGTTTTTGTGGGCTGCGACAGGGTAGCCGCCAACGGCGATACCGCTAATAAGATAGGAACGCGCTCCGCCGCGGTAAACGCGAGGTATTGCGATATCCCGTTTTATGTGTTCTGCCCAAGTTCCACGATAGATTTTTCGTGTAAAAGCGGCGCGGATATTGTGATAGAGGAGCGGGACGGAAGCGAGATAACATCGCTGTTTTATGAAAAGTCCGTCGCCCCCGAGGGCGTGAAATGCTGCAATCCCGCGTTTGACGTTACCGAAGCGGAGCTTATCACTGCGATAGTTACGGAAAAAGGTATATGCCGTTATCCATATACGGAATCTCTGAGCGCACTTTTCAAAGGAGGCTGATTGTGGATATTAATATAAGAAACGAGGCTCCCGAGGATTACAGGGAAGTGGAGGAGCTTACCAAAAAAGCGTTCTGGAATGTTAACGTGCTGGGCTGCGACGAGCATTATATCGCGCATATACTGCGTGAACACGCCGATTTTATCCCCGAACTGGACTTTATTTTAACGCTGAACGGCAAAATCATCGCAAATATAATGTATACAAAATCACGGCTTTCGGACGAAACGGACGCGGAAAAGGAGATAGTCACTTTCGGTCCTTTCAGTGTGCTCCCTGAATATCAGCGCATGGGGTACGGCAAAAAGCTGCTGGAGTACTCTCTTAAAAAAGCTGCGGATATGGGCTTTGAGGCGGTTGTGATATTCGGCAATCCGGAAAATTATGTTACGGCGGGCTTTAAAAGCTGTAAAAAGTACAACGTCGCCATTTCCGGAGGGATATATCCCGTCGCGCTTCTTGTAAAGGAACTTAAGGAGGGCGCTCTTGCGGGAAAACGCTTTATATATAAGGAAAGCCCCGCATATGAGTACGACCGCGAAAAGGCGGAGGAATTTGACAAGACCTTTGAGCAGATGCCCAAGGAGTATAGACCGAGCTAGGAACTGTTCTACATTTACAGCGGCTCAGCGGTTCAAAATGAATTGACGGAAAAGGAAGTAATGTGATGAAACTGCGACTTTACAACGCAAAAATAATGACAATGCTCGATGAGAGCGTTATCGATGGAGAACTTCGCACCGAAGGCGGCGTAATAAAATATGTGGGCGCTTCGGGTGAGAATTTGCCGTCTGAAAGCTTTGACAGGGAAATAGACCTTAAAGGAAATCTTATAATCCCCGGCTTTAAGAATGCCCATACTCATTCTGCCATGACGTTCCTGCGCTCGTTCGCAGACGATCTTCCGCTTAATGATTGGCTTTACAACCAGGTTTTTCCTCATGAGGCAAAGCTGACCGAGGAGGCGGTTTATGTTTTCACGCAGCTCGCGAATATGGAATATCTTACAAGCGGCATAACCTCCTGTTTTGATATGTATATGAAGCTGGATTCCTACGCAAAGGCAAATATCGACATGGGATTCCGCGCGGTGCTTTGCGGGTCGATAAACGATTTCGGCGGCACTGTGGAGGGAATGGAGGAGGAATACAATAAATTCAATTCGCTCGATCCGCTGATATCTTATCAGCTTGGTTTCCACGCGGAATATACTACCAAGCGCGAAACACTGGAAGGCATGGCGCGGCTATCGCAGAAGTATAAAGCGCCCGTTTACACCCACAACAGCGAGACCGAAGCCGAGGTTGAGGGCTGTAAGGAACGTTACGGGCTGACACCCACGCAGCTTTTCGATAAACTTGGTATGCTGGAATACGGCGGAGGCGGTTTCCATTGTGTATGGTTTGAAGAAAAGGATATGGAGATTTTCCGCGATAAGGGGCTTTGGGTCGTGACAAACCCGTCGTCAAACCTCAAACTGGCGAGCGGAATAGCTCCGCTGTGCGAGATGCGCCGCCGCGGAATAACTCGCTTCGCGATAGGCACTGACGGAGCGGCAAGCAACAATTGTCTTGATATGTTCAGGGAAATGTTTCTTGTAACGGGTTTGCAGAAGTACCGCGAAAACGACGCTTCCGCCTGCCCCGCGTTCGACGTGCTGGATATGGCCACGCGCGGTGGGGCGCTCGCGATGGGTCTGACTGAATGCGACGTTCTTGCCGCGGGAAAACGCGCGGATTTCGCGGTTATAGACCTCTGTCAGCCGAATATGCGTCCGATACACAATATCCCCAAAAATCTGGTATATGCTGGCAGCAAGCAGAACGTGGTAATGACCGCGGTTGACGGAAGGATACTTTATGAAAACGGA
>CAJTMU010000002.1:0-69490 GCA_910577365.1 uncultured Oscillospiraceae bacterium | reverse complement strand
ATATATGCCCGTGCAGAGAAAATAGCGGGTGATATCTGCGGTTTATAAAAGCATAAAGCAATGTGCTGATTGCCGCGCGAAATTCAATAAAATTCACATTTTTTTCTGCTGTGATGCGGTTTCACGAAGTTAACGCCGTATGCAAAAAACGAAAATAATGCCCGCATTTTGCCGCCATCAATTTCCTATAATATTTCACCGCGGGGTGAAAATAATAATATCGCAAAGGCAATGAAACGGAGCTTTTCCGTTATGATATGACAAAGGATCGGTGCGGATTCGGCAAACGATTAGGTTAAACGCGAAAGCATTAAATCTCGATGCACCGTATTTATCAATTTGCGGATTATATCCGAAAAATGATAAATCAACTTTAAAAAAGACCTTTGCTATTATTATTGATTAAGGAGAATGTTATTATGTCTAACAAGCAGTCTAAGGCCGCTCTTAACAACATTAAGATGCAGGCAGCAAATGAAGTTGGCGTAAACCTCAACAACGGTTATAATGGTGACCTCACCGCAAGACAGGCAGGTTCTATCGGCGGTATGATGGTTAAGAAGATGATTGAATCCTACGAGCAGAACAACGCTCAGTAAGTATTCTTAAATTTTTTAAGAAGAAATCAATCTTCAGAAAATTCTGACATTAACAAAAAACAATTATATCCCCCGAGCAATCAGTTCGTGGGATTGAGTTTTTAAATCCTGAAAGATTTTCATGTCATAACTCAGAGGATATCAGGCAGTCCCGGCATATTCCGCGCAGATTTAGGGTAACGCCTGTTATTTCATGGCCGTCACGCTGTTTAATTTCTGAAATTATATCCTCAAGCCCGGGTGGTTCGATATCAAATACCCTTTTGCAGCTTTCACATATCATATGAAAATGGGGATCCGTCCTGCCGTCAAAGCGGTCGCTGCTATCGGCAATGTGTATCTTTCGCAGCATTCCCGCCTCACTGAGCTGGTTTAAATTCCTGTAAACCGTTCCCAGGCTGAGATTCGGATTTTCCCTTTTAAGCGCCGTATATACCTGGTCAGCGGTGGGGTGGACGGGAAAACTTTTTACGTGCTTTAAAATGATCTCCCTTTGTCTGGAGAATTTCATATATTTATCCTTTCGCAGGCGCGGTAAACGCGATAACAAAAATTGTTACTGTAATTATACCATGAGGTTTTGTAAAAGTCAATAGAGTTTGTGGGTTAATGCTGATTTTAGTAAGGTTTTACCTGAAACTTCGGTATATGTAAAGAGAAAACGGCTTTCGGAGCAAATTCCGAAAGCCGCAGATTATATTTAAATGGGTATTTTTAGATTAATCCCTCTCTGATCACTTTAAGCTTTAGCTCCTTAAGCTTCAGCCCGCTTCCGCCGAAATACAGCCTGCACACCACAAATCTTGCGTACAAATTTACCTCGTGAGTTATTTCACTCCACTCTCCGTTAGTGCCGTTGTAGGTATATACTCCCGCGGGGAAGCCGGTGGTAAACAGCGTTACTGGAATCTGCGCCGTAGCGCTCAGATCAGAACCGGCGCAGATGGTCACGGAATATCTTCCCATAACATCAATATCCAAAGCGAAAACATATGAGCTGCCCTTGTCCGTGCATACATCGCTGAGCGGCAGAGTAAGTTCGCCGTTTTCTGTGGGATAGAATATCACATCCTTGGATTCGTAGCTGTCGTCTTCATAAGGACGGTTGATAATCTCTATATCGGGAGCTGTTCCGAGAAGGCGTTCCAGAGCGCGGCTTCCTGTAAGCATTCGGCAGACGTTGGCAGCGTTGCGCTGAAGCTCTCCGCGGGTCAGCGTTCCCGCTTCAAGAGATGACAGTGTGTTGTCATCGGTAAGATTTTTCGATGCTTCGGCGCACACCATATAAACATCGTTCTGCGCTCTTGCCATTGCCGCGAAGTTATTCTGACGCGGAGCTTCTCCGCGGTCGTTCATGCAGCTCCACCAGTCGGTCATCACAAAGCCGTCAAAGCCCCATTCACCGCGCAGTATGGTGGTGCAAAGGTCATAGCTGCCCGCCGTCCACAGCCCGTTCAGAGAGCCGTAGGTGGTCATAACGGTGGAGGCTTTTCCTTCTTTTACCGCTATTTCAAAGCCCTTAAGGTATATTTCGCGCAGTGCTCTCTCGGATATAACCGAATCCATGGAATGCCGACCGGTTTCCTGATTATTTCCCGCGAAATGCTTTATCGTGCCAGTTACATGGGTGCGGTGCAGTCCGCGAAGCTCTGCGGCGGCGATGGTTCCGGTTAAATAGGGATCCTCGCTGAAATATTCAAAGTTTCTTCCGTTAAGCGGGTGGCGGTGGATATTCATGCCCGGACCCAGCAGGCATTCCACATTATTGGAGGCAACCTCTATTCCCGCTATACCAAACAGATTTTCTACCAATTCGGGGTTAAAGGTGCAGGCAAGCAGCGTGCCGTTGGGCAGACTGAACGCTTTTGTACCGCAGTCAAGGCGCATTCCCGAGGGTCCGTCGTCGCAGCAGCCCGCAGGGATACCGAATCCCGCCAGGTTATCCGAAACTCCGCCGAAAGCGGCTGCCGTTCCCGGGGTGACCCTTTGGCTGCCCATACCCTCGCCGCGTATTATGCAAGAGAGGTCGTAATCGGAAAGCTGCGCAATAAATTCTTTCATTCCGCATTTTCCGTCCGCAACGTCTGCCAGCTTTAAACCCTTGTCACCGCTGTAAGGTATTTCTTCGGGGAGATTTTCGGCGCGCCGCTTGTCCATATCCACCGTGGCGGTGGGAACGCTCTCCATAACGACTTTGTAACTATCTCCGTCTGGCTCAGGCTTTATTCTCTCAAAGGGAAGGACGGGAGCGCATGCCTCTGAGAGCTTGTTTACAACAACCGTGTCAGTCTGAACGAAGCTGTAAACCTCTTCTGCGCTGCGAACGTCTGTTCCCACATAGAACGTAAAAGCGCCTTTCTCACGGATATAGCAGGATTTGCTGCCCGCAGCGCCGCTGTCGTCATAACTCGCCAGCTCGTCCAAGGGTATTGAAAAGCGCAGTGTCTGCTCCTCGCCGACGGTCAGATTTTTGGTTTTCTTGTAGGCGCAAAGGCGTCTCAGAGGATTCCCGAGTTTTCCCTGCGGCGCTTGGAAATAAATCTGCACTACTTCTTTACCGTCACATTCACCGATGTTTTTAACGGTAACTTCAAGGGAAACCGCCGCGCTGTCCGCTTTCGCGGATGTCTTCAGCTTAAACCGCGTGTAGGAAAGACCGTAGCCGAACGGGTACAGCACCTTGTCCTTTGCAAACGTTTCAAAATAACGGTAGCCGACATAAATATCCTCACAGTAAAATTCGCGCTCGGTATTTCCGAACCATTTTGCCGATGGGTAGTCCGTGACGTTTCCTGCGATGGTGTCGGAAAGCTTTCCGCTTGGGCATATTCTGCCCGTAAGCACGTCAGCTGTGCCCAGCCCGCCGATCATACCTCCCTGCCAGCCGTATATCACAGCGTCGGGTTTTATGCTTTTTACAAAGCTCATGTCGATAATTCCGCCGACATTCAGCAGCACGGTCATTTTTCCGAATTCCGCCCTTACCTTTCTCAGCATGTCAAGCTCCGTTTCGGTAAGGCGGTAAGAGCCTTCGCTGTCGGTCGCGTCCTGCTCCTCGCCCGCAGTTCTGCCGATTATGCAGAGCGCCGCGTCGGAGGTCTGCGCAATCTTTTTTACCAGCTCTTCGCTCACGGGCATTTCCTTTTGTGACCACGGCTCACCGCCCCAGCCCACGCCAGGATCAAACGGATTTTCCTTTTCCCACTGTGCGTAAATCCCGCGAAGCTCCTCGTTAAGCCGGATACCGCATTCAGTCAGACCTTCGGTGATGTTCCACACCTTATCCACGTTCACCATGCCTCCTGAGCCTGTGCCGCTCTTATAGTAGTGCTCCTGAATGCGCCCGAAGACCGCGAGGTTTTCATCTTTTTTTAGTGGGAGCGCTCCGTTGTTCTCAAGCAGCACCATGCCCTCAGCTATGGTTTCACGTGCCGCCGCGACATATTCGTTCCAGTCAAGAGTTATCTTTCCCATTTATTTTCCTCCTGTCAAAAGTTTTTTTATTATTGTATCATATCTTTTGGTAAATTGGAAGCGGTTTATATAATTTTTTATACCTTTATTCAATTATTTTTTAGTTAATAACGATATAAAAATGCGGTTTTAATATCATATTTTTGCCTTAAAACAATTTTTATACCTTATAGCAAGTATTGCAAAAGCTTTGTGTACGGTCTGGATTAAGCGCCTTGACAAGGGGATTTGCTTGTGGTATAATAAACGCAAAGCATTTATTATATGTTTATTTCCGAGCATATATGTAAATCAAAAATTTGCGTAATGTGCTAATTGACAATTATACGATAATCCCTTGGGTTTATGGTAAAATAAATGCAAAACATTAATTATTTTACGCTTATATCCGCTCATTTCCGCAAATCGTGGGTTTGCTCCATGCAGTAACGGAATACATTAACATGAAAATTCCGAATAAAGAACATTCGCTGCGCAAAAGTTTTGGAGCAAATGTATTGAGAGAGCAGAGCTGTGGTCTTCAATGCATAAATTTTTCACACGCCGGAAGTTTTGCGCATCAGTCGTGTAAATGCTTAAAATAATGGGCAGCATATTGCTCAAAACTTTGCGCAGAACGTAAAGCGGGCAAAGCTTTCACAGCTTTCTAATGTAACATTTTGACGTTGGCAGAGGTGCGGAAAATTCTTTTTAAAATTAAGGAGGCGAATATGCGCAGGTTGATTATTGTTGAGGGCCTGCCCTGTTCCGGAAAAAGCTCGGCGGCAAGATATATTGCCGAAAAGCTTGATATGATATGCTTTGATGAGGACAGCTGTGCGCATCCAGCGGATTATGAGTTTCACGCGTTCGTTCGGACGGAGGAACTGGAGAAATTCTCTGATGATGAACAAGGTGAGATAATTGAAAAGTCCGAAAGAAAAGCGGAAGGGTTTGTCGTTCCTCTTTCGGACTTTCAGAGTGCTCTTTTTGATAAGCTTATTCAATATAAAATATACGATTTTCTGCCGTGGGAAACGGAAAAGCCTGTTATGCTCGGCAAGTGGCGCGAGTTTGCGAAAAATAAAAGATCTGGTGAAAGTTATGTTTTTAATTGCGTATTGCTTCAAAACCCTATGTGCGAAACCATGATACGTTTTAATCTCAATTGGGAGCAATCACGGGCATATATAGAAGAGATATGCGGTATTATAAAAGCAATAAACCCCTTGGTGTTATATCTGAAAAATGACAATATAGCCGACAGTGTAAAAAAGGCTGCTGTTGAGAGGGGGAATGACTGGCTTAATGCGGTAATCGATTATCATTGCAACGGGGCATACGGCAGGGAAAAGCGGTTAAGTGGTTTTGACGGTTACATTTCCGCGTTAAAGGAACGGCAGCGCAGAGAGCTTGAAATTTTGTCAAATTTAGATATTGAATATGTTGTTTTGGACAATCCCCAGACAAATTGGGAAGCGGCGTATCAGGAATTGGATAAAATTTTGTTATAAGCTATTTGTAAACAATTGCGGCTTGGAAAAACGTGCGCCGGAGTGAGGCGAACGGAGCAAGCACAGCTGAAATTTATATTTTTTATTAAGGAGAAATGAATGTCTTTCAGAGATTTATTGGAAAATAACGAATATATCGTTCTTGACGGAGCGATGGGAACAATGCTCCAAAAGAGCGGTCTTAAACTGGGCGGTCTGCCCGAGGAGCTTAATTTCACCAACCCCGGGCTGATAGAAGATATACATCGTCAATATATAGCTGCAGGAGCGCAGGCGGTTTACGCAAACACGTTCGGCGCGAACGCTCATAAGCTGAGAAGCAGCGGTTATAGTGTGACTGAGGTAATAGAAAAAGGAATAGAGATAGCCCGCAAAGCATGTGACGGAACGGATACGCTGGTGGCGCTGGACGTCGGTTCTTTGGGTAGAATGATGCGCCCAACGGGGGATATGTCGGTCAGCGAGGCATATGAGATGTTTAAGGAGATAATGCTTGCGGGGCGCGGCGCGGATTTTATTGTTCTGGAAACTATGACTGATCTTATGGAGATAAAAACCGCGCTGCTTGCAGCCAAGGAAAACACAGAGCTTCCCGTTGTGTGCACAATGACCTTTGAGGAAAACCTCCGTACATTTACAGGCTGCGGAGTGTCCGCGATGGCGCTTACTCTTTGCGGCATGGGTGCGGACGTTATCGGCATGAACTGCTCACTGGGACCCAAGGAGGCTGTTCCCATCGTTAAAGAAATAATGCGCTGGACAAGCGTTCCGGTGCTTATCCGCCCCAACGCTGGGCTTCCTGACCCGAAAACGAATCTGTACGATATAACGCCTGAAGAGTATGCGCGGGTCATCGGTGAGATGTCGGAGTTGGGTGTAAAGCTGTTCGGCGGCTGCTGCGGGACTACGCCCGAGTTTATAAAAGCCGTTTGCAAAGAGCTTAGCGGAAAAAAATTCAGTCCTAAATACGAGGAAATACCGCCCGCAGTCTGCTCCGCCTCGGAAACGGTTGAGATAGATACGGTGCGTATTATCGGAGAGCGTATTAACCCTACGGGTAAAAAGCTGTTTAAGGAAGCGCTTAAGCGGCGCGATCTGGATTATATCATGCGTCAGGCGATAGAGCAGACTGAGGCTGGCGCGGATATACTCGACGTAAACGTAGGTCTTCCCGATATCGACGAAAAGGAAATGATGGCTGCGGCGGTGAACGCGGTGCAGTCGGTGTGCGGCGCTCCGCTTCAGATAGACACAACTGAGACTGACGTGCTTGAGGCCGCGCTGCGCTTGGTGTCGGGCAAGCCGATAGTAAATTCCGTGAATGGTGAGGAAGAGAAGCTGGAAACTGTGCTGCCGCTTGTTAAAAAGTATGGCGCGGCGGTAGTGGGTTTGACTCTTGACAGCGGCGGGATACCGAAAACTGCCGAGGAGCGTTTTGCCATTGCTGAAAAAATCTTGAGGCGAGCTGAGAAATACGGCATTCCCAAGCGCGATGTTTATATCGATTGCCTTACGCTTACCGCATCGGCGGAGCAGGACGGAGCCGCAGAAACTCTCAAGGCACTCCGCATGGTAAAGGAGCGCCTTGGACTGAAAACGGTGCTGGGTGTATCCAACATTTCCTTCGGGCTGCCGAACCGTGAGCTGGTAAATTCCGCTTTTCTGACAATGGCTATGAACAGCGGGCTTGATTTGCCCATAATCAACCCGAATATTCCCGCCATGTCAGGAGCGGTATGCGCATACAGGCTGCTTTCGGGTTATGACAGAAACGGAGCGGATTATATAGGGCGCTACGCAGACGCAGTGATAACGACGCAGGTGCAGAATGCTCAAAAACAGCAGGCTGTTTCAGAGCAGGCATCGGATATCGGCGGAGCGGTCGCGAACGGACTTAAGGCAGAGTGCGCTTCGGCGGCAGAACGGCTGCTGAGTGATGGCTGCGATCCAATGGTTATAATAAACGAGCATCTTATACCCGCGCTGGATTCTGTGGGTGAGCGCTTTGAAAATGGTACTATCTTCCTTCCGCAGCTTATACAGTCAGCGGGAGCGGCACAGGCGGCATTTGATGTTATAAAGAAATATATAGCCGCAAAAGGCGGCGCAAGCGAAAGCCGCGGACGGGTAGTGCTGGCTACGGTAAAGGGCGATATTCATGATATCGGAAAAAATATTGTGAAAACGCTGCTTGAAAACTATGGCTTTGAGGTGATAGACCTTGGCAAGGACGTGGAGTATCAGGCAGTAGTTGATTCAGCGATAAAATACGATGTGCGTCTGGTGGGTCTTTCGGCGCTGATGACCACCACGCTCAAGAGCATGGAGGGTACTATAAAGCTGCTTCGCGAAAATAACGTAAACTGCAAAATAGTAGTTGGAGGAGCGGTGCTGACTCCGGAATACGCGGAAAAGATAGGAGCGGATTTTTACGCCAAGGACGCGAAAGAAACTGTGGATATAGCCAGAAAAGTATACGGCGTAGGCTGATTTCAAATATATACGTATTATGCGCGGAATTTTTTGATTCCGCGCATTGATTTATTAATTGACATTAAGCCTAAAATATGTTTCCGCAAGCTCTCTAAGCTTTGAAGCGTCGGAAAGCTTCGGCATTTTCTTCATTCGCCAGTTCCAGTTGCCGCCAAGCGTTGAAGGAACGTTCATACGCCCCTCTTTTCCCAGACACAGAACGTCTTGCATGGGAATGACAGCAAGGTTGGCAGGGCTTGCGTATACGCTTCTGATAAAACTGTAATTCCTGCCCTCAAGCAAGCCTTTTTTAAGATACCTTTTAGCCATCGCTCGGGATTTTCTGTCAGCTTCGCTGTACCATTGCATAACGGTGGCGTTGTCATGCGTTCCCGTGTATGCCACGCAGTTTTTGGGGTAGCTGTGCGGAAGATGGTCGTTGTCAGCGTTGTCGGGGTTGAAGCCGAACTGCAAAACTCTCATTCCGGGGAAACCAGTTTTTCTGAGCAGCATTTTTACACTGTCAAAAATCTCTCCGAGGTCCTCCGCGATAATGTTCACCTTACCCAGTTCCGCTTTTATCGCGTCAAACAGTTCAATTCCTGGACCCTGTTCCCATTTGCCGTGCTCCGCGGTCTTTTGTCCGAACGGAATAGCATAGTAGGTGTCGAAGGCACGGAAATGGTCTATACGCAGCACATCGTAATTTTGGGTGGATTTCCTCACTCGCTCTATCCACCAGTCATAACCACGCGCTTTCATCTCCTCCCAGTCGTACAGCGGATTGCCCCAGAGCTGACCGGTGGCGGAGAAGTAATCAGGCGGAACCCCTGCCACGCGCTTGGGATTTCGGGATTCCTCCAGCTCAAACAGCTCGGGCTGCGCCCATACGTCCGCACAGTCAGGGGAAACATATATAGGGATATCGCCGATTATCTCTATTCCTATACTGTTGCAGTAGTGGTGAAATCTGTCCCACTGACGGAAAAAGATATACTGTGAGAATTTCCTGAACCTTATTTCGTCACGAAGCTCGTTTCTGTACCGCTCCAGAGCCTCTGGCGTTCTTAGCTTGATGTCCTCGTCCCACAGCGTCCACGGCTTTCCGCCGAATTTGTCCTTGAGTGCCATGAAAAGCGCATAATCGTCAAGCCAGTCCGCTTCGTCGAGTGTAAACGAAGTGTACCCGACGTCGTCCTCAAATTTCTTGGACGCTTCACGGAGCAGCTCCGTTTTCGTCCTGCTTACCTTTTCAAAGTCAACGTAGTTGGGGTCGGCGCCGTAATCCGCCTGTTCCACCCGCTCTCTTGAGAGAAGCCCTTGTTCTACCAGCTCATCAAGGTCTATCATCAGCGGATTTCCCGCGAATGAGGAAAACGGCTGATAGGGCGAGTCACCGTATCCTGTGGGACCTATCGGCAGCACTTGCCAGAAGCGCTGTCCCGCGTCCCTGAGCCAGTTAGCGAAGCAGTCAGCTTCTCTTCCCAGCGTCCCTATCCCATATGGTGAGGGAAGCGAGGTTATATGCATAAGGATACCGCAGCTGCGTTTGTTCATATCGATAATCTCCTTATTTAAGAATTTTTTTAAAACAACGCCGCACTCCGAGCACTTTTTGAAATTTTAGGCGCGGGTGTTATGTTACATGCTTTTTCGTGCCTTTACGTGCGGACAAATGTATTTCATTAATTTTCCGCTTTGTTTTTTTTGCCGCATTCTTCCTGTTCAAAGCGGTTAAGGTCAGCGCGCATTTTCGCTATATAGGGTGACTTATCTGCATTGTAAATCAGCCCGTTTAACCTTTCCCATCTGTCCAGCGACCTGAAAGCCAGTTCACGCAGCGCCTTGTCCGACTCACCCGTAATTTTTATCTGCCCTAATGTCACTGCGATTATTACCTGATCGTTCATAAGGACGATGCCGTTCTCACCCTCGCGTCTTTTCAGTTCGTTGTCGGAAATATTTGGGTCGGGCAGCAGATATTCCATCTCCCAAGCCTCTTCAATGAGCCGACGCGGAAAATCCGCGAAATCCAGAGACGGCTTATAGTTTTCCTGCAATATCCAAAGAGTATCGCTGCCCTCGTCGCTTCCGAACGGAGCTTCCCCGTTGGCGCATTCATAATACATCGCGTCGGAGAAATATTCCCGAAACAGCGGGTGACTGGTCAGCGGGTGAGGACCGTAATCCTCAATATCCTTGTAGACAAGCGCACAGGGATCAAAATCCTTAAATTCACGGTATCCGCTGTGCGTTCTGGAATCAACTTGCTTTATGGCTTCTTTCTCGGCGGACTGCGCGTCCTCAAGCTCGGTCAGCTGCCAGCACCCGTTAGTTTTCGTTTTTCCCCAGTTTGTAAGGACATATCCCTTCCATGTTTCTATACGCCAGAATTTGTCGGAATATCCGTCCTTAAAACGAAGTGTTTTCTGCATTATCTTTCATCCCCTCAAAATATACTCCATACCGCCCCTTAAGTAGCTTTTCCATACAATCCTCTTTCTTATGCCCGATTTTTTCCGCGACAAGCCGAGTGCTGCGTATGCATACCCTCAGTTTGTATATCGTGCGGCATTTTTTGCAGCGCAAATAATGATAAACGGTGTGAAGCAGTTCCGATTCAACGACCTCTGCCGCTTTGCCGATAGGGCAGTCGCCCGCGTATAGCTCGATAATGCCACGCTTTTCCATTTCGGTTAAATCGCGTATGATATCAAAATAAACGCTGACAGAACTTTTTGGCGCGGAGCATTCAAATAAAGCGGATAGCGGCGCGCAGTCGGAACAAATGTTGTACACTTTATTCGCAATCGTCATTTTCTTGCGAACCTCCATATCTCCAGCTTTACAAAGCCGAACCCCAGCAGCGCCAGCCCTATGAGCTGCACCGCGCCTATAATTCGGATCGCCGCGTCGGGAAAACACAGCCCCGCGATATTGTTCACCGCCGTTGCGACTGACAGCAGACCGTTTGTAATTAACCCTGCCGCCCATATTCTTGTCCAAAGCTTTTTATTCATAAAAAGATCTCCTTAAAAAACAAACGTCACCGGTATAGCCATTATTATGGGATAAAACGCCGACAGTCCCTCCGTCCGCGCGAAAATGCCATAGGCGGCGCCAAGAAACAGAAAGCCTGCCATAATCGGCAGCGTGTAGGGGAATGCGGCTTTTAAGGCCTTTGCTTTTACTCCGTTTTCTCTCATGCTATCTGTTCCAGTATTTTCTGTCAAGGCTTCGGAAGCTTATTGCCTGAGAAATATGTGCTTTCTGTATTGATTCACTATCCGCGAGGTCTGCGCAGGTGCGGGCGACCTTCAGTATACGGTCGTATGCTCTCGCAGAAAGACCCAGCTTTTCAAACGCCGCTTTGAGCATCTGCTCTGCATCGGGGGAAAGGCGGCATACGTCAGCTATTATGTCCGCGGTTATTCCGCTGTTGCTTTTTATCTTCGTACCCGCAAACCGCTTCGCCTGAATATCCCGCGCCCGCTGAACCCGCTCCGCTATCTGCGCGGAGCTTTCCTGAGGAACGCGGCTGCTGAGGTCGCCATACTCCACCGGCTTTACCTCTATCTGTATATCTATGCGGTCAAGAACAGGCTGGGATATTTTGTTGAGATATGCAGAAACCATTTTTGGTGTGCAGGTGCATTTTTTCAGAGGATTTCCGAAATTTCCGCATGGGCAGGGGTTCATCGCGGCCACCAGCATAACATCGCAGGGATAATTTACCGAGCCGCTTGCCCGCGAAATGGTTATCTCACCGTTCTCCAGCGGCTGCCTTAGCGCTTCGAGAACGCGCCTGTCAAATTCAGGCAGCTCGTCAAGAAACAACACGCCGTTATGTGCAAGCGATATCTCCCCGGGCTTCGGAATGTTTCCGCCGCCCACAAGACCTACGCCGCTGGCAGTATGGCTTACCGCACGGAATGGGCGTGAGGCAATAAGCGGAGCGTTCGGGTTTATCATTCCCGCCACAGAGTGTATCTGGGTGGTCTCTATGCTCTCTGCAAATGTTATTTTGGGGAGAATGGAGGGTATCCGCTTTGCAAGCATGGATTTTCCCGACCCGGGAGGACCGAGCATAAGAATATTGTGAGAGCCTGCTGCTGCCACCTCTATGGCGGATTTTGCGGAACTTTGTCCCATTACCTCCGCAAAATCCTCAAAGTATTTCGCGGAGTTTTCGGACGGTATGTATCGTGGCTCGGGGACAAGCCCCTCGCCCGTTCTGAGAAAATCCGTTATCTGTGTGATATGCTCCGCTCCGTATACTTCTATGCCGTCCGCCACGGAAGCCTCCCGCGCGTTTGCCTTGGGCAAAAATATCCGCTTTATGCCGTGCTGTGCTGCTGTGAGAGTCATGGAGAGAGCACCGTTCACCGAAGCAAGAGCGCCATTTAGGGAAAGTTCCCCGATAAACGCGCAGTTGTCAAGCTCTGCTCCGATTATTCCGCCAAGCTTCATAAGCGCGACCATAATGGGCAGATCGAACATGGAGCCTATCTTTTTCACGCTTGCCGGCGCGAGATTTACCGTTACCTTGCCGTTAAGCAGTTTAAGGCTTAGCTGACCGAGAACGGCACGAATACGCGCTTTGCTCTCCTGCACAGCGATATCCGGCATACCGACTATATCAAAAGCGGGCTGTCCCGTGGAAATGCTTGCTTCCACAGTAACGGGGAAGGCGTTTAGCCCGAACAGACCGACGCTGTTTACCTGACTGAACATCGTTATGATCATGCTTCCGCGCGGAAGCATAGCTCCTTTCGAGTTTGATGTATTAAAAATTTATTTTTATACTTCCTTAAATATATATTTTACCACAACTTGGCAAAAAAAACAATATATTGAGCGAAAATATTTGTTAAAACGACAACTGTGAGCATCAAAAAGACCATTACTCAATGCTTTTTTCACAAATTTCACATTACTTTTCTTTTTTATGGTTGAAATAAGGAAAGGATTATGATATAATAAATAATGTATAATTGAAAGTATGCCTTGAAAAGGAACTGAAATGGAAAAGGAAAATGACATAAAGATTATTTACGGGCGCAACGCCGTAACGGAAGCGCTAAATTCCGAACAGGAGATTGATACTCTGTTCGTGCTTAAAGGTGCTTCTCTCGGAAAGCTGACATCGCTTGCCAAGCGGCGGGGAGCCGTTGTAAAGGAGGTAAATGCCGAAAAGCTGAACGCGCTTTGCGGCACGGAAAAGCACGGCGGCGCGGCGGCGGAGCTTGCGGCGTGCTCCTACTCCACGGTTGAAGATATCTTAGAGGTATCCAGACAAAAGGGAAAGCCGCCGTTTATAATCGTTGCTGACGAGATTGCCGATCCACATAATCTCGGGGCGATAATCCGCACGGCTGAAGCGGCGGGCGCGGACGGTGTGATAATTCCCAAGCGCCGCAGCGCTTCCCTTAACGCGACGGTATATAAAACTTCGGCGGGCGCAGCGGCTTGGCTGAAAGTCGCGCGCGTTTCAAATCTGGTGGATACAATAAAGAGGCTCAAGGAGGAAAATATCTGGGTCTACGGCATGGAAGCTGACGGTACCCCATACGACAAGGCGGAGCTTTCGGGAGGAGTAGCGCTGGTGGTAGGTTCGGAGGGCTTCGGGCTTGGTCGGCTGGTAAGAGAAAGCTGCGATATGACGCTTTCACTGCCTATGATGGGAAAGGTCAATTCTCTTAACGCTTCGGTATCCGCAGGGATATTGATGTATGAGGTCGTTAAGTACAGAAAATAGCGCTTTGCACATGAGATGTAAAGTACCTGAGGTATGTTGGGAAAAGCTGATTAAAATCACAATTATTTTGTTAAAACGATATTTGATTGTGGTACAGTTTGCTACGAGCAGCAATCTTTTAACTTAAAACTGCGCGAAAAAGGCAATTAAGGGTGCTGAAAGCAGGCGTAAGCTGACCGCTCACGTAGGAAAATTTTCAGCAAGAGCCTGAACGCACAGCACATAGCGAAGCAAAGTGTTGCGCATTAAGGCGGGTCAGTTAAAATTCAAATTTAAATAATTCAGCTTAGTTCAACACTTTATATAGGCTGAGGCGAACAAAGTTTGCCGGTGAAGAAATTTTTTTTAGATCAGGAGATTAAAATGGCTGATGATAAGTACAGTATAGATGATATTCTGGCGGAGGTTGATACCAAAAGGGACAGCTCCGACGAAGCCGGCGGATATAACGGCAGCATAACCGATATTATCGGGGGAAGCGAGCTTGATGACGCTATACGCTCCGTAGATAAAATGCGCGGCACTCCCTCGCCGCGGAGAAAGCCCAAAAAGGGCGCATCCGCGGATCTGGCAGCGATAAGAGCGCAGGAGCAGGAGCGCAGACGTCTGGAGCAGCAGCGGCGCGACGCGGAGCTTCTTAATGAGCGGCTTGCCGCGCGGCAGCGCACTGAGCGTGAAAGTCAGATGCGGCTTGCAGCAGAGATAAGCGCCGCGGCGGATAAAATAACCGAAAGCGACGAGCATGAATCGGGTTATTATTCTGAGATGGCTTCACCTTACGATACAGCGGAGCTGTTCGGGGCAAACGATACTGTTGACAGCGGCGATACGGCGGAGGTAAAGGTTTTTGGCGATATAAGAACTCCCGAAAACGACGATGATGTTAAGGTTTTCGGGCAGGAGGAACTTGTTTTCCATGACGTTCCCACCGAAACTATGCAGATACGCAAACAAAAGCGGCTTGAGGAATTTAACCGCGCTTTGCTTCAGGCGGATATGGAGGCAGAATCTCCCGACGATCTTCTGGATTCCATAAATCCGCTGGATTCGCGTGCCAAGGCAGCGGAGGCATTGAACGGCAGCGTCCGCGAAACCACCGATACGCTTGCGGTTGCAGGAAATGACCTGAAGCGCATTGCAGGCGGAGAGGCTAAGGTCAAGGAGTATTCTCCTGTTACCAGCCGCAGGCGCGCGGACGACGTGCTGTTTTCCGCAGCGGGAAAGCAGTCCGATAGTCCCGAAAAATCCGGAGAGGATTTCGTAGAGTCCCTTAACAAGCAGGTTCAGGAACAGCGCGAAAAGAATCGTGACAATGAGAACACTTATAATATAGATAAAATGACCGAGGCGGAAAAGCAGCTTTCCGAGCCGCTTAATATCGACCTCGACAAAAAACTGATTGATACCGGTATTATCAATGCTGCGGAAAACGAGGCGGAAAGAGCCTCCGACCCCGTGGAGCAGGTTCGCAGGGCGGACGAGCTGGCGCAGAAGAAAAAGCGCAGACTGTCGGGCTTTATTCTTGAGGATATCGGCGATGAGGCGGATTCTGCCGCAGGCGGTGACTATTACGATGACGAAGACGAGGAAGAAGAGGAAATCGATCTTGACGATGAAAATGTAATCGCCGACAGGCTGGAGCGCGCCTCAAAGGGTCTGATAGGCAGGCTGGTAATTCTGGTTGCGCTGTTGGCGGTGGCTCTGTTTATTGCAATTACCAATCAGTTTAAGATAGAGATGGGTGCTGTTACGGATCTTGTCAGCAAGATCACTCATCCGGATTATTACCTTTATTCTTACCTTATTATAGGCATACTCAGCTTTACTGCATGCTCGAGCGTTATATCAAACGGCTTCTCGCGGCTTGTGAAGCTGCGTCCCGACGGGGATACTCTGTGTGCGCTTGCGCACATTACCGCCATTGCCTCAATTATTCCGTATCTTACTCTGGAGGAGTATATCCAGCGCGGGCGCTCTCATATCTATCTTGTGGTATCTCTTACAGCGCTTTGCTTCAACACTGTTTCAAAGCTGTTTACCGTAATTGCGGCGCGCAGAAATTTCAGCTTTACCTCTGGTGACAGGGCGAAATATTTTGTTCAGAACTGCGACAGCGAGGGTGCTCATCAGTTGGCGCGCAGCGCTGTGGCAGGCATACCCGCGGTAGCTTCCATGCGCAAGACCGAGCTGCTTTGCGATTTTATAATCTCCACCTACTGCGAGGACGTTTCAGACAGGATAGCCCGAGCAGCTGCTCCGGTAGCGATGTGCGCTGCGATAGGAGGAGGTCTGTTCGCGTATTTCATGGGCGAGAGCCAGTATGTTATGAATAACGTTTCATGGGCGGCAACCGTTGTAAGCGGAGTTTTTTCTCTCGGTGCGGCGTTCACGGGTTCGCTTATAGTGACGCTTCCCATGCTTTCCGCTTCAAAAAGAATGACCGCTAAGAACTGCGCGATTCTCGGCTACGGAGCAGTCGAGGAGTTCAGCGAGACCAATGCGGTGCTGGTAGACGCAAAAACTCTTTTCCCAGCAAACTCCGTAAAAGTAAATAATATCTGGAACTACAACAAGCATAAAAAGAGCAGTTCGCCCAAGGTTCAGCTTGATGAGGCGATTATTTACGCCGCAAGTCTTGCGGTTGCAGCGGACAGCGTAATGGCGGACGCGTTCTTTGGCATGCTCAACTATAAGCAGCAGCTTCTGAAAAGTGTGAGCAACTGCGTATATGAAAGCAATCTCGGTGTTCTGGGCTGGATAGACCGCAGACGAGTTCTGATAGGGAACCGCGAACATATGAAATCCCATGAGATAATTGTTCCCGATATGAAAAAGGTAAAGGCCGCCAACAAAAACGATGATGAGGTTATTTATCTCGCGGTGGGCGGTGAGGTGATCCTGCTGTTTTTCGTGGAGCTTACCGCCAATAATCAGGTCAAGCAGAATGTGGAAAGGCTGGCGAAAAACGGTGTAAGCATAGTTATAAAGACGGTTGACGGAATGGTTACCGATTCGGTCATAGCGGAGCTATTCAATATCGAAGCGGAGCAGATAAGGGTAATTCCATTTGAGCAGCACGAAATATTTAACGAAAATACCAAATTTATTCCCAATGGCAGCGCTGCGGTATCATGCGACGGAACGTTCACATCTTTTGCTGCCTCCGTAAACGGCGCAAAGTCCCTGCGCAGCAGGATTGGCATGGGCTGCATAATGCAGATAGCGGGAACCGGTCTGGGAATGCTGCTGGCTCTGATATTTGTGCTGTTCACAAACTACACAATGTTTAACTGCTTCTTTATACTGCTCTATAATCTGGCATGGGTTATCATTACGATAGCCGCTCAGGCGTTCAGAAGGCTTTGACGCGGTTTGAAAGTTTTTCAATCTGCGTGGTTAGGATTTTGTCCAAATCATTAAGGGAGATTGTACGGCTATGAGACTTGACGATGAGTTTATGCTTAAGGCTCTTCAGCTTGCGGAAAAAGCCCGTGAGCTGGGCGAGATACCCGTTGGGGCTATCGTCGTTGATGGAGAGGATAATATCGTCGGTGAGGGCTACAACCTGCGGGAAAAGCTTTGTTCACCCCTTGCTCACGCTGAAATAATAGCGATAGACAGTGCTGCAAGAGCGCTTGGACGGTGGCGGTTGACTGACTGTACGCTGTATGTAACGCTGGAGCCGTGTCCCATGTGTGCGGGCGCTGTAATGAATGCACGCCTGAAGCGTCTGGTGTATGGCGCTTTTGACGACAAAAACGGCGCATGTGCGTCGGTTGTCACACTGTTTGATGAGAAATTTACCCATATACCGCTTGTGCGCAGCCGCGTTATGCGTGAGCGCTGCGGGAACGTGCTGACGGATTTTTTTACCCAAATACGGGAAAACTGACATAGGCGGACAGCGCCGGTGCCGTTCTCCATTATAAAAAAGGGTCTTCATGAACAAATATCAGAAACTGGCTAACAATACCATTGTTCTGGCGATAGGACAGTTCAGCTCCAAGCTGCTTGTTTATGTAATGCTTAGGTTTTACACCGACTGGCTTGGCACTGACGGTTTCGGCGATATAACAAATATCATCAACGCCTCTTCGCTGCTTATATCGGTTGTTACGCTCTCTATAAGCGAGGGTGTGCTGCGCTATGCGCTGGACAAGGACAACAGCGGAAGAATGGTGTTCTCGATTGGAATCAACGTCACGCTGTGCGGACTGGCGATATTTACTGCGGCAGTTCCGCTTGTGGGGCTTATCCCAATGCTTTCGGGGTATCAGTGGCTGATATATATGTATGTTTTTACCGGCAGCATCAAGGGCATATGCGGCATATATGTCAGGGCAAGAGGACACGTGAGACTGTTTGCGATAGACGGAATACTGACAACCGCCATAAATATAATGTTTAATCTGCTGTTTTTGGGATTGTTGAAAATGGGAGTTGTGGGTTACGTTCTGTCGGTTTCGCTGGCGGATTTTGTTTCTGTGATATTTCTTTCCAGTTCAGCATATCTACATAGATCGTACCGCCCATTCAGACATGACAAATCCTTGAGCAGGGCGATGCTTCGGTACAGCATTCCGCTTATGCCGACTGCCATAATGTGGTGGATAATCAACGTTTCGGATACCTTTATGGTAACGGAGATACACGGCAAATCCGCCAACGGTGTGTATTCCTTTGCCTTTAAGTTTCCCAATCTGGCGGCAATCGTGGTAGGAATATTCTCCCAAGCGTGGCATATGTCTGCAATTACCGAGCGAAATTCCCGAACCATTTCAAATTTCTATTCCAATATTTTTGATATGGTGCAAACGGTTATGTTTCTTGCGTCAGCAGGGATAATGCTTGTGTTAAGACCTGTTATTATGCCGTTTTTTGGCAACGAGGACTTTCAGTTTGCCTACTTTTATGTTCCCGCGCTTCTCTGCGCAGTGGTGTTTCAGAGCTTCAACAACTTTTTAAGCTCCATTTATGAAGCGAGCAACAAGACCACTCATTCCTTTGTTTCCTCTTTGATAGGAGCTCTTTCCAACGTTGGGCTTAATCTGCTTTTGCTGCATATTCTTGTTCCCGAAAACTTTCCCGCCATCGGCGCAGCGATATCCACCTTGGTAAGCTATGTGCTGGTATTTATTTACAGGGTAAATGATACCAAAAAGCTGCTTTATATGCGTATCCGTTGGGACAAGATAACCTCCAATCTGATACTTATCGCGGTAATGTCCGCAGTTGTCATGTTTATGGATTACGGGCTGTGGCAGAATGTCATAAACGCCATTTTGTTTTTGGTAATAGTCGCGTATAATTTCAGGTCGGGTGTAAGAGCGGTAAAGTTGTTCCTTAACCGCAAGTCGGGCAGAGCCGTAGCGGAAGCTGCAAGAGCCGCGGTGCCCGCTCAAAGAAGAAGATACCCCGAAAGAAGACAGCCTCCGCGAAGCCGCACGCCGTCGCGCAGACCACCTCCGCGCGGATATCCCGACGGGCGACCGCAGAGTCGCGGATATCCCGTGCCGCAGCAGCGCAGAGCGCCGCCCGCAGGCAGCAGACCTAAGGATCCTCAAAGGCGTCCGCCTCCGTGCAACAGGTCATAGCGAAAAAACTTCCCCTCGCGCCAAACGCAAGGGGAAAGGTAAATATGTAATTATCGAACATCCTCCAGTTTTTGAAGTGACTTTTCCGCTTCGGTAATTATCGTGAAGAGAGCGGCTGACTGTTTTGGAAATTCCTGTTCAATTCGGGCAGTGGTGATTTTTTCGTCCTCTGTACCCGCTCCTGCGGCTGCCGCGGCTCGTATATCCTCAAGTGAAAGATGGGCTGAAACCATTCCCGAAACTTTACCGGAGGGTACAGCAAAGCTGTTTTCGTCGTTTCCGCCCCCCGCGCTATATACCATGCGATATCCGCGGTAAACAGCGGATATTAGGTAGGAGCAGACTGCTTTTGAAAGCTCGGAATTTTTGGTTTTCATAATAAGAGCGAAAATTACTTCAAGCGCGTTGGTTATCAGCTTCTTTCTGAGGAATGTGGTCATTACCGAAACGCTGCCCTCATATTTTTCGGTCACGGAACTTTCTGGAAGCTCCTGCTCTGATATAGTAACACCGCTGCCCGAGCTTGTCCGACCGAGAAGATAATCTACCGATACGCCGTAATAATCAGCGGCTCTCACCAGAAAATCCAGCCCGCATTCACGCTTTCCTTTTTCATAATGGGACAGCAGCGCCTGTGTAATGCCCATATCAGCGGCGGCGCTTTTCTGGCTCAGCCCGCGTTCTTTTCGCAGCAGCGTCATGACCCTCGGAAAATCTCTGTTCATAACGCGCTGTGTTTCTTTGCTCATTCTATATCTCCCGTCTGTTTATAGTGTCGCTTTGCTTTGCCCCTGTCAAAAGTTTTGAGGGAAATATTCCCGTCGAGGCAAAATAAAAAATATTTTACTTAGTATATTATAGCCCGAATATTCCGATTTGTAAAGCGGCATATTAACCAAAAAATCGACAGATTTATAGGATATAATTTATAAGAGGGGACAGGCGGTACAAGGGGAGCATGAATGCTTGCAGCTGACCCCCAAATATTGATATGGTAAATTGTATTGTTTTTCTTTATCACTAAGTTTATTAGTTAAGTTGCGGGAAATAGTCAAGTGTTTCCGGCAATAGTGTATTGAGGGGGTTGACGTGATAAAGTTTGCAGAGCGTTTATTATATGTTTATATCCTCGCATATACGCAAATCTTTGATTTGCTCAATGTGGTAATGGACAATTATACCATTAATCCTTGGGGCTTGCGGAATAACCAACGAGAGCCACAAAAAATTTTGAGTTAAGGCGCTGAAGGAAGCCGAAGAGTGACCGCCCATTCAGGAAATTTATCAAGAGCTTTACGCAGCGAAAGAGTAGTGAGACGTGGCGGGCGGATCGCAGGAAATTCTATTAAATAAGGAGATAATATGAAGAATTATTATTTGTATCTTATACGTCACGGGCTTACGCAAGGTAATCTTGACGGAAAATATATCGGGCAGACGGACCTTTCGCTGTGTCCCGAGGGAGCGAAGACGATACGTGATTTTGTCGTGGCGGATATATATCCGGAGGTGGGTAAGGTCTATTCAAGTCCGCTGGCGAGGTGTTTGGAAACGGCAGAGATAATCTACCCCGAGCATAAGCTGATGATAGTAGATGAAATAAGTGAAATGAATTTTGGCGAGTTTGAGGGGAAAACACAGGCTCAGCTGCGGGATCTAAGGGAGTATACAGAGTGGCTTCGAGGCGGTCCGGACGCCCGTCCGCCCAAGGGAGAGCGCTTTGAGGAATTTTCACTTAGGTGCATTGAGGGGCTTGATACAATATTTAACGATATGATGCGCCGCGATGTTACCCGCGCCGCCTGCATAACTCATGGCGGTGTTATCACAAATCTGCTGTCGGGTTTCGGTCTGCCAAAAGGCAAGCCCGCGGATTTCATGTGCGGTCCGGGAGAGGGTTTCGAGATTATACTTTCCACGTTCCTTTGGCAGAAGGGTCCGGCGTTCGAGATTTCCGGAAAATTGGTTTAGATATGCGGAAAGGATTTTTCGGTCATGAAAAAATTCTGGGGTTATATTTCAAATGGGAGGTTTTCGGTGGGCTGCACGGAGCGGGCGGTTTATCTTTATGACTCGGCGGGAAAAGAGCTTGCTCGGTTCAAGGATATCAAGAACGGATGCAGGGCGGCTTTTTCTCCCAATAAAGATATATTTGCCGTGAAGTCCACGGGAGCGTATTTTGCAGTATACTCTGCGGAAAAAACCGCTCATGTAAAAACGGTAAAGTTTTCAAATGTGGACGGAAGTCAGGACGATGGATTCTGCTTTTCCGCAGACGGGAAATATTTTTATAATGTTGAGCGGCAAAACAGCCCCACTAATTCTGCGATTTCGGTATATGATACTAAAAATTTTGAGCGTATTGCCATATTTTGCGATAAGGATGACAGAACCGAGCCAAAACACATAGAAGTCTGCATAGACGGTGTAACCTATGTTCTGGGATTTCTGCGCGGCGACAAGGGAGTAATGTCTGACGGCTTTGCGGCGAAATTAGGTGAAAAAGGTCTTGAGGATATCCGTAAAATATCCCGCGAGGATTATGATTTTCATTTCAATTTTAAGCAGCTTGAGAAATACGGTTTTACCGAAAAATCAAAGGAATGGTCGGGATTCAGATATAATAATGTAGACATGACGGGAATGGAGAACACCGTCCACCCGCTTTCGGAACTATGGGAAAAGTACAAAACAGTATGAAAAAAATATTATTGTCAATTTTACTAATTGCCGCACTGCTGTTTTCGGGCTGTGAGGCTAAGCCGCGGGAGAGCGTCAAGCCGCCATTCTGGGCGATATGCGACGAGGAAAGCGGCGGCATGGTATACATGTTAGGGTCTATGCACGTTGGATCGAACGCCGAGTATCCCGAAGAGGTTATGAACGCCTTTGAAGAGAGCGATATTATCGCTTGTGAGGTTGATACAGTGGAGCTTTCGCGGGACAGCGGGCGTCTTTCCGAGGCAATGGAATTTATGAAATGCCCTGATGGGATTAATGCCGCAGATTGCTTCGGGGATAGCTATGAGGATATACAGGACTTTTTCAGGGAAAAGGGGATATATAATTCCGTATATGACGATTATCTTCCGACTGTATGGAGCTCGCTTTTAATGAGCAAAGCCGCCCGAGATGCAGGGTACTTGTCCGATTATGGAACTGAAACGATTTTTCTCAATCTTGCCAAACGGCAAAAAAAGCAGATCCTCGAAATTGAATCCGCCGAGTTCCAATACGCGCTGAACGCTTCCCAGCCTATGGTGCTTCAGGTATATAATGTTCAAAGCGTGATAAACGAGAATTATGAATCAGCCTTATCACAGATACAAGAGCTGTACCGCGCGTGGTCGAGCTTTGACAGCGAGGAATTGGAGCGCCTATGCAGCAATGAAAATATACCTGAGGAGCTGTCGAAGGAGTATGCGGAATTTTACCAAACGATGTATGCAGACCGTCAGGAGAACATGGCGGAATACATAACAAAGTTTCTGAAAGACGGTGAAACCGCGTTTGTTATGGTTGGCGCTATGCACTATTATGCGGAGCCGGATATTCTGACACTTTTGGGTGATGAGGGATATTCTGTTGTCAATGGTTATAATACGGAATTTTCTGCACAAAACACCCCAAAACAAAATTTTTAAAACAAGTTGACGTTTACACTTAAGTCAGGCTGTTTTATTGTAAAATTAATAAAATAAAGTTAGGCAACTTAGTTGAAAAGTATCTCAGCTTATTATCTAATGTATTTTAAAATGCATTTTCAATAAAACAATTCCCTTTGATCACTCAAAGGGAATTGTTTTTTAAGAGGACAATTATGGCAAAAACAAAAAACACATCAGGAATCCCGATATTCCAAACCGCCGTTTTAATAAAAATAATGTATAAAAGGCGCGGCGGTGTTATGCGTCAGTTGCCGTTAAATCTGTTGACGATGGATGCCAAAGGAACCAGAGCAAGTGGCATATCTCCTTCGTCATTTTTTAAAGGAAACAGAGAACCGTCGTAAAACGACGCTGACTTGCTCTCAGAATCCTTTTTTTTAGAATTCATTAAACGCCGGACTTAGCCTTAAAGCTAAGACAGTCTGTGCACTGGCACATGCTGGGATCGCTCTCATGTGTGCCCACTTCAATTTTGTCAAGCGAGCAGTAATCCTCGCAGCAGCAGTGATTTTCGCAGTTGCGGATAGTGCAGCCGATATGCTTATTTGCAAATTCTGTACCCATAAATCAAATCTTCCTTTCTTAAGCCTGCCGCAGCAGACATAATTCGGCGGCAGGATAACTTCAAGATAAGTCTCCGCTTCACCGTGATAATATTTTCTTCCGAAAGAGTTTTTTTATTCTATATACCATTAGGAAAAAAAAGCCAAAAAAATACCGCGCGGATTTCCGCACGGTTCAATTTCCGCATTCATAGGAACGGGCGCTTTTGCGAAATTTTCCGGAGTAAACGCGCGCCTTTCCTATAAATTCGGCTTTGAGAAGAAATTATGGTAATAACAGTCATTGCGACACTGCGCAATCATTAGAAGGCACAACACCCTCTATAATATAAGACTGTATTTGACTCTTTTTTGTGACAAAATTTTCAAAACTTTTTGAACTTTGTAGAATTTGACAAAAACAGGTGGTTATTTTGTTAGTTTGTAACAAAAAAGAGTTGCCAAAATATCCGGAGGACGTTTGTAAACACCCTCCGGTAAATATCATTAAATTTTGTAATAGGTTAATTTCTACCTGCGGCGGCAAACTGTGCTGATAAGCCGCGGCGATAATCAAACATAAAGCGTGAGAAGCCCTTTACGCCCGCAGGATCCGGCACAGCCACGCTGCTTTCAACATCAGCAAATACGTTTTTACTTAGCCATTCCGCAAGGCCAGTGCCTTCACCAAGCTGCATATAAGCCGCAAGCAGCGCCATTCCCCATGCTCCGCCCTCGCCTGCGGTTTCGGTTACCGATACGGGAGCGTTCAGCGCGTCGGCAAGAAGCTGCTGCGCCGCCCCTTTTACTTTGAACAGACCGCCGTGCCCTGTAAATCTGTCAGCGGGAACACCCTGCTCAAAAATTATATCCATTCCCATTTTAAGCAGTGCAAAAGCGGAATATAGCTCTGCGCGGATAAAATTCGCCAGATTGAAGTTGCTGTCGGGTCTGCGGAAGTACATCGGTCTGCCCTCGTCCATATTAAGAGTTGGCTCTCCTGAAAGGAAATTGTACGCGAGCACCCCGCCGCAGTCAGTATCGCCGTTCATGGCGTTTTTGTAGAGAAGCTCATACAATTCTCCCGCAGACATTTCTCTGCCTGTCAGTGCTGTAAATTCCCCAAATAATTTTACCCATGCGTCCAGCTCGGAGCAGCAGTTGTTGCAGTGTACCATCGCCACGGGTCTGCCGTCGGGTGTTACCACTATGTCGATATCATCATAAATGCCGTTAAGCTCATGCTCCAGCACCAGCATTGAAAAAATGCTGGTTCCGGCGGATACGTTGCCCGTTCTCGGCAGAACGCTGTCAGTGGCGGTCATGCCAGTTCCCGCATCGCCCTCCGGCGGACAGAACGGAATTCCCGATTTTAAATTGCCGCTTGGGTCAAGCAGTTTCGCACCATTCTCAGTTAGGCAGCCGCAGCTTTCTCCCGCCGCCTTTACCTCAGGTAGCACCGCTCTAATATCCCACGAATAACCCGCCGCTTTGATTTCTTTGTCGAATTTATCCAGCATCTCGGAATCGTACTGCCCCTCGTCGTCAAGCGGGAACATTCCCGAAGCCTCACCCATGCCTGCGGCGCGTACTCCCGTGAGCATATAATGCACATACACCGCCAGAGTGGTTATGTAGTCAAGCTCCACAACATGGTGCTCCCTGTCCAACATAGCCTGATATAAATGCGCGATGCTCCAGCGCTGGGGTATCTTGAAATCAAACAGCTTAGTCAGTTTTTCCGCGGCTTTTCCCGTTGTGGAGTTGCGCCATGTACGGAAAGGCACAAGCAGTTCCCCGGTGCTGCTAAAAGGCATATATCCGTGCATCATTGCGGATATTCCGATAGCACCGATTGTGGTGAGCGTTTCGCCGAATTTCTCTTTTACGTCGGAGGCAAGCTCGGCGTAAGCACCCTGCAAGCCCTTGATGATATCGTCAAGGGAGTATGTCCAGTAGCCGTTTTCGAGTTTGTTTTCCCAGCCGTAAGCGCCGCTTGCCAGCACCGAGAAGCCGTCGTCGATAAGCACCGCTTTAATTCGGGTCGAGCCGAATTCTATGCCAAGATAGGTCTTTTCCGTATTTATTTTGCTCATGATGTTCTCCTTGATTTATAATTTTCAGTCAGATTATGTGGACGCTGCCATTCTAAAAAATCAACGCCTGTTCATTGCCAATCCGCAGCCTTTCTTTTAAAATTAAGCCTTGCTGCCGAGCCAGCTCATAAATTTGCTATTTATAACCTCAGTCTCCAAGCTGCGGGAGGTCGGCATTACCCTTATAAACGCACCATTTACTCGCAGTAGCCGAAGCCGAGAATGCCGAAATAGTGCTTCTCGCCGCCGGGTACCCTGATCTCAATTGTGTGCTCTGCGGTTTCGTCCTTGTCGAGTATCATTGCCGTTTCAGGATTATTCCAGCCATCGGAGCGGTTGGAGGATACCGTGCAGATTTGTTCTCCGTCAACGTAAATCTCCGCGTCGGCGTACATCTTGCTGTCATTAGCCTTGTAGACCAAGCGCAAAGCTCTGCAGTTAAGGGTAAATTTCAGCAAAGCGTCTTCCTCGCCTTTATACATCCAGCCGTTGCGGAACGCGGAGTGGGTTTCGTTTTCAACAAAGCCTGTAAGTTCCACGTTTTCCATACTTGCGCTGTCTATAAATTTCATGTTCATGTATCTGTCGGAGAATACGGGCGCGGGAAGAGACTTATCAACATTGCCGATGTTTTCATCGACGCTTTCCATGACCCTTTCGAAATAATTCGCCACAAAATCGCGTACCATCTCATGACCGCGTTCGTTGGGGTGGCTCTGGTCGTCGGAGTAATCCTGCCATGTCATTCTGCCTTCGGCAAACTCCACGCCGAGAGAATCCGGCTCGCTTATCATGGGCAGCCCGTAATTGTTTCCGATCTGACTCATAAAGGGTTGACAGGAGTGACCGTTCTCCAGTACAGTAAACAGCAGCACGACAGCTATGTCGCTGTCCTGCGTGAGCAGTGTGCGCACAAGGCTTTCATAGCTGTTCTGATATTCGGTGGAGTTTCCGTCGTTTACCGCAAATTCAACAAAGCAGATATCGGGGTCGTAGGCGAGAACGTCCCGCTCCAGACGCAGGTTTCCGAGAATGGAGGGGGTACCGCTTAATCCCGCGTTTACATAGTTTATTTTGGTGTCGGGATACTTGCCGCAAAGCCACTCATAAGACAGATTTGCCCAGCAAAGCTCGGGGTGTTCGGGGGATACCGTAAGACCCTCCGTGATTGAGCCGCCTATGTACGTGACGGTTATCTCTTCGCCGTTTTCGGCTCTTTTTAGCACATTTGCCATGCGCGTCATGTCACCCGTGGTCATAAGGGAGCGCTCTACCATAAGCCGATATATCTCATCTTCGCTAAGAGATGAATAGTCGATATTCTCCGCGGGAACGCTCTGCTCGGTTTCGGGTGAGTTTACGTCCGCGGTCTGCGCTTGGTCGGAGTCGGTTTTGGAATCCGAACCGTCGGAACTGTACGAATTGTCGTGATTATCCGAAATGTTCTCGCTGTCCGATACAACGGGGCTTGAAGTGCCGCTGCCGGAACTTGTATCGCCCGTGCAGCCTGTCATTGCCAGCATACCTGCCGCTAACATCAATAAAATTATTTTTTTCATGTCTTTGTACTCCTTATTAAAATAAAGAATTATCCACGCTTCTGGAACGAATAGTTTCCGCAGTTTTGCGCAGACCGCTTTATGCCTTTGGGCAGTCTTTTCAAATTCCGCATTTCCTAACGTCAAAACTGCCGATACTCATCATATCCATATTTTACACTATCTGCGCTCTTTTGTCAAGTACCGCGCGGGATTTTCCCAAAACACTCATGACCGTATCCGGCTTGACAAAATTTCCGTAAAATGCTATACTTGTAATCATCAAGATATAAAGGACTGAGTAATATGTACGACCTTAATCAGGTGGGCGAGAGTACGTTTTACATGGATTCTCCCGCAAACGTCGGATTTTATGTTGAAAAAAACAAAGTGTTTCTTATCGACGGCGGCAGCGATAAGGACGCGGCTAAAAAAGCTTTAAAGCACATAGAATCGCGCGGCTGGACGCTTGGGGCGGTAATCTGCACTCATTCCCACGCGGATCATGCGGGCGGGTGCGCTTTGCTTCGCCAGCGGACAGGCTGCAAAGTCTACGCCTCGGGTGTGGGCGCGGCGATAATAAAATATTCCTATCTTGAGCCGACCTATCTTTACGGCGGTTTTGCCATGAAAGATCTGCATTCAAAATTTATAATGTCCGCGCCCTGCGAATGCGAGGAGCTTACCCCCGAGGTTCTGCCCGAGGGTCTGGAGTATATGCATATTGACGGTCATGATTTTGAGCAGATTGCCTTAAAGACCCGCGACGGGGTCTGGTTTGTTGCGGACAGCGTGGCAAGCTCCGAAACTCTCTCAAAGTATAAAATCCCCTTTCTGTACGATATCGCAAAGCAGCTTGATACGTTGGACAGATTGACGAAGCTTGAGGGGCGGCTTTTTATACCCGCCCACTGCCCGCCGACCGAGAGCATTGCGGAGCTTGCGAGGATAAACGCCGACAATATCCGCGAGGTATCCGATGCGATAAAGAGGCATTGTGCCGGAGGTCTTACTATTGACGAGCTTCTGGAGCGGCTTTTTGCCGAATTTGGGATAAAACTCTATTTGACCCAGTACGCTCTTGTCGGTTTCACAACGCGCTCCTACCTATCGTGGCTGTACGAAAAGGGGGAGATCAAGCCCGTCTTTGCGGGCGCAAAGCTGCTCTGGAAAACGATCGAATAGGGGGTATCTGTGTGGAGTACTTTTGGATTGGCGGGTGGCAGCATATCATTTTCGGGGAGCTGACACCCGACTCCGAGGGAAACCGCCCCATAATAAGGCAGCTCTGCTTCGGACCGCTTGAAACGCGAGAATACGGCATTACCGCCGAAAACGCATTTTATTATAAGGAGCATATCATAGAAGGCATCGGCGCGGGCGAAAAAATTTTTGAGATAATAGACGTCAGCGAATTTTCAGCAGCGTTAGACCGTGAAGCCGCGATATGCCAAAAATACGCGCCGCACCTCGTGAAGTATTCGTTGGATATCCGTGAAAAAGTCCGTAAGGGAGAACTGCCGTGAATGCGAAAAATATAATACACAAAACCGAGAAGTTAATAAAAAAGGCCTTGATATATTTAAAAAATACATCCCGCTGCTGAACGGCGTTTTTGAGCTAAAATATACTGATATGCGCGAAAACTTTGAATTTACTCCGCGAGGTATAAGGATATATTGTTACGAGCGCGGGCAGCTTGTCTTTGAGGGGTGCGCTTCCGAAGCCGAAGCGGTCTTTCTCGCCGCGGATTCGGTCATGCGTCAGATAGCTCTTGATATCGTAATTAACGACCCGAAATTTTTTGAGGTTATGCCCGACGGCTGTAAAAGGCTTGATATCAAGGCGTTGGAATATATCCGCAGAAAGGCTTTTGGGGAGATCGGCGGAATATACGCCGAAATGTGCGGAAACAAATTCGGAATGTTTCACCTTAAGCTATGGTAAGAAATAATATGAGCGTTGATAACCAAGGGTGAAAAGTCAAGTGGTTAATGCAAAAAAACGCCAATTCTACAAATTGGATAGAATTGGCGTTAATTATATATAATCCATTGTGGAATATGCACAAAGGACGCGAAAAAGTTGTTTTTTTTCGACTTGAACGGATAAGATTTTTTCGCAATCAGGGCATAGCAAAGCTGAGCAAGCGCAAAATACGCTTGCTCACGGCGTATAAAGGGTATTTATCTATCCGCTGAGCCGATTTATTTCCTTTTTGTATCTTTCAGCGGAGGTATCGTAACCAAAAATACCGCGCGGATAGTTATTCATCCAGTTTTCAACTCTGGCTATATCCGCGTCGGTGGAGTTCGCAAAGCTGACTCCTTTCGGATACCATCGCCGTATCATTTTGTTGAGATTTTCATGTATAGGCTGCGCGGCAGGCACAGGCTGAGGTGCGGGAACAGTTTGCGGTATGGGCTGTAACGCTTCTATGGATTTAGTGGTCGTTATAGGTTGTATAGGCTGAGCGGGCTGCATGGGCTGAGCATATTGAATAGGCTGCACTGGTGCGGGCTGAACTGCTTCCGGCTGTTCATGCTGTTGAGGAGCGTACTGCGGCTGAACTGTCTGAGCATACTGCATTGGCTGTGTAAGCTGAATCGCCTGTATGAGCTGAACGGGTTTAGGCTGCGTAAGACCGAGCAGGAACACTGGAAGCGCCGAATATTCGCTGTCGGGTAGCGCGGGAAGCCCCTTACTCTCTCGATACATGGTATCAATCGTCTTTTCAACGTTTTTAGCGTGCTCAAGCATGAAAGCCCAGAAAGCTGTAACGCTAAAAGTAATAATAAGACCGGTGATAAAAAAACCGAAAGCGGGATTTGAAACTTTTTCGCCCATATATCCAATTTCGTCTTTTAAAGAGCCTATTGCATTGCCAACGCTTACCGCAATCGCGGATGACATAATAAAGCTGAACAAAAAGAATACATACATCATTACGAAGCTGATTTTTCTGAAAGTTTTTTTCATACGACAGTACCTCCGAAGTCATAATTTTAAGGAATGAGAAATAACTGAAAAAAGCGGGACGCAGTGCATTCACACTGGTGAATCAATCATTCCTGAGCATAGGCTGCATTTTTACAATGTTTCCTTAAATATCTATTTAATATTTTATCTGAAAATTAATGCGCCGCACAGTATACAATATTTCGAAACTGAATTTAAAATGAATGAATATTGATTTTTAAATGCGATTTTACTTATTTTTGCATAAAGATTGTCATAGTTTGAATGTTTTGAGTGTTGTATAAGTAAAAGGGATTATATGGATTATCAGGTGGCTTGAATCAAATAATTGTAATTATTTATTGTAAATAAAGCAGCATAAAAAAATCTTGTCCGCATAAAATTTGATAAGGGAGCCGGTCGTATTATATATCAAATGTAATGTGCAATAAGCAATTCGCTTACTCGACAACTTTTTCACGGCAAGCTGCTAAAGCGTGTTGAAACAAAGTGATGCTCGGCTCTAATAGCGCATTTGCGTAAGTGCGTCATATACAAACGGCGCATAGATTTTAATAAGAAGGAGCCAATATGGAGCATTTATTTGATGTATTAAAGGGATTCGCCGTAGGGTCGAGCATGTCTGTTCCCGGGGTCAGCGGCGGAACTATGGCGATGATAATAGGAGTGTATGACAGACTTATTACGGCGGTGAGCCGAATTTTTTCCGAACCGAAGAAGCATATTTTATTTCTGCTGAAATTCTGTGCGGGTGGCGCTGTTGGTGTTATACTGCTTGCCGGTGTGATAACATGGGCGCTGGACACTCCGGCAGGGCTGCCTCTTCGGTTTGCGTTCATGGGAGCGGTAGCGGGCGGTATACCTTTGATTTTCCGCAAAGCGGGGATAAAAAAAATAAATATAAAAAGTATACCCCCGATATTAACGGGGGTTGTGGTTGTAGTACTGCTGGCGCAGCTTCCCGAGGGGCTTTTTTCGCCGTCGCGCGAAGGACTGGCTGCTGTGGCGGTTCAGTTGGCGGGAGGGGTTATCGTAGCGGCGGCTCTGGTGCTGCCCGGCATATCCGCTTCACACATGATGTATATGCTTGGAATATATGAGCCTGTCATGAACAGTGTTTCACGTTTTGATATTCTATCGCTGCTGCCGTTGGCAGCCGGTTTGCTTATTGGAACATTTCTTACGGCGAGATTGATGGAAAAGTTGCTGGAGCGCCACAGCCGCGGCTGCTACCTTGTCATACTCGGTTTTATGGCGGGATCTCTGCGCGAACTTATTCCGCAGGGCGCAGACGGCGTTCAGCTTATGCTGGGAGCAGCCTGCGCGGTTATCGGGTTCGCGATTGTCAAAACTATCTGCGACAAAGAAAGGACAAGGGCAGCCTTAAATTGACATTTAGCGATTATCACAATAAAATAAAACTCAGGCTGGGGTTGGAACCATACCCTCGTCAAAAATACTCAAACATTTATCATTCTTAAACAAAAGAATGATATAATACTCCCCGCGCTTTCCCTGCCTCCAGATGCGCAGTGTATACTCGGGCTTTTCGTCTGTTTTCCAAGGCGTGCCCAACCGACCCGTTATTTCCTCAAGGCTTTTTCCTGTGGGATGAAGTCTGGAAAACGGGTTTTTTGATCGTTTGTTTAAAATCATTGAAAACTCTCCTGTCGTGTTTAATATTTACATTTTAATACGCGATAGCAAAATTGTCAAGACCAAAATTTCTAATATGTGGATTTTGTCCAAAGAAATGCACGGTTTTAGTATAATTATGCTAAAATAGTAAGTAGAAATGTGTCAAAAAGGGGCAAATATGTCCTTGCAACAAAACGCTATTGCTGAACAGGGAGTTGATTAAATGTCTTTTGGAGCTAAATTGAGAGAATTGCTCGCTGAACGCGATATAAGACAAAAAGATTTTGCTCAATTACTTCATGTTTCACCATCAACACTGAACAGCTACATAACAGACAGCCGAATGCCGGATCACAAACTGATCAAAGCAATTGCGGAGTCGCTGGACGTTACAACGGATTATTTGTTGGATTTCAGACACGCGGACAAACCGGTTACTGAAAAAGAGCTTGATTTTCTGAGAAAGCTCCGTGCTTTGAACGCGGAAGACCGCGAAACGATAGTTTTTCTTGTGGACAGGCTGTCCGAAAAGAACAGCGTTGTTTTAAATCTTGATTGAGCGCGGCTTCGGCAAATTGCCGTACCGGTACTGCGAATTTTGCATCGTGATATAAAATATACAACATTTGATTCTGCAATATGCGAAGTTAAAAGACCTGCTCCGATGATTTGCTTTTATTGCCTTTAATAGAATTTGTTGTATTGCTGCGGCATAGATTTTCTATGCTGCGGCATACATTTTTATGTTGATCACTTTGTTTTTAGTTGGTTTTCTGTATGTCAGCGACAGCGATCGGGACAGAAACTCCAACCTTCCATTCCCTCCTTGTCCGCTTTTAATTGGTCAAAGGGGGGATTTTTAATAATCCGCACACTTCATTTTAAATGTCGGGGGCGGATATAACAGAATTTCATTTTGTGCTTTTTTTTGATTAATTATCGTGTATAATAATATTATAAATTTCGATTTGGGATTTGTCAATAGAAAAATCCCGTTTTGGGACATTCAACAAAAGTAATCATCAAATTTAGTATAATATTACAAAATGAGGTGATACAATGAACTTTGGGCGTAAACTAAAGATGGTGCTTGAAATAAAAGAGCTGAGGCATAAGCAATTTGCCAATATGTTGGGTATTCCCACATCAACTCTTGAGGGATACCTGAACAGCGGCAAGCAGCCCGATTTTGAAGTACTTGTTAAAATAGCTTCAATGCTTAACGTTTCGGTTGATTATCTTTTGGATAATAATTTTACGCCTCAACCAAATCTTGTTTCTGCAAAAGAGCTTAGCCTGATCGCCAAATTAAGAACATTCGGCAAAACCGAGCGGAATATAATTTACTTTTTGGTAGACAAACTCTATGACGGCAGCACGGAAGGCGAACAAGATGAATAATTTGCGGGCGGGCTTTTGTCCGCCTGTGAATTTTGTCTGTGCATATCGGCTGTGACGCTTTTAAGCAGCGTCGCTCTGGACTAAGCTGCTGTTAAGATATGTTGACCAAAAGCAGATTATCTAAAAGAATTTCCAGAACCGCATCGACTTGCAAAGCAAGTCGATGTTAGCCCGCTGTGAAAGCTCCACTGCGCTGACGCTTCGTTACGCTTTTACAGCGGCTTTCAGGAAATTCATGCGCGGGCGGTCAGCAGATTTGGGCTTTCAGCGCCTTTGCATACGCGATTTTTATGTGGCTCTCGGCTGTAATGCTTTTAAGTTGTTTTGACTTAAAGCGGATTATTTAAAAATTTCCCATGGTATCATAAATATTATACCACAATAGATATTGTTTGTCAACAACTATTGATGATTTTATATTTCAACTGAATGGGATATACTATTTCTAAAGAGGTGGTATTGTGGAAAACAACACAGATGTAGGAAAAAGAATAAATGAAATAAGAAAATATAGGGGCTATACAAGGGAAAAACTATCAGAAATGGCGGACGTTTCCGTACAGTTTTTAGCGGATATAGAAAAGGGCAGAAAGTCAATGACGATTGCCACCCTGCGCCGGATTGCCGACGCGTTAAACATCAGCACTGACTACATTGTAAACGGCACAGAGATATTTACCGAAAATAATCAAATAAATTCAATGCTCGCTTCGTTAAACCCGTATTATAGGTCACAAGCGGAAAAAATGCTTGTTTTGTTTATGGAAACCATAAAAAGCGAAAAAAGCCTTGACTTTAAAACCGACCGTAAAACTTTGGATTAAAGAAAATCCGGGAAAGGGGAGGGGGAGTTGGGACTGGGGTGAAACCGTAGGGGAAGGGTTCACCTCAGTTTTAGTTACTGAGAATATCAAATTTAAGTCAATAAAAGGATATCAGCATTACGAAATTCATTTCATCGTGATGAAACAAAACATGCAGTGGCATGCACTTACAGTGCTTGCCCAAAAGGGGTTTGCACACTTATAAACAAATTTTTTCTTATTCCCACAAATATTATATCACAATAGATATTGCTTGTCAATAACTATTGATGATTTTCTGTTTCAACTGAATGTAATATACTATTTCTAAAGAGGTGGTATTATGGAATATAACACAGATGTAGGAAAAAGAATAAATGAAATAAGAATACACAGAGAGTACACAAGAGAAAAGCTTTCGGAGTTAGCGGACGTTTCCGTACAGTTTTTGGCAGATATAGAAAAGGGACGAAAATCAATGACGATTGCCACGCTCCGCAGAATTGCTGACGCTTTAAACGTAACTACCGACTATATAGTAAATGGCACAGAAACATTTTCTGAAAATAAGCAAATAAATACAATGCTCGCTTCACTTAAACCATATTATAGGGAACAAGCCGAAAAAATGCTTGTATTGTTTGTGGAAACTATAAAAAGGGGAGAGCAGTCTTGACTTTTTGTGCATTAAAAAAACACTTGTATTTCATGACTTTGTACCGAAACGCTTTGAAATTTGTAATAAAGTAACAAAAAATGCGATGTATTTAGTGCACTGTTACAAATCTTTTCCTGTGAAATGAAAAAACGCAAAAAAAATCTTGCAAAATCCGACTCTATGTTGTATAATATTAAATGTAGCCGTTTCGCGTATTGCCGCGGGCGCATAACTTTCAATCATTAACAGGAGGATTTTAACAATGGCGTTAAAAAATCAGTATTTGGCAGACCTGCTGGAAACAGTAAAGAAAAGAAACCACGGCGAGCCGGAGTTCATTCAGGCGGTCACGGAGGTTTTTGAAACACTCCAGCCCGTTGCGGAAAAGCGCCCTGACCTTATCGAGGCAGGCGTGTTCGACAGAATTGTAGAGCCGGAAAGACAGATAATTTTCCGCGTTCCGTGGGTCGATGATAACGGCAAGGTTCAGGTAAACCGCGGTTTCCGCATTCAGTTCAACTCCGCTATTGGTCCTTACAAGGGCGGTCTGAGACTGCACCCCTCCGTTTATATCGGTATCATAAAGTTCCTCGGCTTCGAGCAGATTTTCAAAAACTCCCTCACCACACTGCCCATGGGCGGCGGCAAGGGCGGTTCCGACTTTGACCCCAAGGGCAAGAGCGACGGAGAGGTTATGCGCTTCTGTCAGAGCTTCATGACGGAGCTTGCAAGACATATCGGTCCTGACTGCGATATCCCCGCAGGCGATATCGGCACTGGCGCGCGTGAGATAGGCTACATGTTTGGTCAGTATAAGAAGATAAAGAACGAGTGGAGCGGTGTTCTGACGGGCAAGGGACTTACGTACGGCGGCTCTCTCGCGAGAACGGAAGCCACCGGCTTCGGTCTGTGCTACTACACCGACGAAATGCTCAAGGCAAACGGCAAGAGCTTCAAGTATCAGACCGTTGTTATCTCAGGCTCGGGCAACGTTGCTATTTACGCGACAAAGAAGGCTACGGAGCTGGGCGGCAAGGTTGTCGCGCTGTCCGATTCCAACGGCTACATCTACGACCCCGACGGTATTGAGCTTGACGTTGTTAAGCAGATTAAGGAAGTTGAGCGCGGCAGAATCAAGGAGTATGTAGACAGAACCTCTCACAAGAACGCTACGTTTACAGAGGGCTGCAGCGGTATCTGGAGCATCAAGTGCGATATTGCTCTGCCCTGCGCTACCCAGAACGAAATTGACGGCAAATCCGCAGAAATGCTTGCTAAGAACGGCTGCTACGCAGTTGCAGAGGGTGCGAATATGCCATCTACTCCCGAGGCTATTGAAGTATATTTTGCGAACAATATGCTGTACGGGCCCGCTAAGGCGGCGAACGCGGGCGGCGTTGCGACCTCCGGTCTTGAGATGAGCCAGAACTCCATGCGTTACGGCTGGACCTTTGAGGAGGTTGACGCTAAGCTGAAGGGCATTATGCAGTCCATATTCAAGAGCTGCGACGAGGCGGCTAAGGAGTACGGTATGCCCGGCAACTACATGGCAGGCGCGAATATAGCGGGCTTCCTTAAGGTTGCAGAGGCTATGAAAGCTCAGGGCTGTGTTTGATAGATAAGTTAAAATAAGCAGAAGCGGCGGCACAATTTGTGCCGCCGTTAAGATTTTTTTAAAAAGCTGAAAATAGCCCGATCAACTGCTGGGGAAAGCTTAAATGCCACGCAATGTTGACGCAGGAATTTTTTGAGAGAGCCTAATATATCAATACGGAGCGAAGCAGAGTTTTGCTATATTAGGCGGGTTGAAAAAAATCAAATTTAAATAAGTTAGTTTAAATCAATACTATATAAACTGAAGCCGGCTATATACCGGCTTTTGTCTTAATTCGAGCAATGCTTTACTCTGTCAGCTTCCTCGGCGCGCTTCGCGTTGTTGAAACGGTCGAGAGTCCCCACAAGGTAGCCTGTTATCCTGCGTATACGCTGAAAAGGTTCAGCGGAGAAATGGTATGCCGCGTTTATATAATCCCCGTCTACCTCAAGGTCAATTGATGTCAGATTTTTTTCGGGGAATTTTTTTTGTGCGTTCTCAACGTAGTAGTTTATCTCCTCGCGGTCGAGAGTTCCTCCCGTAACATTTACATTTACCATGTTTATCACCTCATACTGTATTTTGTACTATAAGTATATCACAATATATTGTGGAAGTCAACTGTGATATTGTACAAGTTTTCGGGTGAAAATTTGTAAAGCCGCGCCGTTATCACAAAAAAATATTTTTTAAGGTTTTCGACAAAATATGCGGTTTTAATTTTTGCTTAACGTCAATATTTATACAAAAAGCCCCCGCCTGAGCGGGAGCCTTTTAATTTGGATTATCCCTTTACCGCACCGAGCGCAACGCCCTCTACGATATTCCTTGAAATGAAAATGTAAACAAGTACAACAGGTATTATCGACAGGAAGATGAACATATAAACCTCGCCCATATCTCCCGCCTCGGAATTAATTCTTGCACGCACCGCCGCCAAAGCAATAGGAAGCGTCCAGTTTTTGGAGCTGTCCAGAACCAGCGCGGGAGTGAAGTAGTTATTCCAGGATGCAACGAACGCGAATATCAGCTGTACTGATATTGCAGGTTTAAGCATGGGAACCGCGATTGTGTTGAAAGTACGAAATTCATTTGAGCCGTCAACACGCGCCGCCTCAATAACCTCCATCGGCATTGAGCTTTCCATATATTGCTTCATATAGAAGAATACGGAGGGAGCAGCGATAGCGGGTATAAGGAGAGGCCAGTAGGTATCTCTCATATTGAACTTATCAATCAGCTGTAAGAAACCTGCCGCGGATATCTGTGTAGGAATCATCATTATGATAAGGATAAACTTAAACATAACATTTCTTCCCTTAAAATTGTACACCTGAATACCGTAAGCTGTCATAGCAGAGAAGTAGGTGGTCAGAAGAGAAGCCACAGCGGCAACGAAGAAGCTGTTAAACAGCGAGCGCGGGAAAGTGAACAAGTTTGTATCGTTCCATGCGGTAACAAAGTTTTTGACAAAATTAGCGTGCGGAATTAATGAAAAACCCGACTGAAGTTCTGCATTTGATCTTGTGGAGTTAATTATCAGCAGGTAAAACGGAAAGAGCGAAAGCAACGCGACAAAAACGAGGAATATATAGGAGAATACCCTTGCGGCATTTGTTTTGATACGGGTACCCTTTGTTTCACCCGTAGATATATATGTTGTAGCCATATTTTAACCCCTCGCTTTCTTGACTTTTTTCTTGCCTTTATCTGGAGAGTTCATTGTTTTAAATACAATAAAGCTTAATATACCCGTGATAATAAAGATCAATACTGATAACGCACCCGCCATACCATAGTTCTTCGACGTTCCGAAATAGTTATTTAGGTACATTATAAGCGTCATCGTACTTCGGTTAGGCGCACCGTTTCCTGAGGTCATAATCTGGGGAACATCAAACATTTGCAGACCGCCGATAAGTGATGTGATAGCGACATAAACCATGATAGGAGTGAGCAGCGGCAGCGTTATCTTGAAGAAAACCTGACCTGCGCTTGCGCCATCGATTGATGCTGCCTCAAAGAGACTCTGATCAATTCCCATAATACCCGCCATAAGCAGTATAGTCGTATTTCCGAACCACATTATAAAGTTGATAAACGCGATAACCGTTCTTGCGGGCCAAACTTGTCCAAAGAAGTCAAATGTTGAACCTGTTGCTGATAAAATAAGTTGATTGATAGGACCAACATTGGATAGCAGCGTAAAAAACAGCAGCGAATACGCAGAAGCCATTATCAGGTTCGGCATATACATAACCGTTTTAAAGAAGCGCTGTCCCTTGATTTTCAAGCGGTAGCTCGTGTAGATAACGGAAAGAAGCAGCGAGAAAACCAACTGAGGAACCGCACCTATGACCCACATGATTAAAGTATTGCCAGTATAGGCAAGAAAATCTATCTGACCATTCTGATCGGGTGTAAACAACGTAATATAGTTCTTAAACCCAACGAACTCCGGGCCAATAATTTTAAGACCGGAACGGTAAAAATCGAAAAAGCTGTAATAGAATGTGGATAAAAGCGGGATAAGCTGGAACACGATGTACACTATAAAAAACGGTGCGATGAAAAAGTAACCCCATTTAGCATAGCTAATGGATTTACGCTTTTTTGTCATTACAGAACACCCTACCTCTCATATTTATGTTTCTGTCGTACAAAAAATCCTAAAAAAAGAGGTGAAGCGAGCACTACGCCTCACCTCTCAAAGGTTAGGAATTTAAATCAATACGATTTTTAAATTATGCAAATCAGTCAAGAGTCAGCTTTTCAGGCATCTTAAGCTCGGTGTAAGCCTCGTTGATGGTCTTTACATAGTTGTTCCAAGCGGTGTCAAGGTCAACTGTGCCCTTGAAGTAATCCTTCAGGTTATCCTGAAGCTTCTCGTTGAGCAGCTGGTCATAACCGGTGGAGTATTTCAGCTCAATATTCTTAGCGCCCTCAGCAAATATCTGCCAGTCATTCTGACCGCCAAGGAACTCATTGCCGAAGTTAGGATCGTTGGTATAGGAATCGTTGACAGCGGTGTTGTTTACAAACTGGCTGTCAATCTCAACCATCTGCTTGAGAATCTTTTCGTTGCTCTGGAATGCGTTCATAATGTCAGCAACCAGTTCGGGGTTATCGGTCTGAGAGCTTGCAAGCAGCCATGTGCCGCCCCAGAAGTAGCTCTGAGGACCTACGCAAAGACCCCAGTCACCAGAACAGCCCTTTTCTGCGTCATGAGCATTGCCCATAGAGAAGTTATAGTACCAAGCGGGACCAAAGAAGCACATAGTCTTGCCGTCAGCAAACATCTGCGCATTCTTCTCATCGCTCCATATACCTGCCTCAAGTGTGTAACCCTTATCCATGTAGTCCTTAGACTGCTTGATCCAAGCCTTGATCTGAGGATCAACAGTTACGTTGCCAGCATCGTCTACCCAAGCAGATGTAACGTTGTTTGAGAAGGTTCTGTAAGTTTCAGCGAAAGAAGCAGTCATGTAATATCCGAGATCCTTAGCCTTAGCAGCAGCCTCGTCAAACTTCTCCCAAGAAGACAGAGCTTCCTGAACCTCTGCGGGATCGTCTGTGCCAAGAACTTCCTTAGCGATGGAGCGTCTGTAAATCAAGCCGGCAGGGCAGCACTGGAAAGACATACCCTTCTGCTTGCCGTTGCTGTCAGTGCAAGCGTCAGCGGTGTACTGATAAATGGTGGAAGCATTGTTGAAGCCGATGGTGCTAACGTCCAGAGTGAAATCGGAGTCAACATACTTCAGAATGTAGTCAGCCTCTGCAAGGAAGATATCAATCTTGTCGTCAGCGGCAGCGCTGTCCTGAGAAAGGAGCGCGTCATCAAGCTTCTGCTGATATACGCCGTTCTCAGAGGGGTTGATAACCCAGTTTACAGTGTAACCGTCGGGAACCTTGTAGTACTTCTCAAAGAAGCCCTTGAACTCATCGTTCCAAGCCCAGATGTTCAGAACCTTACCTTCGGAATCGGACAGCTGAACGCCGGTATCAATTTTCTGAGGATTTTCCTTGTCAACAACAAAATTATCTGTATCCTCAGGTGTGCTCGTAACATCGCTGTTATCAGGCGTGCTGCTGTCGGGTGTGGATTCACTGCTGTTGCCGCTGTTGCTGTTGTCAGGCGCGCTGCTGTTGTCATTGGTCTGGCAGCCCGCAAAGGACATTACAGTTGCAAGTGCAACAAGTGATGCCAATATTCTTTTCTTCATAAGTTTTTTCCTCCCAAAATGGTTTCATTTGCTTCTTCATTGAAGCAATTTATAAAGTTTAATCTTCCGACCTTAACATTGCCAAAAACAACCCAAAATATAAAAAAATTTTTGGAAAATATTTGGTATAATTACTGCCTTCCGATTACATTTGTAAGTTTAGCACAAATTTCACTTTTTTGCAAGCCTTTTTTCAAAACTTTTTTTGTGCAAATAGCACGAAAACGTTTTCAAGATGTCATACTTGTTCAATATGACATATCCATAACTTTATTACCTAAAATTTATATCAGCTTTTCTTGAGGTTTTTTTGCCTTTAAAATGGGATTTGTTATTATGTGTTTTTTTAAGCCTTAATTTTAAGTAAACTATCTCAATTTTGTTTCCAATTTGTAATAATTGGTTTGGTAAAAGTGCTGAAAAATATATCATATTACGGGAAATCGTTATCAGAGGAGCTGACCTGTGTGCATTAATGACAATAATAAATAAATCCCGCCGTATTATCGGCGGGATAAATATTTATACAGGATGAACCTTATTGGTTTTATCGCAGTGCTCCGCATCAATGCCTACCTGCTTGTCGCGGCGCTTCTCAAAGAATTTGGGCGCTACTTTCGGGAACATGGCATATGTGAGGATATCCTCAACACTGTCGCCGTCCACCCATTCCTTTGCTTCCTGCTTCATGGTTTCAAACTCCGAAGAGAGCTGATCAGCGGGGCGGCAGGTGATGGGGGCTTCGTCGCCGATTATTTTCTTCCTGAACTCGGGATCTATCTCTACGGGAGTACGCCCGTATTCGCCCTTTACAAGACCCTTGAATTCCTTTGTTACGGTCTTGTAGCGTTCGCCCATGATAACGTTGAACACCGCTTGAGTACCAACTATCTGAGAAGTGGGTGTTACAAGCGGAGGATATCCGCTGTCCTTGCGCACCATAGGAACCTCTCTAAGAACGTCTTCAAGCTGATCAGCCTTGCCTGCCTGCTTAAGCTGGGACAGCAGATTTGAGAGCATTCCTCCGGGAACCTGATAAATAAGCGCGTTGGTATTGGTAGCAAGCATGGAGGGGTCAAGCAGACCGCTTTCAATATACTTCTTGCGCAGCTTCATAAAGTAGTCGCGCACTTCGTTCAATTTGATAAGGTCTATTCCTGTGTCGTACTCCGTGCCGCGGAAAGTCGCAACAATCGATTCCGTGGGAGCGTGGCTGGTGCCAAGCGCAAGCGGGGACATTGCGGTATCAACCGCGTCAACACCTGCCTCAACTGCCTTGATAATGCACATTGAAGCCAGTCCCGAGGTATAGTGTGTGTGGAGTTGTACGGGAATTTTTACAGCGCTCTTAAGGTCCTTTACAAGGCTTTCCGCCTCATATGGAGTGAGCAGCGCCGCCATATCCTTTATGCAGATAGAGTCCGCACCTGCGTCCTCAACCTGCTTCGCATAATTCATGTAATATTCGTGAGTGAAAACTTCGCCGAGCGTATAGGAGATAGCCACCTGAGCGTGTCCGTTCTCCTTTTTAGCCGATTTGATGGCGGTTTCCAGATTGCGGATATCGTTCAGCGCGTCAAAAATACGGATTATATCTATTCCGTTGGCGATGGATTTCTGTACAAAATACTCTACAAGGTCATCGGCATAGTGACGGTAGCCCAGCATATTCTGTCCTCTGAACAGCATCTGGAGCTTGGTGTTGGGCATTTCCTTGCGCAGTATGCGCAGACGCTCCCACGGGTCTTCATCAAGAAAGCGTATGCATGAGTCAAATGTAGCTCCGCCCCAGCACTCCGCTGAATAAAATCCGATTTTGTCCATGGTGGACAGTATCGGACGCATATCGTCCATTGACATTCTCGTGGCGAGCAGCGACTGGTGCGCGTCGCGGAGAATGGTTTCGGTTATCTTCAATTTTGCCATTTCGTTACTCCTCCCGAATCAGGCGTTGATTGTAATTACAGCCGCGCCCGTTTCTACCGCTTCACCCTTGTTTACGCAAACCGAAGCAACAACGCCGTCCTTATCGGAAACAATATCGTTTTCCATCTTCATAGCCTCGAGAACCGCTACAACGGTGCCGTTTGTAACCTTATCGCCTACCTTTACCTTAACATCAACGATAGTGCCGCGCATAGGCGCGTTTATAGAAGCGTTACCTGCCGCGCCCGATGCTGCCTTGGGAGCAGCCTTTTTGGGAGCTGGTGCCGCCGCTGCAACGGGAGCAGCTGTTGTTCCGTCAGCCTCGTCAACAGTTACGTCGTAAGCATTGCCGTTTACGGTTATAGTATATCTTTTCATGTCAAATACCTCTCATTTATTTTTATTTTCGGAATCAGAAAGCAAAATTAGCATGCTTTCTCGACGGTGAAGCGGCAGCACGCTTGTTCATGCACATCAAAACAGCGGACTGAATCCTCTCGCGTGTCTCATCGACAGCTATGACCCCGTCTGTCATACCCAGTGCCGCAGCCGCAAAGGGAGATGTTTCAAGCTCCTCGCCCATAAACACCTTGCCCGCTTCGGGATTCATCGGCGCAATAACCGCGCTCTCCCAAGCGTAGCTTATATCCGCGCTGTCGAACGCCGCAAACGCCGCGCCAAAAGCCTTTCCTGTAACAAGATTTATTTTTCCGGTCGTGGAAGTGGCATATATCTGAGCAAGTCTCGCGCAGTCCCTTACCGAGCCGCTCAGCTCCGCCGCGGAGCTTCCCTCAAATCCCTCCGTGTCGATAATCGTGACAACGGGAATCGAGAAGACGTCCGCAAACTGCACAAAGCGTGCAATCTTCGCGCAGTCAGCTGCTGTCAGCTTTGCACCGCTTGTTGCTACAAAAGCAACCGTTGAGCAGTTTACGCTTGCCAGAGCAGTGTAAGCTGCATCGCCGAATTTCGCGCCAAGTTCGATAACGCTGTCTATCGCGCCGTCCTTGTCTGCAATGGCTTTAACAAGCTCTGCACCTTTAAGGCTTACCGTAATATCACAATCGTTCGCGGAAAAGCCGTCGCTTCCAGCTATGCTGAGATTGTTCATAGGAAGAACCGCTGTCAGCGCTTTCGCCTTCTTTACTGCGTCATCGTCATCTTTTGCTACGATATCGCATACGCCTGACTTAAGAGCGTTTTCAGCCTTACCCGCGCCCTCAAGCTTGCCATCCGCATTGTTGAATGGAGCGGTAAGGAACAGCTCGCTTTTTTCGGTGATTATCGTTATATCCGCCATCGCGGCAAGCATAGCCGCGCAGCCCGCGCATACGCCGCATACCACCGCTATCTGGGGAACCACGCCCGAGATTGCCGCGGAAGACTTCATTATATCTCCGTATGCAGAAAGCACCGCCATACCCTCGTTGATATCGCCGCCCTTGGAGTCGTAAAAGCCGACGACGGGATATCCGGATTTTGCAGCAAGCTCAAATACTCTTTTGATTTTAAGAGCGGCGCTTTTATCTACCGCGCCTCCCTTAACGCTGGTATCCTGTGCGAATGCACATACGGGTCTGCCGTAAACCGTCCCGTAACCCGCTGCGACCGAGCTTACCCCTCCGTCGGCAGACAGGAACTTGTCCAACTCCGTAAAGCTGTCCTCGTCAAAAAAAGCGGCGAGTCTTTTCCTCGCGTCGCTGTCGGGAACGCTTTGTTCCATCTCAGCCAAAGTCTTTGTAAACGCCATTTTGTCTCCTCCGTTTATTATGAATAGAGTGGCTTTGTCATTTGGGCATAGCTCACCCGAAAATTTATCCACAATAATTATACTACAATTTGAGAGAAATAACAAGCAAATTTTACACTTTTTTTTATTTTTTATTTTTTGCAATAAAATCGCCGAGAACCATGCGCGGTTTTCGGCGATTTTCACAAAAATTATTGCATGTGAGCATTTTGTATAAAAGTTATTGCAACAAAAAGGTGATGCATGAATTTTTTCACGAGAGCGCGAGTGTGTAGTATGGAATGAAGCGTGAACCTGCACACTCGTGCAGGTCACGGGGTGCAAGAAAATTTTAAATTTAAATAAATTCGTTTAGATCAAACTGTAATAAGATGAATATCTATTATTCTTTAATAATTGAAATTATTTTTAGATATTATTTTAATTTTATCCACCCTAATTTGTTATAGATCTGATCAAATTTATGAACCAACAATTCACCGAATACCCATACCTCTTGCCTCCATGGATGCCCCAAATAACCGAATCTGAAATTTTCATCAATAAAAAAGTAGTAGTCCACATCGGGGTAAAACGCAGGAAACTCCGCACAAAATCCTCCGCCGAAGTAACGCGCGTCATCTACCCATACGCTTTTTTGCTCATCGGGGTTTCTCGGGTCATAAAGAAATGAACTGTGCTCCCAGTCCAATGCGTAAATGCGCTCGTTTTCCTTTGTCGCTTCAATAAAGATTTTCCTTATTATGTCACCCATGCCGTCAATTTGAGAATCACTCATTTTTTCGATTCCGTAAACCGAAAAAGCCACATTGATATCAAACGGCATACTTACGCTGAAATTATGAGTTCTTACCATGCAGTCAGGTTTTAAGCCAAGCTGCTTAAAAACCTTTTCCCATACAGTGTTTTCCAATTCTTTATTCTCTAAAAGCATTGAGGGGGGTCTCCAAATAGATTACTTTTTCGTAAAGTTAACCTAACCTGTGCAGTGTTTCGTCGCAAAAAACGCGGCAATACTTTCTATCTGCCCTTCCGTAATTGGAAATCCGCGGCTTTTCAGCGCCGCTGTTTGTTCCTCAGGCAGTTTGAACAGCGCCCTGTCAAGTCCGTTTTGTGCAGCGTAATTCAACGCGGCTCTTATCATGCCCTCGTAAAAGGGAAGGGGACAGTCAAGCTCTTCTATCAGAAGATAATCCGCTTCGCATGAACACATGCATTTACCAAGTTACCCGCCGTCGGAGAGGGTAAAGTTAACCTTTTTGCACGAAACGCCGTGAAGAATCTCAATCATTTTCTGCCGCCTTTGCCGTTGTTTTTTCCCGATGAGCCGACCGACGCGCGGAGTATCCGCAATTCGTCTTTGGTGAGGTCACGCCACTCGCCCGGTTTCAGCATTCCAAGCTTAACTCCGCCGACAGCCGTTCTGCGCAGCCTGCCAACATTAAGACCGACAGCGGTACACATTCTGCGTATCTGACGATTCAGTCCCTGTTTTATCACAAAGCGAAGAACGGTTCTGTCCGCCGCCTCGCTTAGCACCTCCACATTACACGGCAGGGTATAGCTGCCATCGTCCAGTTCCACTCCCGCCATCAGACGCGAAAGCTGGTCCTCGCTAACACGTCCGTCTATGGTCACGCGGTAGGTCTTGCTGACATGACGCGAGGGGTGCATAATATCATTGGCAAATTCTCCGTCGTTGGTGAACAACAGCAGTCCCTCGGAGTTTCTGTCCAGCCGCCCGACGGGGTACAGACGCTCATCTATGCCCGAGAGCAGCTCCGCGGCGGTCTTTCTGCCCATTTCGTCCTGCATGGTGGTAACATATCCGCGCGGCTTGTTAAGCATTATGTAGCGCTTTGCGGCTCTTGCGGCAGGAATAATGTCATCGCCCACTTTAATAAGATCGCAGGCGGGATCCGCTTTGTCGCCGACCGTGCAGCGCTTTCCGTTTACCGTAACATATCCCTGCTCTATAAGCTGCTCCGCTTTTCTTCTGGAGCAGTATCCGCTGTCCGCAATAATTTTCTGAAGTCTGATTTTTTCCATTTTATAACCATGCTCCCTTTTGGAGCATTACTCCTTTTGAGTTTTGTGCGGCAAAGTTTAGGACAAAGTCCGAAAATCAGCACATAGCCTTTGTAACCGATAAATAATTTTCATACCTGTTCCGCTCTGACAAACAACAGAGAACAGCAGCCGAAAACCTGTTCCGACCGCTATTCTCCGGTAACCGTCAAACATATATCCCGAAATGTCCGAGCAGCTTCTGTATAAAATTAAGACTGCCGCTCTCCGCTTCGATATCGCTGTCTGCAAGCAGCGGGAGAGTTCTTACAACCTTTCCGTCAAGCAGATATTCCAGTTCGCCCAGCTGTTGCCCCGCTTTGACCTCGCCGTAAACCATGCTTGGCAGCAGTACCCTGCGGGTAAGATTGCCGCACTGCTTTGAGGTAAGCGAGATATTGTCCGGCTGCGCGTATACGCCGGTGCTTTGACCCGTTCCGGCAACTGCCACACGCCCCTCATACGCGACGTCAAGAGGATAGGATTTTACCTTTGTAAAGCCGTGATCCAGCATTTTTGCGTGATCGTTCCAGTCGTCGCCCGCGTTAAGCGTTACCGCGATAAGAGTTACGCCGTCGCGCTCTGCCGCTGACACAAGACAGCGCCGCGCGTTGTCTGTAAAGCCCGTTTTAACGCCGATCGCGCCTTCATACTGTCTAAGCATCTTGTTTGAGTTGTACAAAGTGCGCTGATATGGCGGATTGCCGAACTCTACTTTGGCTGATTTACAGCATACTATTTCACGAAAAGTTTCGTTTTTCATGGCATAGGAGGTAAGCATTGCAAGGTCGTATGCGGTGGTATAGTGTCCCTGTGCGTCCAGACCCGATGGGGTAACAAAGTGGGTATCCTTAAGCCCAAGCTCCTCGGCTTTAGCGTTCATAAGCTCCACAAAAGCGCCTGTGCTGCCGCTTACCGATACAGCCGCAGCATTAGCCGCATCGTTGCCCGATGGCAGCAGTATGCCGTAAAGCAGGTCGCGGCGCGACACCCTATCACCCTGTCTCAGCCCCATGGTAGTGCCTTCTACCATAATTGCGTAGCTGTCCACGGTGAACTCCCTGTCCAGATCGCCCGCCTCTATGGTGAGAATGGCGGTCATTATTTTGGTAGTGCTTGCCATGGCACGCTTCTCATAGGCGTTGGCTTCATACAAAACGGTTCCCGTTTCCGCTTCGATAAGCACCGCGCTCACCGCGGAGAGCGACAGCGCGGAGGTTTTGAGCGAAAGCGGCGGCAGAACGATAGCTGCACAAAGAACAGCGATAATCAACTTTTTCATATTCACAATCTCCGTCCGTAAAATTTTGTATGAGGAAACGCCGTTCAAAACACAATTGCTCCGCTAATGCGAGGGAACTCGCGGGGCTGATCGTGCTGCGCTTTACTTTGATCAGCGATTCCATAATTTACAGATATAGAATGTGCCGGAAAAGGTCAATTATTCAAGCATTTGCATTACTTTTACTTTTTATCCTTGATTTTATCCTTGTCCTTTTCAGGAAGCATGGATTTTATTTTCTCCACAATATCAGGAAGCGCGTCAACTACGCTCTCGATGGGGCTTGCTTTTTCTCCCATCTCCAACAGCTTAACGTCGCCGTCTCTCTTTATCACTATAAACGACTGGGGCTTTACAGTTACTCCCGCGCCCGCGCCGCCCGCGAATTTGTCGGCTGCTGCGGACGGAAGATCGCTCCCCCCCGACACAAACCCGAAAGATACCTTTGAAACGGGAATGATTATTGTCCCGTCAGGCGAGCTTATCGGTTCTCCGATTATGGTGTTGATATCCACCATCTCGCGTATTTTGTCCATGGATACTCCCATGATCTCTTCAATAGGGTGCTTTTCTGCCATAACTTTCTCCTTATCTTAAAAAATTTTCCGCACTGCCGCGCAGATGAATAGCCGCGGTCGGCTTTCGGTGCGGAAATGTTTTATTGACTGCTTTTATAAACTTTATTTTGCGGAACTGCCGCACGGTCACTTTCTCAGCACGCCAACCGCTTTTTTAGCCTCAGGGTGCTACTTATAATATCTTACAGCTCTGAAAAACAGGGTAAACAGGAATGCCAGCGCCGTAAAAAGCGACATTTTTATCAGGCACGAGGCTTCGGCGGTAGTTTCCTCGCTCTGAAAATCAGCATCAATGTGTATCTCCTCGGCGGGCTTTAGCGTAAAATAGTTGTCTATCCAGCCCAAAGCGTTGCCTACAAGTATATTGGTCTTTCCGAAATTCATTGCCGCCTTTGCAGCGTTCTCGCCGCCGCATACTATATTTATCCGAAGATCATATATCCGTGTTCTGCGTAGCAGTTTTTTTAACGGCTTTCCGAGACTATCAAGTGCCAGTTTGGCTATTTCCAGATAGTCTGTAAAAGCGACTTTTTTATCCGTTTTGCCAGCAGACATCTTTTTATTCGGTTTTGAAGGAGAGCTTTTTTCGGAAGTACCTTTCTCCGAAGCGCCGGACTTTTCATCGGAAAGCACAATTGCGGCACTGTCCGCGGCTTTCAGCGCTTTTTTCGCCTTTTTGTCCTTTCTCTTGTTTTTCTTTTTAACAGCAGGGAATTTTACTATTGTAAAGCACAGATAGCTTATTTTAACACGTATTTCCCCGAAATATTCCAGCCTTACCGCAGCGGAGCAGCAAAGAAGCAAAAACAACGCCAAAATTATTGAAAGCGCTATTATCCACCCCACCGTTATCTCCTCCTCGCTGCACGAAGCCGTTTTTTATTCCATATCCTGCATTTCGGCATATTCGTCAAAATCTATCTGATCCGTGCTGCTGGGTATTGGAGGCAGCGCTTCAAGACTGTTAAGACCAAAGCATCGCAGAAAGTTGTCCGTTGTTTTATAGGCTATCGGTCTGCCCGGAACGTCGTCCAGTCTGCCATATTCCTCCAGCAAATTGCGCTCGGTAAGGCTCTTTACGACTCCAGAGCTGTCCACGCCGCGGACCTGCTCAACAAACCCCCTTGTTACGGGCTGATTATATGCCACTATTGCCAGTACCTCCAGCGCCGCCTGTGACAGCGGAGCCTGACGTTTGTTTTCCAAAGCCGATTTTATGTTTCTTGCAAATTGGGGACGGGTCATCAACTGATAGGAATCTCCCAGCCGTTGTATCACCAGCGAACTGCCTTGTTCGGAGTATCTGTCATTAAGCCTGTCTATAAGCTTTATAACGGTATCTTTTTCAATTTCGGCAGCCGCCGCCAGCTTATCCGCTTCTATGGATTCTCCGCTTGCGAACAAAATTGCCTCGACTGTTGCCATTCCCTCACTGAATTTCATATGTCACTCACCTACCCACCAACTTATCTGCTTACCTGTTTATCTAACCATCTGTTGAATTACTTTCCGCATATTCCGTGTTCTTTTCATCTGCTATTTCCGCTGCAGCGGCTCTGTCGGCAGCTGTCGCCATACGCACGCTTCCGCCGTCCTCGGATATGATTATCCTGCCCTCTTTGGACAGCTCCAATATCGCCAGAAACGTTGCCACTTTGCGTGAACGGGGCTGACCGCTGTAAAGAGCCTCCATCGTAATGCTTCCTTTTTTCCTTAGACTTTTCAGCACGGTCATTATACCTGTAAACACCGTCACGTAGCTTTTTGCCACTATCGGACGTATAGAGCGCGGATTGTATGAGGCTTTCTTTATATTGCGCTCGGAAAGCGTGGAGTAGGCATGCATAAGTTCCTCGGGCTGGTGCGTTCTGCGGTAATCCGAGTCTATTTCTATCTCCATCTGTTCCCTTACAAACACAGTGTCTCCCTGAAAGCGCTTTTTTAAGCGCTCCGCCATGGTTTTGCACAGCGCGTACTCTATCAAAGCGCCCTGAAGCTCACGCTTCAGCTCTTCAGTTTCCTCTTTTGGCAGCAGCGCAGCGGACTTTATCAGAATTAGCCTTGCCGCCATTTCCAGAAAATCAGCGGTGATATCTATATCCGCCTCGCTCATTCTCTCAAGATACAGCATAAATTGTTCAAGAAGCACGCTTATCTCAATATCCTGTATATTAAGTTTGTGCTTTTGAATCAGTGCCAGCATTAGATCAAGAGGGCCTTCAAATATTTCCAGCTTGAAATTAAGCTCCGTCATACACCTTAACCCAAGAAAAACGTCATTTTATCCAGAAGGAAATAAAGCCCCTCTGACGCATAGCTGAGCGGTACGCCGATGATACCTCCCACCAACAGGAAAAGCATTACCCAGCGGATAATATGCGCGTTGCGCTCAACAAAAGCCATAGCCTTCGGTGACATGAATGTAGACAGCACATGATACCCGTCAAGCGGAGGTATGGGAATAAGGTTAAACACCGCGAGATTGAGGCTTATGCGCGCCGTGAGATAAAGAGCGGTGGTCACATAACCCATCGTTGTGCTGTCGGGCAATGTCAGCCACAGTATTTTTATAATAATAATTATTATCAGCGACATGATTATGTTTGAAAACGGACCAGCAAGAGAAACCAGAATATTCGCGGTCCGTATGGATACTTTACGGCACTTTCTCAGATCGACCGGTACCGGGTTAGCCCAGCCGAAGCGGCACAGAAACATAAGCACCGCACCTGTCGGGTCGATGTGTGCAAATGGGTTAAGCGTGACTCTGCCGCGGCTTTCCGCCGTATCATCGCCAAGCAGCTTTGCCGTCAGCGCGTGCGCACACTCATGAATCGGGTTCAGCACCATAATTATTACAAGAACCGAGAAAAATGATATTACCACCATCTCAAAGCTCTCTTTTCCCTGTATAAAGCCAAACAAATCGTAAATAGGTCCTCTAAACATTTTTTCTCCTTGTTCTTGAAAGTTTTCCGACGCTGTAAGGGTATAGACCCGTAATGCCGCGCCCTAAAAGCCCGCTGCGGAAAAACACATGCTTGAAGCGAGGCTTATTATGTTTCTTATTTTTGGATACTATACAATATTATACTCCATTCGGGAAAATTTTTCAAGGGGTTAATAATGAAAATTATGTAAAATCATCTGTGAATATTATGGGCAGTTTGCGGCAAACTAATCCCGAAAAATTGATTAAAGAGGTATTGTTATGGCAGTTGTACTGATCAGAGCGGTCATACTTTATGTGGTCATCACATTTTCGCTCAGGCTTATGGGCAAGCGGCAGCTTGGAGAACTCCAGCCGTCGGAGCTGGTGGTGACCATTCTTATATCGAATATTGCTTCCATTCCCGTAGAAGACAGCTCCATGCCCATGATAATGGGCGTTGTTCCGATATTGACATTAGTATGCCTTGACGTCATAATTTCGGGAATAATGCTGAAATCAGCCAAGTTCCGAAAGCTGATGATCGGCAGCCCGCGTGTGATAATCTCCGAGGGAATGATATTGCAGCGTGAGATGCGGCGTTTGCGTTATACAGTGGATGATCTTGTAGAAGCCATGAGAGAGCAGCAGATTTTTGATATCAATGAGATACATTATGCGATAGTGGAAACTACCGGAAAAATAAACTTCCTTAAGAAAAAAGATTTTCAGAACGCGGAAAAACAGGACATCAGCTGCGGCGGCAGCACGGAAAATCCTCCGTCCGTCATTATCCGTGACGGGATAACCGACAACGAGCAGCTGGGGCTTCTCGGACTGGGAATGGGCTGGCTAAAGCAGCAGCTTCGTGAAAACGACGTTTCGGAAAAGCAGGTTTTTCTTATGGTAGCTGATAAAAACGGGAAAAATACGATTATAAAGCGGCAGGAGGGAATGTAGATGAGCAGAATAATAGTCAGTATAGTTATACTCACTCTTATGTCGGTGGGCTGTTTTATCTCCGTTAAGGTAATGGATAATTTTACGTACAAGATGTCCCAGACTGTTTCGCGGGTGGAGGAAACCTTTGAGAACGGTGACAGCGGCGAATGTGTAGCGGCAGCCGAGGAGCTTAAGCAGATGTGGTATGATTTTATGGATTTCAGCATTCTTGTGAACGATCTCGGACATGCTGTGGAAATAACCTCTTCGGTAGCGGAAATAGAATCATTCGCACGCGACAACAATAATGAAATATATGCCGCATGTGACAGGGCGCAGGCTCAGATTAAGATGCTGCGTGACACTCAGAGCCCAACTTTCTGGAAAATTCTATAATTTTTAGCCTCATTTCTGCCTTAAAACCGCGCGGTTAAGCTGAATTATGCTTCTTTCACAAATAAGCCAGCGTAAGATATTCCGCGTTGTTATGAGAAACTTGACTTGAATACAAAGAATATAATAAAATTTACGTGTGTAAAATGCTGTTTAAACCGCATGGTTAAGCGATTTTTCTATCATAAAAACACCTTAAAAAATTAAAACATATTTTAAAATGCCCGTGACACCGCACTGTTAAGCGAAAATCCCGCACATTTGCTTGAAAAATGTGCGGGATTTTGTCATTTTTACTAGGAGTGCATTACTCCGTTACAGCTATAACCTCTACCTCTACCAATGCGCCCTTGGGCAGGGAAAGCCCTCCCACACAGGAGCGTGCAGGCTTAGAGGTGAAATACTCTCCGTAAACTTCGTTAAAAGCGGTAAAATCACCAATATCCTTTAAAAAGCAGGTAGTCTTTACCACCTTATCAAGCGATGTTCCCGCCGCCGATAAAACCGCCTTAAGATTTTCACAGACCTGTTTTGTCTGCTCTGCTACGCCGCCGTTTAGCAGCACTCCCGTTGCGGGATCCAGCGCTATCTGACCTGAGGTATAGACCATGTTGCCTATGACCTTTGCCTGTGTGTAAGGACCTATTGCCTGAGGGGCTTTTTCTGTGTAAATGTCTTTCATAAAACTACTCCTTTTTTATTTTCAAAAACCACTGTAACGCAGTTCTTTCATATCTCCGAACGTAAAATCGGGGTTTTTGCGAAAGAATATCTTGGGCTTGAAGCTGTCCTTGTCCGCACAGACAAAATTGAATGTGACAAAATAGTAGTTCCACACAGGACAGTCCCAACCGGAGGATCTGTCGTTGTAGATTATCCGCCCGCTCTTTCCCTCGGTCAGGGTGAATTTGCTTTTTATGTATCCGCGCTGCCTTTTGTCAGTGTAAAGTATCTCATACCCGCTGTTCGCCCTCTTCACAAATACTCTTTCCCCGAAAAAATCGGGCGCAAATTTTCCGTCAAAGAACGCCTTTTCACCAAGTATGCTCACCTTATTGCGCTTTTCACTTATGCCGTCCGGCGATTGAAACAAATATACCCTGTTGAACAGTATCTCGTCCGTGATGTCCGACTTGTTGAAATCAACAGGAAGAAATTTTACGTCTCTGCGGGCGTTGGCAAAGTTTCCCAAGCGCACGGCTTTGGTATATACAAGATCTATTTCCTGAACAAACAGCATCACGCGTTATCCACTATTTTGTAGCCCGCTTCGGTAAGCGCCGATCTTATCTGCGTTAAATGCTCGAAATTCCTCGTTTCAAGCTGTATTCTCAGGAAGCAGCCGTTGATGTTGTCATTTGCGTCCGCTCTTTCGTGGTGAACAGCGGTGACGTTTCCGCCAAGCTCCGCAATTATACCCGAAACGCCCGTAAGCTGACCGGGCTTGTCAACAAGCTCAATGGTGAGCAGCGAGGCTCTTCCGCTCTTTACAAGACCGCGGCGGATAACGCGGTTGAGTATTGTAACGTCGATGTTACCACCAGAAACCACGCACACAACATTTTTGCCCTTAACAGGAATTTTGTCGAACATTACCGCCGCCACCGAAACCGCTCCTGCGCCCTCAGCAATAAGCTTCTGCTGTTCAATAAGCGTCAGTATCGCGCAGGATATCTCGTCCTCAGAGACGGTAACAACCTCATCGACGTATTTGCTGCAAAGCTCGAAGGTGTTTGCACCCGGCTCCTTAACTGCGATACCGTCCGCCAGCGTAGCCACGCTGTCAAGACGCTCTATTTTTTTGCTTTTAAGAGAGTGCTCCATGCTGGGAGCCCCCGCCGCCTGTACGCCGTAAACCTTTATATTGGGATTAAGGGATTTAATCGCGAACGCTATTCCCGAAATAAGCCCGCCGCCTCCGATAGGCACTACGACTGCGTCCACTTCGGGAAGCTGCTCGAGAAGCTCCAGACCGATAGTACCCTGACCCGCGATAACGTTTTCGTCGTCAAACGGGTGAATAAATGTGTACCCTTTCTCGTCGCGGAGCTGAAGCGCTTTCTGATACGCGTCGTCGTACACCCCAGGAACAAGGCACACATCCGCTCCAAATCCCTTTGTAGCTTCCACCTTGGAAATAGGCGCGCCGTCAGGCAGACAAATCAGCGATTTTATCCCCGCTTTTGTCGCAGCAAGAGCCACGCCCTGCGCATGATTTCCCGCAGAGCAGGCGATAACGCCTTTTGAGCGCTCCTCTTCGGTCAGCTGGGAAATTTTAAAATAAGCCCCGCGAACCTTAAACGAGCCTGTTACCTGAAGATTTTCGGTTTTAAGGTACACCTTTGCTTCGGGGTGTATCTTAGGCGCCAGAATAAGGTCGGTGCTTCGTATTATCTCCTTGAGCACATGGGACGCCTTGTAGATTTTGTCAAGTGTCAACATTTTTAATTCTCCTTTCAGAATTTGTGTGCGGGGAGCGTCGTATAGCAAACGGCAATTTTATTCGGCGTCTGCTATTTGCCGATACGCACAAAATGAGCAAAGCGAACGAATGTGCGGGACAATTTTCATAAAATTTCTTACAGTAAACAGCGCATATATCTGCGGTTTACCGTAAAAATGCCCCCTGATCAACGGATAGGGGGCGGTATAATATTCAGCCTCACCGTACATCCAACAATGCACTTCCCTTTAACGGTGGAAATCCGTACGGTCTTACTTGCGCGGAAAGCGGTTCGGATCGTCTGCTTCGGGCGGATCGCGGGCGCGGCTTTTTACTGTCTTTCAGCAACCGACAGCTCTCTGAAAAAAGCTTGGCGTGCACGGCGGGAATACTCCCGCACCCATCATAGCATTTTTGCAGTAGTTTATTTGTTTTTGAACATTGACAGAATTTTGTCCTGCGCGTTTTCGACTTCTTCTATCCTTACGCTTCCAATGCGCTCGCGCACGACTTTGAAGTCAAGCTCCGGAAAGGCTTCGACAAACAGGCGGTTTATAGAGGGGCTTGCTCCCATAAGAGCCTTTGCAAGTTCGTCCGTTTCCATTCCGTCAAGAGTTGATTTTATTTCGGCAGCCGAATAACTTTCAGATAAACTTTCAAAATCGTTCATGCGCATAAAATCCTCACTCAATATTCAAAACATAAGAATATTATACACCCGCAGGCTTGATTTGTCAAGTAGAGAAACGTTTTTTTGCCAAGTTTTGGCGGTAGGGCTTGACAAAAGCCACGGGATAGTTTAAAATAATTCTTGACAAGACGAAGGGAGCGCAAAAAATGATTTTATCGGGACGGGAAATACTTAAACAACTGAACACAAATATTTTTATAGAGCCGTTTCACGAGAGCAGGCTCAACCCCAACAGCTATAACCTGACGCTTGCAGACGAACTGCTGGTGTATGAAAGCGGGGAGCTGGACATGAAGCGGGAAAACCCCGTAAAGCGTCTGACGATACCGCCCGAGGGGATTGTGCTCGAACCGGGCAGGCTTTATCTCGGCAGAACCGCGGAATTTACGCGCACCGAAAACTACGTTCCGATGCTGGATGGAAGAAGCTCCACAGGGCGGCTCGGGCTGTTTATTCATGTAACGGCGGGCTTCGGCGACGTAGGCTTTGCGGGCTACTGGACGCTGGAGATATTCTGCATTCAGCCCATACGGATATACGCAGGGGCGCATGTGTGACAGATATACTATCACACGATAGATGGGGACTATTCTCCCTATTCAAGCGGGAAATACCAGAACAACAGTGGTGTTCAGCCCAGTATGATGTATAAGGATTTTGAGTAACGGAGGCTAAAATGATAATTGACGCTCACGCGCATATTTTTCCCGATAAAATAGCGGATAAAGCCGCTGAAGGAATAGGCGGGTTTTATGGTATCACGGCAAAATACGACGGAACGCTCAAAACGCTTCTGGAGCAGGGCGGCGCGGCGGGAGTGGATAAATTTCTCGTGCAGTCGGTGGCTACCGTGCCCGAGCAGGTTCGAAGCATCAACAATTATATTTCGGAGTGCGTTTCTCTTTACCCTGACAGGCTTATAGGATTTGGCGCAATGCACCCCGATTTTGAGGATATCGCAGGGGAAACGGAGCGTATAATTTCGCTTGGATTAAAGGGGATCAAGCTGCACAGTGATTTTCAGCGCTTCAATCTGGATGAGAAGCGCGCGTTTGCCGTATATGAGGCGGCGGAGGGGCGATTGCCGATATTATTTCATATAGGCGACCCGCGCTATGATTTTTCCGCTCCAGAGCGGCTTATGCGGGTAGTGAAGCGTTTTCCCAAGCTTACGGTGATAGCGGCGCATTTGGCTGGCTGGACAATGTGGGATAAGGGCGCGGAGCTGTTTGAAAGCTCGGGGATATACGCTGATTGTTCAAGTTCTTTGTATGCTCTTTCACCCGAACACGCCGCGGAGCTGATACGGAAAATAGGCGCGGACAGGGTGTTCTGGGGAACGGATTATCCTCTTTGGGGCGCGGCTGAGGAGTTGAACAGGCTACGCTCGTTACCGTTGAGTGATGAGGAAAAGGGTAATATTCTTGGTGGAAATATTGCCCGAATTCTGTGCTTATAATAATGACCAAATATAAATGCCTTATATCAACATATTATTAAATAATTCTAATTATCTGTTGTGCGTATCCGCTTTACTTTGAATATAAGCGGAAACCCTGAAATATGTGTTCTTGTTAAATGCCGCAAAACAATGCAATGAGTTCCGCAATTGCTGTTCAAAACTTAACAAATTACGAAGTTTTATGATACAGCATTGAATTTTATTATATAAATTTTAAATAACATTAGACAAAAAACTGGCAGAGCATTAAGCTCTGCCAGTTTTTATCATACTTCGCGAAGTGTAAATCTTGATGTAAGCTGTTCCATTTCCGCCGCTTGGCTGTTCAGCTCCTGACCCGAAGCCGCACTTTGCTCAGCCGCCGCCGCATTTGTCTGAACAACAGCGGAAATCTGATCGATACCGATATTTACCTGTTTTATCATCTCAGCCTGCTCACCGGATGCCATAGCAATCTCGTTAGTTAAATCGCCAGCCTCATGAGCAACCTCAACTGCGGAATTGAGCGCTTCAGCGGTCTCGTTCGCGATACCAGAACCCTCGCTTACAGCTTCGATTGACTGTTGAATAAGTATCGCGGTATTTTGCGCCGCCTCTGCGGATTTCGCCGCAAGATTGCGAACCTCATCCGCAACGACCGCAAAGCCTTTGCCCGCTTCGCCCGCTCTTGCCGCCTCTATGGCCGCGTTAAGCGCAAGAATATTGGTCTGGAACGCAATATCGTCGATAGTGGAAATAATGTTGTTGATTTCGGAGGATTTCTGAGAGATGTTCTCCATCGCCGAAATCATGTCGTTCATATGCTTGTTTGAGGTGGATATTCTGTCTCCAGCAAGCTTGGACTTTTCGCTTGCTTCCGACGCGTGGCGGGCGTTCTTGCTAACCTGCTCGTCGAGCGTGTTTATGGTGCTTGCAAGCTCGTCAATGGATGAAGCCTGCTCCGTTGTTCCCGAGGCAAGCGACTGTGCACCCTCGGAAATCTGCGTTGCGCCGATATTGACCTGTGCCGCAGCTGTTTTTATGGTAAGCATCGTGTCGCTCAGATGCTCTGCCAAGAAGTCCAGCGCTTTAGCTATCTGCACAAAATCGCCCTGGAAATCAATTTCTTCTCTGAAATCAAAGTTTCCGTTGGACATAAGACCGCTTATGCGGGATATCTCGCTCACATAACCGTCAAGACTCTTTGCGGTATCGTTAATCTCAACGGCAAGAACTCCGATTTCGTCTTTTGTAGTCGGTTTTACAGATACTTTAAGGTCACCTACTGAAAGCTTTTTCATTGCCTTGCCGATATCCTTGATAGGATTAACGATGGAATTGGTGTGGTATACAATGATGAATGCTGAAATGATAAGGCACACAAGCGCAACGACGGCGGTAACTATCAGCGACGTAATAACTGTCTGGGCAATGAATTCGTTCTGATCTGCGGAAATTCCTATAACCCAGTCTTCAGTGTCCTCAATGCGCGCCATTGAGACTGATTTTCTGTCTATTCCATCCATATACATACCATACATGGATTCTCCATACGCAAGATTCAGTGCTTTCTCCTCAAGCTCAGCACGCTCTTTCAGAGCAGGATTGCTCTGTGCCGCGATAATATCATTTTCCTGAGCCGTTACCTTGGAGTAATCCTTGTGGGCGATAAAGGTGCCTTCATGATCCATTATAAAAGCATGACCAAGCTCGCCTATTTGAATTTTGTTGGTTATATCGGAGAGGAAAGAGGCGTCGACCGCAACATAAACCACTCCGGAAACGGCGTTGTTATTTGTGGCGTCGCAAATAGGCGCAGAAATATACATCAGAAATTTCCCGTCGTCACTCATGGCGGGCGTGTCAATAAAAGCCTCCCCAGCCAGCGCTCTTGTAAACCATTCGTTTGATGAAACATCCTTACCGTCCGAATTAATTCCATCTACACTGGTAAAATTATATTCAATAAGATTATATAAATTCGCCTTGCTGCCGAGGTAAGCCAGCTTGCTTTCCGCGGTCTTATCTGGTGCAAGATCATTGCTCAATCCGAATTCCCGGATCAGAGTCTGGGTCTTCTCGAGACGGTTTTGAACCTGTGATGATGCCACAAGTGCGGTCTGCGACATGGTTTTCTTCAATGTTGACGTAGCACTGATAATACTGAATATGGCACCAATAGTACCGTTTATCAGGATTACCACAAAAATAAGTACAAGAAACCTAACCAACATTTTTGCCTTTAACGACTTGGAGATTTTCATGATTTACCCCTTCCTCATTTGCAGAAAGTTTCGTGAAAACGTTTTCCGCATAATCGTTGTTTTTCGTGCTTCTTCAGCAATTCAATTCTATTATACAAAATTAAACGGTTATTGTCAATGGATTTTAAGAAAAATTTTTTTAAAATATTATTTTTATAGCCGTTTTAATATGTGTTTAAAATTATATGTTGCTTTTTTTAAAAAAGTGTGGTACAATAATGATATATTTGCTGTTTGCTTTAAAGCGCGCCTGCGGGTATAATTGTATAATGGTGAAGCTGCGTGCTTGAATGCTTCTCAAAGTTTGACGGGAAAGGAACGGCGCTTCTATGCGGGGCGGGGATGTTTAAATGCGGCTGATAAACATAGGATTCGGAAATACCGTGAATGCGGAGAGGATAGTGGCAGTGGTAAGTCCGGAGGCGGCTCCCGTAAAAAGGATAGTACAGACCGCAAAGGACGGCGGATTTGCCATTGATGCCACCTGCGGGCGCAAAACGCGTTCGGTTATCGTATGTGACAGCGGTCATGTGATATTGTCCGCGCTTCAGCCCGATACGCTGGCGGGCAAGACAACGGAGGATACGGAAAATGAATGACAAGGGACTTCTTTTTGTGGTTTCCGCGCCAGCGGGCTGCGGCAAGGATACCATTTTAGAGCAGGTGCTGCAAAAAACGGACAGCGCGGGGTATTCGGTATCCGCTACCACTCGCGCTCCGCGCGACGGAGAGATAGACGGGGTGCATTATCGCTTTCTCACGCGGGAGCGCTTTGAGGAAATGATAAAAGAGGGTGCGGTGCTGGAGTATACGGAATACTGCGGAAATTACTACGGTACTCTTCGCGAAAGCGTGGAGAGCCTGCTTTCGCGCGGCAAGGACGCTGTCCTTAAAATAGAGATAGAGGGTGCGATGAATATTAAAAAACAGTTTCCCGATTGTTGTTTGGTGTTCATTCTGCCCCCCTCCATGGCGGAGCTGGAGCGCCGCCTGCGCAAACGGGGAACGGAAACCGAGGAAAAGATAGCGGAACGTCTTACTCAGGCGAGAAACGAGCTTGCGGCGGCGGAAAATTATGATTATCTGATAGTGAACGGCGAACTGGATAAGGCGGTTGACGATATAACAGCGGTAATGAGAGCGGAAAAGCTGCGGCGCGTCAGGAACGCGGGTCTTGCCGCGGAGATTAAGGGTGAAGCCTGAATGGACGAACTGACTTCGGAGCGGCTGATAGCGGAGGTCGCGGTGGAGGGTACGCTCTATGCCTTTGACAGGCTGTTCGGCTATGAGATACCCGAGCGGCTGAGTGCGGATATTTCTGCGGGCGTGAGGGTGGTCGTGCCGTTAGGAAAAGGCAACAGGAAGCGCGTGGGACTTGTGCTTTCGGTATACCGCGGCAGCGCGGAGGGGCTGAAGCCCATTCGGTGCGCGGTTGACGAAGAACCGGTGGTCTCGCGGGAGCTAATTGACCTGTGCCGTTGGATAAGGGACAATACGTTCTGCACATATTACGACGCTTTTCGGGCGATACTGCCGCCGGGGCTTGGGTACTCGCTTAAGACACGGTACAGCCTTACGCCGGATTTTTCGGGTGCGCTTTCCGAGGAGGAGAGCAGGCTTGCTGAGGTGCTCAGGATGGCGGGGGACAGAGCTTCGTTTGACGCAGTTATCGCCGCGCAGAGGGAGCTTGACGGCGCGAGAGTCCTGCGGGCGCTCATTGAAAAGGGAGCGCTTTATGAGGACGATATTTTGTCAAGGCGCGTGGGGGATTCCACTGTGGCAATGCTCCGCGCGGCGGAAGAACCGCCAGAGGGCGTGAAGCTCACCCCCAAGCAGCGCGAGGTGCTGCGGTTTGTTGAGGCTTCGGAAAGCGCTTCGGTAAGGGAAGCTTGCTATGCCTGTACGGTAACGCCCGCGGTAGTGAAGCGGCTGACGGAAAAGGGCTTTCTGGAGCAGTACGAGAATGTAGTGTTCCGCACGGATAACGGCGAAGAGGCAAGCGAAAACCCCGATGATATCACGCTTTCACCAAAGCAGAGAGAAATATTCGGCGGTCTTGCGGAGCTTATGGAGGACAGTGCTCCAAAATGCGCACTGCTGCGCGGGGTCACGGGCAGCGGAAAGACCTCGGTATTCATAAAGCTGATAGCGCGGGCGCTCGCGAACGGAAAAAGCGCGATAATGCTTGTTCCTGAAATATCCCTTACGCCGCAGATGGTGGGCAGATTTCGCCGTCTTTTCGGCAGTGAGGTGGCGGTCATGCACAGCAGCCTTTCTTTGGGCGAGCGCGCCGACGAATACCGCCGCGTGAAAGAGGGCAGGGCGCGTATAGTTATAGGCACGCGCAGCGCGGTTTTCGCGCCCGTCGCCGACCTCGGCATTGTGGTAATAGATGAGGAGGGCGAGGGGACATATAAGTCCGAAAGCGCTCCGCGATACCACGCGCGGGATATCGCCAAGCAGCGATGCTTCGCGCATAATGCCTTTCTGCTGCTGGCATCAGCTACTCCGTCGCTGGAAAGCTATTTTTACGCGAAAAAGGGGCGGTACAGTCTGTTTGAGCTGGACGAGCGCTACAACAGCGCGGTGCTTCCAGATGTATACATGGTGGATATGCGTGAGGAGGCTAAAAACGGCAATCCATCCGCGTTCAGCATGACGCTTATACAGGAGCTTCAGAGCAATCTTGACCGAGGGGAACAGTCGATACTGCTGCTGAACAGACGGGGATATCACACCAGCGTGCGCTGCGCTTCCTGCGGCGCTCCCGCGGAGTGCCCCAACTGCTCGCTGCCGCTTACGTATCATAAGATAAACGACAGCCTGATATGTCACTACTGCGGCTTTCAAAGGAGAGCCGACAAGGTGTGTCCCAAGTGTTCGGGAAAATTTTTTACCATGCTTGGAACGGGTACGCAGCGTATCGAGGACGAGATATCCGAGATGTTCCCCAAGGCGCGCGTGCTGCGTATGGACGCTGACACTACGGCTACCAAGAATGCCTTTGAGCGCAAATTCAAGGCGTTCGCGGAGGGCGAATACGATATAATAGTGGGAACGCAGATGATAGCCAAGGGGCTGGATTTTCCCAACGTTACCCTTGTGGGAGTGCTTAAGACCGACAATAGCCTTTACGCAAGCGATTTCAGAGCCTACGAGCGCACATTTTCGCTGATAACGCAGGTGGTGGGACGCTCCGGCCGCGGCGGAAAGCGCGGCAGGGCGCTGATACAGACCTATTCGCCGGAGCATTATGTGCTGACCCTTGCCGCAAAGCAGAATTATCCCGCTTTTTACGAAGAGGAGATAAAGCTGCGGGAAGCCATGCTTTACCCCCCGTTCTGCGACGTGGTGATGATAGGATTTTCATCGCTTATGGACAGGGAATGTGCAGAGGCGGCACGAAAATTTGCGGCAATGCTGGCGGAGAACGCCAAGCCGTACGGTGAAAGGCTTCCGCTGAGAACACTCGGTCCCGCGCCGAGTGCAATAGGAAGAGTCAACGGACGGTATCGCCAACGGCTTATGATTAAATGCCGCAATTCAAAATCGCTGAGGGCGCTTATCGAATCGACCATGAAGCAGGCGTATAACGACCGCGCTTTTCACAACGTAAGCTTTTACGCAGACATGAACGGCGGGCTTGATTAAGAGAATGTCTGTTAAAATGAGTTAATTCAGCTTAAATGGGGAATTTATTAGGCTGATTATATTCCGTTCGCTCTATTCAGCGATTGTTTAATTATAAAAAACCGAAAGGAAAATATAGATGGCATTAAGAAAGATTGTTAAATTCGGAGAGGACGTTCTCCGCAAAAAGTGCAGGACAGTTACTGCGTTTGATGAGCGGCTGTGGACGCTGCTGGACGATATGAAGGCAACTCTCGCCGCAGAGAACGGAGCGGGGCTTGCCGCGCCTCAGGTTGGCATACTCAAACGCGCCGTTATAATTGATGTGAGAGATAAACACGGTGTCATTGAGCTAATAAATCCCGAAATAGTTTCAAGCGAGGGCAGGCAGATGGGCGGCGAGGGCTGTCTTTCCGCCCCGGGTGAGTGGCGCGATGTGGAGCGTCCTTTTCGCGTAACCGTAAAGGCGCAGGACAGAAACGGAAAAGAGTTCACCATGACGGGAGAGGGCATGCTTGCACGGGCATTCTGCCATGAAATAGATCATCTTGACGGGATATTGTTTATTGATAGGGTCAAGCCGGTGAACAACTGACAGTTTCGATATCTGACGGACTTGAATTTAATGTGGAAAGACAATAAAAAAATATATGTGGAAATTGCTGCGTGGACTACGTTGGTTTTGGTGCTTTCGTTCGCCTGCTATCTGCCAATGCTGCTTGAAAGAAACCGTGTGGGTGTGCCCAAAGAGCTGAGTGCTGCGAAATATCTTTTCGTGATCGTCCCTAGGTGTTGGGTAAATTTTATCTTAAACATAAAAATATAATAACGACCGCGCTGCTGCATATGTTGTCTAACACCTGTTTTATTATGCCTGTAAGTTATAACATAATTTTGGCTGGACTTTCGGGAACGGTGATGTTATTGACTGTCAGGAAAAAGAGCGGTTAAGATACATTCCGTTTCGCTCAAAAAGAGCAGCGCAATGTTTTTGCTGCAAAGCAGCTTATTTACGCGCGGTGTAAATAAGGGTTATTAGAGAAACTTTTAAAAATTAAGAGGTACAAATGGCACAGAGAGAAATTTTGAGATTTGGTGACAAGCGGCTCAGAGAGCATAGCGAGGAGGTCACGGTCTTTGACGAGGAACTGTGGGAGCTGTTGGACGATATGCATGAAACCATGGCGGCGGCGGACGGGATAGGTCTTGCGGCGCCGCAGGTGGGAGTTGCAAAGAGGGTCGTGGTTATTGATTTGGGTGATGACACGGGAAAAATTGAGCTTATAAATCCCGTTATAACTGCTATGCGCGGAAAGCAGCTCGAACCGGAGGGCTGCCTGTCCTACCCGAAAAAAAGAGGAGTGGTTAAGCGTCCCGCGAAGATAAAGGCGAAAGCGTTCGACCGCTACGGAAAGCTTATGGTGTACAAAGCGGGCGGTCTGCTGGCGCGGGCGTTCTGCCATGAAATAGACCATCTGAACGGTATTTTATATAAAGATAAGGTTATTGAGTGGACAGAGGACGAGGAGGACGCGGAATGAAAATAGTTTTTATGGGTACTCCCGTTTTTTCGCTGAATTGTCTGGAGAGCCTGATAGAGGCGGGGCATGATATTGCGGCGGTTTTCACACAGCCTGATAAACCGAGCAGCCGCGGCAAGATAACAATGACGCCTATAAAGGAATGCGCGCTGGAGCATGACATTCCCGTATATCAGCCGCTCTCGCTGAGAAAAGGAGAGGACGCGGAGCGTTCGCTTGAGGTGCTTAAGGATATCGCTCCCGACTGCATAGTTGTGGTGGCTTACGGGCAGATTTTGCCACGCGAAATTCTGGAGCTTCCGAAATACGGCTGCGTGAACGTTCATGCCTCTCTCCTGCCCCAATACCGCGGAGCCGCGCCCATTCAGCGTTGCATACAGTACGGCGAGACCGTTTCGGGCGTTACCACCATGTATATGGCGGAGGGGCTTGACACGGGAGATATGATAAAGAAGTTGGCGGTAGAAATAACCCCCGATATGACGGGCAGCCATCTGCACGACCTGCTCGCCATGACAGGCGCAAAGCTTTTAGTTGAAACTCTTGAAGATATTGAGAACGGTATCGCTGATCGTATCCCGCAAAGCGGGGAGACCTGCTACGCCTCCATGATAACCAAGGAAGAACTGAAAATCGACTTCACGCAGTCCGCGAAGCAGGTGTACGATTTTATAAGAGCTATGGCGGACGTTCCCTGCGCGTATGTCATGATGGACGGAAAGCGATTTAAGGTATTTCGCGCACAGATATCCAATGAGGAGACCGACGCCGAGCCGGGCACGATAATCGATGCGGAGCGCTTCAGAGTAGCTTGCGGTGATGGCGGCGCGGTGGAACTTATCGAGATACAGCCCGAGGGCGGCAAGCGTATGGGGCTTAACGCCTATCTGCGGGGGAAAAAGCTGGAAAAAGGCGCTGTGCTTAACCGATAACGGACGATATCATATTAAAGACATTGAGGGAATTAAATGTCTAAGCTAATAATTATCAGAGGAAATTCGGGCAGCGGAAAAACGACGGTTGCAAAGGAGCTGCAAAAGAGGTTAGGGCGAAATACGATGCTGATATCTCATGATATGATACGCATTCAGATGCTTAATGCCAAGGACCCCGAGGCTTTGCCGCTGATAACGGAGCTGCTGAAATACGGCAGAAATCATTCGGACATTACAATTCTGGAGGGCATACTGCCCGCCGACGTTTATAAACCCTTGTTTGATACCGCCGTTGCGGTGTATGGCGCAAACATATACGCATTTTATTATGACCTGACATTTGAGGAAACATTGTCAAGGCACAGTACCAAGCCAAATCGTGAGGATTTCGGCGAGCGGGAAATGAGAAGATGGTGGAGAGAAAAGGATTATATAGGCACAATACATGAAACGGCAATATCCGCAGAAATGAGCGTTTCGGACACGGTCAAAATTATCTGCTCCGCTGTTGAAGCGGGATAGGAGCGCAAAATCGGCAATATATCAGCCGCAAATTAACGGCGGTACGGAAAATAAAAAGGAGGTCTTACCTCCAATCACATCATAAAACGGAGGACACATGGCTGACGCACGACTTACGGCGGTAAAGCTGCTTTTAAAAATGGACAGCGGCGAGGGCTATTCCAACATCATTCTTGATTCCGCGCTGGGGGAAACCGATCTTTCCCCCAAGGATAAGGCTTTCGCGGCGGCGCTGTTTTACGGCGTTATCGAAAGGCGGCTGACACTTGACTATATAATTGAAAAAAACAGCTCCGTGCCCTTTGTTAAGCTGGACGACGGCGTTGTGGAGATATTGAGGGCGGGGCTTTATCAGCTTCTTTATATGCCCTCGGTACCCGAAAGCGCGGCGGTGAACGAGAGTGTCAAGCTCTGCAAGAGAATGAAGCTGTTCAGCGCACAGGGCTTTGTAAACGGTATGCTTCGCGGATTTATCCGCGGCGGTAAGCGTATAGAATACAGAGGACTGAACGCCGCACAGCGCCTTTCGATAGAGTATTCCTGCCCACAGTGGCTTGCGGACAAGCTTACGGGGGAATACGGCGCGGACAAGACCGCGGCGGCGCTTAAGGCTTCGCTCGGCAGACCACCGGTATACGCGCGGGTGAATACACTGAAAACAAGCGCGGAGGATCTGATTGACCTTCTTAAAAAGGAGGGTATTTCCGCGGAAAAGTACGCAGGTCTTATGGGGTGCATTAAGCTGGAAAAAACAGGTGATATCGAGAAAAGCAGAGCGTATCGGAGCGGTCTTTTTCATGTTCAGGATATATCATCGCAGCTTTGCTGTCTCACGCTGCGCCCGATACTAAACGAAACCGTGCTCGACCTGTGCGCCGCGCCCGGAGGTAAAAGCTTTACCATGGCGGAGATGATGGGGAACAACGGGCGGATAATCAGCATGGATCTGCACGAACAGCGTGTGGGGCTGATTGGAAAGGGCGCGGAGCGGCTCGGATTAAAAATAATCGAGCCGAGACAGAATAACGCGCTGAAATTCAACGAGGAGCTGCCGATGGCGGACAGGGTGCTTTGCGACGTGCCTTGTTCGGGGCTTGGCGTGATACGCAGAAAGCCCGAGATAAAGTATAAAAATCCCGAGGACTTCAGGGAGCTGCCCGAAATGCAGCGGGCAGTGCTTGAGGTTTCCTCGCAGTACGTGAAGCCGGGCGGGACGCTGGTTTATTCCACCTGTACGCTCTCCCGCGCGGAGAACGACGAGGTTGCCGACTGCTTCGCCGCAGAGCACCCCGAGTTTTCCCCGATAGTACAGCCTGTTCCGCTTGCCGCGGAAAACAGCTTCAAGCGGACTTATTTCCCCGACGAAAAGGGCGGGGACGGATTCTTTACCGCTTCATTCAGGAGAATCAAGTAAAATGGAAAACAAGCAAAAAGAACTATCTGAAATTGACATTTTATCGCTTTCAAGAGATGAGCTTACTCGGGAAATTCTTGATATGGGCGAGAAAACTTTTCGCGCCAAACAAATTTACGAGTGGCTTCATGTAAAGAAAATCACTGATTTTTCTCAGATGAGCAATATTTCTGTACAATTGAGGGAGCGATTAACAAAAAAATTTTGTATAAAGTCACTAAAAATAAAAAAAAGACTTGTATCTGACATAGATAATACGGTAAAATATCTATATGGACTGCCCGACGGGCAGGCGGTGGAATCCGTACTCATGGAATACAAGCACGGGAACAGCCTTTGTATCTCCACACAGGTGGGGTGTAAAATGGGCTGCCGTTTCTGCGCGTCCGCCATCGCGGGATTTGTCAGAAATCTGGAGCCGTCGGAAATGCTGCTTCAGATATACGAGACTGAGCGGGACAGCGGACGGCACGTCGACAGCATAGTACTTATGGGAATAGGCGAGCCGCTGGACAACTTCGATAACGTCATGAAGTTCCTTTCGCTGCTGAACAGTGACGGAGAGGGCATGAGCCTGCGGCATATTTCACTTTCCACCTGCGGAATAGTGGAGAGGATATATGAGCTTGCGGAGCTTAAAACGGGGCTTACGCTATCAGTATCGCTCCACGCAGCGACGGACGAGAAGCGCAGCGAGATAATGCCCGTAAACAAGCGTTACGGTCTGGAGAAGCTGATGACGGCTTGCCGCGACTATTTCAAAAAAACGGGCAGACGGATAAGCTTTGAGTACTCTCTGATAGAGGGGGTAAACGATACTGAGCAGTCCGCGCGGGAGCTTACAGAGCTGCTGAGCGGCATGAACTGCCATGTAAACCTTATCCCGATAAACGAGATACGGGAGAGGGATTACAAAAAAAGCCGCTATGTGGAGAGATTTCGCAGAATGCTTGAGTCGGCGGGTATAAACGCAACTGTCCGCAGAACGCTGGGAGCGGACATAAATGCCGCTTGCGGACAGCTCCGAAGGGACGAATTGCCTTCCGACTCCTGAAGCACACTAAATTAAGACACAATACTCGAAAGGGGTAATCGGGTCAGAAATGAACATATTCAGTAAAACAGATATAGGACTTGTCAGAACGGAGAATCAGGACAACGTCTGGAGCAAAATGCTCAGTCCCACCGCCTGCGCAGCGATACTTTGCGACGGAATGGGCGGCGAGAGCGAGGGCGGGCTGGCAAGCTCGATAGCGGTGGACGTTATTTCAAAACGGATAGAGGAAAGCTTCTCGGAGATGATGAACAAAAACTCCGTAAGGAATCTTCTGATAACCGCTTCGATAGCTGCCAACAGCATAGTTTACGAAACCTCGCGAAAGCACGAAAACTCCGTTATGGGCACGACTTGCGTCGCTGCAATTGTTTTCGGCGGAACAGCTTATATAGTTAATATTGGTGACAGCCGAGCATATCATCTTTTTTCTTCGGCAGATGACGAGTGTATACGGCAGATCACCAAGGACCATTCTCATGTAAGAGAGCTTGTCGACCGCGGGGAGATAACCGAGGAGCAGGCAAGAAACCATCCGAAGCGCAACAAAATAACAAAGGCTATCGGCGCAGACTCTAACGTAACTCCAGATTATTTCGAGCTGGATATGAAGCAGGGTGAAATGCTGCTGCTGTGCTCGGATGGGCTTACCTCCTACGGTGACGATCTGGATATTCTTGACATATGCTTTGACAACGCTGCGGAGAGCTGCTGCGACAGGCTTATTGAATACGCTAATAACAACGGCGGACATGACAATGTTTCCGTTGCTTTGATAACAGTTTGACAACAACATAATATAAGCCCGCGCTTCCATACGGTGCGGGGAAATACCAAAACAAATTCAAGAGATTGTATGGAGAAATGGCGGAAAATACATGGACAGCAATATCGGAAAAAAGCTCGACGGAAGATATGAGCTGATAGAGCTTATAGGCGTCGGCGGAATGGCGGACATATACCGCGCCAGGGACATTGAGGAGGACCGCGTGGTCGCGGTCAAGATACTCAAGACCGAATTTGCGGGCAGCGACGAGTTTCTGCGCCGCTTCCGCAACGAGAGCAAGGCGATAGCCCTGCTTTCTCACCCGAATATCGTTAAGATCTACGATGTGGGCTTTACCGAAAAGGTGCAGTTTATCGTTATGGAGTATGTCG
>CAJTMU010000001.1:22953-122271 GCA_910577365.1 uncultured Oscillospiraceae bacterium | reverse complement strand
CTCGCATACTCAGCATGGGCGGTGAAGAAATATAGTGTGTAAACGTACAGGCGTACAAGTTGACAAATTGAAAGTGGATAAGTGTATAAAAGTCAAATGAAAAGTAAAATAAATATTCAGTAAACTTGGTACACTTTGTCCATGACAACGATATGGCGGAAGCTGATTTTATTTCAACGTTGACGGAGCTGCTTGCTTCCTGCTTTGGGGAGCGGTTTTCCTTGGAAAATATGAAGGGTCTTTCATAATCCGCGTCAGCATTTGAGTTTTTCGTAGACAATGTATCTTTAAAATTGGGGTGGAATAATTGGAGCGGCATTTTCATTATGGTGCACGAAAAGGCAGTAAATTCTCTTATCAATGATATAGAAATAATTTTGAAGTAATACTTCAGCGTTCCGGACTTGACTAATGATAAATTATGTGGTAAAATAAACGCAGAGGACGTTATACATAACCGCTTGGTCTTACGGCATAATATCTGCAATTGAGATATGCAGCATTTTCCTATTGTATATGGTATTATATATTTAACGTAATAGGGATTGTTGAAAATAAGAAAACGGACAGCATATTTCTGTGGGGCTGTCAGATCGCCTTGAAACGATACCGAAAGGAATTTCCGAATGAAAGACAGAATATTTGAATCCAAGGAAAACTATCTTGAAACTATTTTGATTCTGCACAATCGCAGCGGCGAGGTGCGTTCGGTGGATATTGCCTCGGAAATGGAGTTTTCCAAACCCTCGGTAAGCGTGGCTATGAAAAACCTTCGTGAGGAGGGCTGCATAACCGTTGATAAAAGCGGATACATAACCCTGACCGAAAGCGGGCGGGAGATTGCGGAACGTGTATATGAGCGTCATCTTCTGTTCACAAGCTGGCTCATATCCTTGGGAGTTCCCGAGGATATCGCCGCTGAGGATGCCTGCCGCATAGAACATTGTTTGAGCGAGGAGAGTTTTGCTGCTATAAAGCAGTATGTGCGGAATAATGGAAAGGGTAAATGAAATGAAAAAACTATCTTAGCAGCATATTTGATTTCGCTTCTGACATTATTTACTCATTCACCTCCCCGCATCTCCGAACACATTACTGTCGAACTGCCTACCGATTGTGGGACGGAAAGAGTCTTGTAGCCGATTCCGTTCCCGAAAAGACCGAGCCTATCTCTGTTCATATTAAAGGTGCTGAAAAAGACTAAGTTGAAACATGACGAATACGGCACAAAGGCGGCAGTGATGGTGGAAGTTGAGCGCGCAGACATCTCCGAAAAGAGGTCTATCTGAACCGCCCGTTCGAGTACCTGATATACGACGAAGCGGAAAATCAGATAGTATTTATTGGTAAGGTGACAAATTCTTAAACAAAAAGAACAATTGCGGAAAATGTCGGTGCGTGAATTTTTAAAAGCGCCATGGCTTTGCACAAAAAACAGGCATTTTCCCAATTATTTTGCGGCATTTTTACACACAACCGTTTTAGTCTTTATGGCGGATGCTGACGGTTTTCGCCGGATATGCGCGCTGAGCTAACGGAGTATGCTAAGCGGAAATTGAAATTTATTATAAGGTGGTTGAATTGTTGAAAATAATCTGTCTTATTGAGAATACGGCGGCGGACGAAAAGCTGTTTTTTGAGGAAGGCTTATCGTTGTTTGTGGAGTTTAACGGCAGGAATTACATTATCGATACGGGTCTTACGGGAAAGGCGGTGGACAATGCCCGCAGAATGCGCCTGCCCATAGACGAGATAGACGGCGTGATTATAACCCACAACCATGCCGCGCATATCGGCGGTATTGATGCTATAATGCGCCTTAACCCTAAAGCGGAGGTTTTCCTGCGCGCGGGAGCTCAGAACGAGGTGTTCAAAAAGAACGGCTTGTTTAAATCACCCGTAGGTGCCGGAAAGAGCTTCTTCAAGAAATACTCAGATAATCGGTGCTGTTCAACAGCTTTTCAGAAGTGTGCGAGGGCTTCTATCTTGCAAGCTGTGAGGATTTCGATGACAAAAACATAAACCCCGACAGAAGCTATTGCGCAATGAGCGGTAAAAAAGCTGTTCCACATAATTTTGACGATGAGAGCTTCGCGGTAATATTTCCAAAAAAGCGTAAGGCAGAGGGACTTGTGCTTGTGGGAGGCTGTTTCCACTGCGGGGCGCTGAATATGCTGGAGACCGTTCAGCGGCGCTGGCACGGCATACCCATTCTCGCGGTAATCGGTGGATTCCATTTCAGCGGCGCCAATCCTAAAACGCTGAATTGCTCCACGGAGTATGTCACCGCCCAGGCGCGGGCGCTGAAATACAGCGGCGCGGAAAAAATCTACGCCTGTCACTGCACGGGATTCAAGGGCTTTGACACCATGGACGAGATATTGGGCGACAGAATTATGTACCTCGGCGGAGGGGAAGCGCTGGAATTTTGATAAACCGTATATCCGTATATATTGAGGAAGTAAGGAATTTGGATATCAGGCATAAACAGAGGTGACATAGCTGATGTTTTTAAATGTGTCTCCCGCTTGAAATGTATGGCGGCATGCCGTTATTAAGCAGCCTATTCAAAAAGGGTATAATAAATCCGCGCAGGTTCATTCCGCGCGGATTTGTTGATTTTATCTTACTATCCCGTTGACCGCCGCCGCAATCGTTTCTGCCCACATTTTTACGGTAATATCAATATCTCCCGTAGTGACAAGAAATCCGTTGTCCCTATCATTTCGTGTAACGCTGCTAAGTTCGGTAACGGTCGGTACGCCGATAACCGCGACTGGTATTCCCACGGTGCGCTCCGATAGCTCTCGGCGGCTTTTTGAAGCGCCCGAACCGGGCACTATTCCCGTATCGCTTATTTGCACTGTTCTGCCGATATACCTTGGATCGCGGCAGGCAAGGGAATCTATCGCGATAACGCAGTCTGCTGCCGTTTCGTTGGCTGCGGCGCGCACCAGCCTGACGGTATCTATTCCCGTTCTCGCGGCTATATCCGTTTCGATAGCTGCAAGAGAATACCGTATGCCCTTATCCGCATCTCTTGCCGCCATGCTTCTTACGGAAAGCGCCCCAAGGCTGTCCTGCGTGATATCGGGATTGCCAAGTCCCGCCGCAAACAGCCGCCCCTGACGCGGAATGACCTGTTCTATGGCGCGTTTAAGAAGCGCCGTCATGCTTTGGGCATCAGGCTCTCCCTCAAGTGTGATGTACCTTCCCGCAGGTTTTCCCAGCCGCTGTGCGGCGTCAGAAACGCGTACGTCGGTTATTTTTACCCCGCCCACATTTCTGCTCAGCGCTCTGACCCCCGATTTGTCGGAAGCCATTTCCGCTGTTTCCATAGCCAGTCCGGTTCTGTTCAAAAAAGCACCCCCCAGTGCAATAGTTTGCGGTTTAAATATCGCTTTCAGCGATAGAGTATATCGTATAAAAGCCTTTTTACAGCAAAATGCCGCTTAAAGTCTCAAAATGTGCGATTCATTTATGGCATGTTCCGCTTAGCTTTCATTTATTATGACAACCTCTGCGCCAAAAAAATTATGACCCTTTGCCGCAGCATATAGATTAAAACGTTTCACACAAACACCGAAAAAGCGAATGTAGCACACAAAGTTTTCAATAATGAGGAAAAATTCTTAGAAATATCGTGTGTATTTCAAGGATTTTTTTAATGGAATGAGAGGAAATTTTGCCGCAAATTTGACTTTGAGCGGATTTGCGAAGACCCTCTGGCGGAAAAACCGAAATATTTTCGAGCCTTCGGTCATGGTATGCCGTTATATATTAACAATGCTTTATCAGCAAAATAAAAAAATCTCAAAAACCCCTTGAAATTTTCAAATTATTGTGATATAATTAAGGATATATGAGATAAAATATATCGAGCTGACAATAAAGCCGTGTTATATTCGCTGGATTTTGGTGATTATAGATAAAGCATTCCCCTTTTTTCGCGAAAAAATACGGCAGTGCCCGAAACATATAACGGGAAGAAAAGGCAAATGTTACAAGACGCTCGTAAAAACGAGATGGAGGTGAAAAGAAGTGCCGAATATTAAATCCGCAAAGAAAAGAGTTCTCGTTTCCAAGGCAAGAACTGAAGCAAATAAGGCTGCAAAGTCTACGCTCAGAACCGCAATTAAAAAGGCGCGCGCCGAGGGTGCAGATGCTGCTGTTGTAAAGGCTGCCGTTGTTACGGTTGACAGAGCTGCCGGTAAGGGTCTTATCCATAAGAACAAGGCTGCCCGTTTAAAGTCACAGCTCACTAAAAAGACAAACGCAACAGCTTAATTTTCCGAAAGGAATGCCATCCGCGTGATTTTTATGCGGATGGTTGTTTTTTGTATAGAGGTAAATTTTGCCGAATGCGGTCGAACTGGTGGTCAGGCGGTCGGACTTTGTTGGTTTGCATGATAATCTGTGCTCTTGTGCAAATGATTTACAAGAGCTTTAGGCGGCTTATGCGTGGGCGTTGCCCGCACACCTTGCTTCCATTTTACAAAAAGGGAGTGAAAATTGCCGCGTGTTTAGCAGGAGTATTTCAAAGCTATTTATATTTGTAGAAAAAAATTGAGCATTTTAGGAGCTGAAAGCAGACGTAAACTGACCGCACGCATAGGAAATTCATTGAAAATCTACGCAAATGCGCGGCGGAACGAAGTGGAGAGGACTAATTTCGACGAAATAGTACAAACGTAAAGCGTTTGCGCGGTTCGGAAAATTTTTTAATAAGGGGAATTTGTATGAAACGAAATAATATTGAAGTAACGGATATAAACCGTATAGGGGAAATTCTTAGGGAAGCCAAAGTTTGCCGCTTGGCGCTTTTTAACGGAAAATATCCTTATATAATACCCATGTGCTTTGGGTACGATCTGGACAGCGATAAGCTGGAGCTGTATTTTCACTGTGCGGCAAAGGGCAAGAAGATAGAGTTGATAAAGGCAAACAGCCATGCTGCTTTTGAGATAGATTGCCTGTATGAGATAATTCCCGCAGAGATACCCTGCCATTTTACGGCATCATATGAGAGTATAACAGGCTGCGGAACGGTCGATATAATCAACGGCATTGAAAAGCTGACAGGGCTTAACTCGATTATGAGCAAGTACAGCAGTGAAGGCAGAGAACACAAATACAGTGAGCAGATGCTGAATAATGTAGCAATTTTGAAGCTTACAGCGGAGGAATTTTGCTGTAAGATACATAATAAGGATAATGACGAACGGGAGCTGACGGTATGATCGACAGGTCGGCGGCAACAAAATATCCGCTTCTGCTTGTTCACGGAATGGGTTTTCGCGACAGAAAGCATTATTGTTATTGGGGCAGAACGGCAAAGTTGCTGGAGCGGCACGGTGCGCGGGTGTTTTTCGGGGGGCAGGACAGCAGCGGTTCGGTGGAGAGCAACGCAAGGTGCGTAAAGCGTTCGCTTCTTGCTGCGCTTGAGGAAACGGGTGCGGAAAAGGTAAACATATTAGCTCATTCAAAAGGCGGGCTTGAAGCGCGGTACATTATAACGCGGCTTGGCTGCGCGGATAAGGTGGCTTCTCTCACAACGCTGGCAACTCCGCACCATGGCTCGGTCACGGTGGACAGGTTAATGGGGCTTGTGCCGCAGAGCGTTATAAAAGCGGGCTGTAAGCCGATAGACCTTTGGTTCGCGCTGCTTGGAGATAAATCCCCTGACACCTACGCAGCGATATGCGCTTTTCGCACCGCCGACGCGGAGAGATTCAACATTGAAACCCCAGATATGCCGGGGATATTTTATCAGAGCTACGGATTTGTGATGAGATCGGCGTTTTCCGATACGTTGATGTGGCTTTCAAATCTGACGGTGGGATATTTTGAGGGGGCAAACGACGGGCTTCTGCCGCCGCGTGCTGTAAAATGGACCAACTATCGAGGAACGTATACGGGAATAGATAAACGCGGTATCTCACATTTTGACGAAACAGATTTTCGCCGCCGCAGACTGTCGGACAGACTCCGCGGGAAGCCAAATGAAATAGGGGATATTCCCGAATTTTATCTTAGAATAGTAAAACGGCTCAAAAAATCGGGCTTTTAAGGAAAGGGAAATTATGGATAAAGATTTATTCATGGATAAAATAGATGAATGGTATGACAACGACGAGCATGAAAAAATAATCGAAGCTATACTCGCCTTGCCCGACAGCTGCCTTGATGACGATATTCTCGGGCAGCTCGCAGTTGCTTATAATAATGTGGGAGAGTTTAAGAAGGCTATCGCGGTGCTGGAGAGTCAGCGTCCGCGCTTGGACGGATATTATAAGTTTCACTACCGCATGGGCTATGCGCTGTATTACGCTTCAATGGATGAGGAATGCGAGGATAATGAGCAGCTCACTGTTAACATTCTTGAGAGGGCAAAAACGGAGTTCGCCCGCTGTATGAATCTCAATCCGCCTGAGGATTATCTTGACGACTGCGATATGTTTATGGAGTGGATAGAAGCGGATCTTAACGGCGACGAGGACGAGGAAGAGAATGAGGATGCGGAGATGTATGAGGAAGAGGAAATGAACGCTGTCGAGGAGCACATCAAAGAGTACTACGGCGAATTTCCCACCGTTCTGCACGAGATAGTTTCCCCCGATATTCATGTTGATATCTGCATAGTTCCACCCACGGACGAGCGTCCCTACTACACGCTTGTAACAATGGGCATGGGGGCGCACATCATGAGCATACCCGAGGAACTTGACCCCGAGGAGCACGGCAGGGCGGAGCTGTTGATTTGCCTTCCGAAGGACTGGAAGATAGGGGAGAGCGACGAGGAATGGTTCTGGCCCATAAGGCTGCTGAAAACTCTCGCGCGGCTTCCGATAAACTGTGATACATGGCTTGGCTGGGGACACTCGGTGGATAACCGCGACCCCTATTGCAATGGTACGGGGCTGTGCGGTTCTATGCTGATATACCCCGAGGATGCGGAAACGGGTTCTGACAGCTGTATTCTTCCAAACGGCGACGCAGTGAATTTTTTTGAGGTTATACCAATATACCGCGAGGAGATGAATTTCAAAATAGAACACGACACACATGCGCTTCTGAAAAAGATGGAGGGAATAGGTCATATAATTGACGTAAACCGTCCGAACTGCTGCAAAAACGACAATTAAAATTTTATAAAAGGGACGAAATACTTTCCGTCCCTCCAGTCTGTATAAAAACCCCATTTCTGAGAGGAAGATAGGGTTTAAAGTTAAGCGGGAACAGAGAAAAGACGAGAAAACAAGCATAGGGTGAAAAAATCGCAAAAATGCCACCTGTGAATGGCATATTTTTTGAGATTCATGGCAGCAAACTTAAGCCTGACCCAGCCAAGATTACGAGTCAAGCCTTTAAGATATGTAAATCTCATAGCGCATTTTTCTTTAGCGTCAGCGAACACACGCTCAATAGTTTCCTTGCGGTGTTCGTAAAGCTTGCGCAAGGGCGGAGTGTGCCGGTAGTCCTCGACAAGCTCGAGGTAGTCCGTCCAAACGTGCTTTTCAACGGTTTTTACGCAGTTTTTGTTTTCGGTGCACTTGTATCTTGACGGGCAGTTTTGGCAGATATCGGAATCGCTTTTGAATTGGCGGTAACCTTCGCGGGTGGTCGTGGCATATTTTAAAACGCTGTTTTCGGGGCAAAGAACGCAGTCATAATACTCATCATAAACAAACTCATAAGGTCTGAAAAAGCCGTCCTTACCCATCGGACGCTTGTATGGAAGCACGGGAATTCTGCCGTCGTCAATTACTCGTTTAGCTATCCACGGCGTTTTGTAACCCGCATCGGCAACTACATACCTCATTTCGGGAAAAGCTTCGCAAAGCTTGTCGTAAAGCCCGTCAAAGGCAACGCTGTCATGTACGTTTCCGGGATTTAAGGTCACATCGAGCACATATCCATTTTTGTCGCAAGCAGTCTGCGCGGCATAGGCAAAGCATTTCTTGTGCTCACCTTTATGAAAAACTCCGCACTCGGGATCGGTGGCGGATTGGCTCACAATCTTCTCTTTCGGAGGTTTGTCGTTATTATCGTCAAAAGGGTTTTTACCGTGGTCATCACGGTCTTTATTGATCTCCTCAAGAAGCTGTTCTCCGTATACTTTGGCAGCTTCGGGAATCGCTTTCTTGACCGCTTTTTTCATGTTTGCGTTCGCTTTAATATGCGTTCCGTCAATGAAAACAGCTTCCGGCGACAGGTATCCGGCTTTGTTTATTTCGCTAAGTATCCAGTTGAACACGCGCTCGACCGTTTCTTCTGTGAACCTATGACAGAAGTTATTGCTGAGCGTCGTGAAATGCGGTGTTCTTTCCATCAGCGAATACCCCAGAAACCATCTGTACGCGACATTTAGGCTGATCTCTTCGGCAGTCCTACGCAGCGATGATATGCCGTACAAATGCTGTATTATTGCCGTTTTGAACAGTACCACCGGGTCTGTACTCGGTCTGCCGTTGTCCTTGCAATACAGTTCCTCGACTATCTCATATATTTTCGTAAAATCCACCGCCGCGTCTATTTTCCGCAGCAAGTGTCCTTTTGGCACCAAATCTTCTATACACACTATTTCGCTTTGAACTCGGTTCTCGTTTCCTTTCGTCAACATTTTCATCACCCTACTTTATTATACCACATTAAATAGAAAAAGTCCAGCCTTTGCCGGACTTTTTCTACAGTCTGAAGGGACGAAATACTTTCCGTCCCTCTTTTCATTTCACAAAAAATTTTTTCTGTCTTCAGCTGTGACAAATCCTCCGATTTAATTGTCTTAAAATCAAAGACGTCTTTTTGAAAATAAGGTTTTACTTTTTATATCTGACAGGGGGTGACGATTTGAGTAACGAGGAACTTAACGAATATATAAAGATGTTTCACGGCACGGTGTACCGCCTCGCATTAAGCTATGTCCGCAACTGCGCAGAGGCGGAGGATATCTGTCAGGACGCGTTTGTAAAGCTTATGGGTTACAAGGGGGAGTTTGAAACTCCCGAAAACTGCAAGGCGTGGCTTATCCGCGTTACGATAAATCTTTCGAAAAATCTCCTGAAATCGGGTCGCTTTACGCGCTGCACTGAGCTTGACGAAAATATACCCATGCTCGACGCCGAGCAGCGCGGGCTGATGGAGGCGGTGATGACGCTTCCGCCAAAATACCGCTCCGTAATTCATCTGTACTATTATGAGGGGTACTCCGTAAAGGAAACGGCGGATATACTGGGTGTGTCGGTATCTTCAGTCACCACGAGGCTCGCGCGGGCGCGGGAACGTTTAAAGACTTTGCTCTTAAGGGAGGATTATGATGGAAAATCAATACAAAAGGCTTTTTGACAGTATCGCTCCCATAAAGAGTGATGAGGAGCTGCTTAAGGCAGTTCTTGACAGAAAGGCGGAAAAAATGAATCCCAAAAAGAAATTCAGCAAAAAAGCAATACTTATCCCCGCCGCCGCGGCAGCGCTGCTCGGAACGACGGCGATAGGGGTCAGCGCGGCATATCAGTGGAACCTGCCCGCGGCGTTCGAGGATCTTTTCAGAAACCGCTATGAGGCATACAACGGCATCGAGGAGGCGGGACCGAGGCGCGATGCTTTCGATTTCTCTGTTATAGGCAAGGAGCTTTTCCTGTACTATAACTTTGATAAATTCGATGTTGTTATAAGGGGTATCGCGGCGGACGAGCACAGCGTTTTCCTCCTGTACGACGTGGACTTCGCGGAGGATTTCGATTACGCCCTCGCCGACGGCGAGGAGTGGTTCCTCAACCTGCGCCCAGTTACGGATTTAAGTTGGGTAAAGAGCTACGACGGAAATATGGCTCCCTCCGTGGTTTGGCAGAACCGCTTGATAAATATGGAAGGCGGAAGGGCGCACTGCTGCAGCACGATAAACGTTTCGGGCATATCTCTTCAAGATAGGGCGCTGGTTTATTCCTTCGACGGTCTTGTCCGCAGCTCGGGCAACAACAAGGATACCGTCGGGGTGGAGGAAAAGAAATTCTCCGTGGATATGGATTTCTGGCTCTCCAAAAACTCCGTAAAGCTTCGCCCGAACGAAGCGGTAACTCTCGCGGGCGGCGAAACGGGCAAGGTGGATTATATCGGGCTTTCCACCTTCGGTCTGGAGCTGCATGCGGAATGGGACGACCCCTCTCTCGGCGGTGAGAATATGTGCGAGAAGCTCAAGAGTGCCGTCACTGTCAACTACAAGGACGGCACTACAAGCGACAGCTCGGCGTTCACCGCGGGCTATGTCGGCTCGAGCGGCAGCACGTGGAACTCCAAGGAGGACGGCTATTCCTCGAGCGTTCTGCTAAGCTGGCTCTATCCCGTTTATATGGAGGATATCGAGTCCGTTACCATCGGCGACAAAACGTTCAGACTGGACAGCGCGTTCAGCGCTCCCGCGTTCGATTTCGCGTCCATAGGCAAGGAGATAGACCGCTCCTACGAGTTTGACGATTACACGCTCAATGTGCGTGGGCTTATTACGGACGGCTATTCGGCATATATCGCGTACGATGTTGTATTCGATGAGGACTTTGACTACGCGCAAAGGGATGGCTGGTACGACTGGAGGCTGTTCGTCGGTTCCAATCTTCCGGGCGGTTCGGAGCTTCCCGGGATAGCAAACGGAAATGTCTATACTTTCTATTGTGAGGTAGGCAATAACGATAACTCTACGCTTCAAAATAAGACCGTCAAATTTACCTTCGGCGATCTGTGGCGCTCTGAGATACCCCGTGGCGGCTCTGAAAAGGACGAAACGCCCGACAATACAAAGAGCGAAACGCTTGACTGCGGCGTAACTCTCGACGTGAATATGGATTTCGACGTGACCCGCGGCAACAAGACCGTTACGGGAAGCAGACCGATATATCTCAGCGAGCTTTTCGGAAGCGGCACTCTCTCCGAGTTTACCGTTACTCCTCTCGGAATAAAGGCGACCGTTGAAAATTCCGACATAGAGAGCGCGATATCCGTAAAGGCGGAGGTGAACGATTTTGACCTCGCGCTGTATCACGCAGATGGGTCCGTTTCTCTGATAGAAAGTTTCGGCAGGCTTGACGGAGATACGCTTTACCTCGAGGGCTACTTCAATTATCCTCTCGACACCTCGGATATCGTAAGCGCTAAGATAGGCAGCGTGGAGGTCGATCTCCACAGCGGCAAATTCACGTCGGCACCCACGGAAAACGCGGTTCCTGATTATTACTTTAAGTCGCTCGGAACGGCGATAGGCGAAAGCTGGGAGGGCAAGGGTTATAATATCACCATCGACGGCGTAGTCGCCGACCCCAACGTCGCTAACTTCATCTACACCGTCGAGTTCAACGACGAATTCCCCTACGACTACGCCCATATGGATGTTTACGGAGTGGGCTGGTTTGACTGGCAGGTCAGCAAAATCTCCGCCACGGTAAACGGCGAGGAGGCGAACATAGGCGTTGAAATGCACGGCACCGATCAAGTCTGGCTGGACGACAATACGCTCCGCGGCAGCTTCACGATATTCTGTGACGATACGTCGTTTGAAAACAGCGAGATAACGGTGTCTGTCGGAGAGCTTAGGCATCAGCACACCAGCGCCGGCGGCATCGACCATGAGCGCAGGGTAGACTGCGGACTGACGGCGGGCTTCACTCTCGGCGATATGTCGGGCATGGAGCGCAGCGTCGCCCTCAACGAAACCGTCACCTCAAACGACGGGATAACGAAGGCGGTGCTCACGGAGATAAACATCACGCCGTTCAAATTTGATTACACCTTAAAATCAACCGACGGCACGGAAATAAACTATGTGAATTTCGTCAGACCCGACGAATACGTTACTCTCAAGGACGGGACGAGGATATCCGTAACGTCCGGAGGAGCAAGCTTCAGCGGCGGTTTGCTGGAACGCACCTCGCGGCTGTCCTACCCCGTCAATCCCGCGGACGTTGAAAGCGTTTCGGTTTGCGGTCGGGAGGTTAATCTTCGGTAATTTTTTCTGAAATAATACGGCTCTCCCCTTGGGGAGAGCCGTATAGCCTGTATATAAAGGTTTATCTAGGGTATGTTGACACTACCGCTCAACGCCTGTCTTACAGCCATATTTTCCGTGTTTCTGCGTTGATTTTTCTTGACATACGCCAGTATGCCTGCGAAAAATCGCCTTGAAACGCGAAAAATCTGACTGCAATCAGAACATTTCGGGTAGTGTCAACAGGCCCTAAATTAATTTATTTAAATTTAAAATTTTCCGCGACCCGCCTGAATGCGCAAAATTTCGCTTTTCTGCTTGTTGTGCATTCAGGCTCTCAAAAGAAATTTCCTGCTTCAACATTGCGCACCATTAAATTTCAAAATGGCCGCGTTTGCCAAATGTCATTTTTTAAAATAATTCAATCCGAATAAAATTATATTTTTCTTAATGCTTCTACGGGTTTAAGTGAAGCCGCCTTCACCGCAGGGTATGCTCCAAACACAGCTCCTATCACCGCTGCCGCCAGCACAGAAATCCCCAAAGAGGTCATATTAAGCTCAAACGGAACCCGAATAATAAGGCACCCGATTACCGATATCAGCAGTCCTGCTGCAATTCCCAAGCCGCTGCCCATTAGTGTAAGGGCTATGCTTTCCGATAGAAATTCCGCGCAGATATCCCGCTTTCTCGCGCCGATGGATTTCTTTATACCTATTTCGCGCGTTCGCTCCCCGACGCTCATCATCATGGTGGTCATTACCGATATACCCGATACTACAAGTGATATACCCGCCACCATAGAAAGCGCCGTGGTGACAATGGACAGAATATCGTCAAGCTGCCCCTTCTGCGAAAGCAAGTTATTGCAGGTGTAGCCGTCGACATGCCCGTTGGCGTGATTGAGCGCGTCGTTGATATCCGCTACAATTGCACCGTCACTGTTCGTGTCATTGATCTTTATCGCCAGCTTGTCATAGGTGGAACGTCCGCAGAGCTGCTGCATGGTGGAAATGGGGATATACATAAACCCCGGCATAATGTTTGAAAGCATTCCCTGAAGACTGCTAAGCCCCGATTTTGCGACTCCGATTATCTCAAACTCGTGATACTTTCCTCCAAGGAACATATTGAGCGTTTTCCCCACAACGTTACTGCGCCCGTAGGTATCAACCGCAAATTTTTCATCAATCACGCATACCTTGAGCCGCGCAGAAACGTCCGAGTTGTTCACCAGCCGCCCGTGCTCCGCCTCCAGCGAAATTAGTCTGTCCGCGGATCTGTCAACGCCCCAGACGTAACAGTCCAGCCGCCTGCCTATCATTTTGGCTTCCGTAACGCTTGCCATCAGCGGCATAACATCGTTTACCCCCGCAATATTGCGGACGGTTTCAGTGTCACGGTCCGTCAGCGTTACCGAAACGCTGTTGTCCGCCGCCTGCACCAGCAGGGTATCAACGCCCATGGTAATAAGCGTGGCACTTACCTGCGAAGTTCCCACCGTTCCCACAGTGGAAATAAGCACCACCGAGAATACACCCACTGCTATACCTGCCATGGTAAGCAGTGAGCGGGTTTTGCTTCGGAAAATATTTGTTATAGCTTTAACGGTCATATTTTTACCCCCGACGGCATTAACTTTTCAGTTTAATGTAGCTTTTCTGCGCGATTTTTTCCGGCTCGGCAAGCACTATATCCGTGGGAGAAACTCCCTTGATGACCTCTGTTCCGTCCGAAAATTCCGCGCCCGTAAAAATATTGCGCCTTACCGCAGCTCCGTCCTCATAAACGTAGATAAACTCTCCCGCGTTGTCCTGCCCTATCGCTTCATAGGGAAGAACGCATATCTGACGCGGCTCTTCAAGAAGTATCTCCACATCGGCGCTCAGACCCGATTTTAGGCGCTTGTCTTCGTCGTTCGGAGTAACGCGTATATCTACAACCGTTTCAAGAACAGCTCCGTTATACTGATTTCTCGCGGCGGAGGCTATTCCCGAAACCACTCCCATAAAAACCGTATCGGGATAAGCGGCGCAGGTAAATCGCACGGGCTGTCCATCCTCCACCTTAGAGATATCCAGCTCGCTTATTGCGGCATTAACATAGAGTCTGCTTCCCTTGGAAATGGTAGCGACGGCGTACCCGCTTTCTATCGACGCTCCGCTTCCCGCCACCGAAATAACTTTTCCCGCGCAGTCAGACGTTATTTCCTCGGGAATAAGCGAAACCGCCGTAGATAGATTAGCTGCCGCTACCGCCAGCTGCGACACCTGACCCAAGCTCTCGATAAGCGACGCAGTAGCAGCTTTGTCAACAGCTGCAATCCTGTCACCAATCTCCACGCTGTCCCCCTCCGCCACATAAAACTTATCTATGACAAGCGGCAGCGCAGAGGTTATTTCATGCTCCCCCGAATAGGCGAGAGAGCCGCTTCCCGCCACGGTTTCGTTGTAGCTGCGTGTGCTGGCGCGCAGTGTTCCCGCAGCATGCACGGAGCTTTCTACCGCCCTCGGAGCCGCCCCCGCCGTTATCGCTATCGCCGCACATACGCACATAACCGCAACAGCTTTCTTCAATATCATCAATCCTTTCAGAAAAACTTCCTGCTTTATTGTTGCGGATTTGGGGGTAAATATTCCGAAATTTTGTTATTTTGGAAAAAATATTGCAATTTGGGGCTGTGCCGCTTTTAAAGGACATTAATCTGAGCTAAGCTGTTGTTATGTTGATTTAGAGAGGAAATATTTAAAAAATTTTTCCGCACCGTGACAACTTTGCAAAGCAAGTTGCAGATTTTAAAGAAAGCTGTCATAACGCAATGTTGATGCAGGAAATTCTTTGTGATAGCCTGAATGCACACCACGCAGCGAAGTGAAGTGTTCCGCATTCAGGCGGGTCGCTGAAAATTTTAAATTTAAATAAATTAGCTTTAATCAACACTATACACAGTCTGCAACTTTCAAAGCAAGTTGCTACTATTCCGTCGTAAAAGTGCAGCTTGCGGAAAATTCATACGTGGGCGGTGAGTTTATGTATGCTTTCGGCATCTACGACCGCTTAATTTTTGTGTTGCTCTCGGGTGATAAATGATAATTTTAAAGCTGCTTTCAATCTGATAACTTTTGTCAGCCCGACTGCAAGCTATGCAGATTTTATCATTACATCATAACTGTTTATAAATGGATAAAGCGCACGGCATATAAAACGCCGTGCGCTTTTCAGATTTTACTGCTGTTTGCCAAATCAGCCCTCTGTGGGAGCACCTACGGGACAAGCACCCGCGCAAGCGCCGCAGTCGATGCAAGCGTCAGCGTCGATAACGTACTTGCCGTCACCCTCGGAAATCGCATTTACGGGGCAGCCGTCGGCGCAAGCGCCGCAAGCGATGCAGTCATCGGAAATTACATATGCCATAATAGTTTACCTCCTGTATGTATTTGGTTGTGAAAATATGGAATTATCCATATAGTGACCCCGCAAAAGCGGCAGTCTTTAGGAATCACTGATTAAAGTTTAATGTAACATCATCAGACCCATCAGCGCTCTCGTTTGAGCGGGTCAATTGTGTTTTAATCGGCGCTTCCTTTAATATATTGTATCACTTTTTCAGAAAAAGTCAAGTCTAATTTTAAATAAATTTTTTCGGAATATTTGTGTATTTTGGCTTAGGCGAAGCTAACGGGCTTGACAGGTTATAAGAATAATGGTAAAATTATATCGTAAGCTCACGCCCGCTCGAGGGCGGAATGCGGCGTGGGAGTATATCATGGAGGAAAAATTCACATATAAAAGCGAATATCTTGACGTTTTCTGTCTTATTTTCATTGTTGCAGGATTTGGTCTGGGGTTATTTATAGGGTTATCGCATTCATATGCGGCAATTATTGTGTTTGTGGCTTTTGTGGCAGCATTTGCGCTTTTGTCGGTTTTTCTTTACAGTCTGCGGGGGCGTTTTCTCGCGGACGACAGCTCCGTGAGCTTTTATTTGATGTCGAAAGAGGTAAATATCTCTTACGATATGATAAAAAGCGTGGAGATAAACCGTGAATTTATCAAAACAAGCAGGCTTTCGGACAAAATATTCCGCTGTGTTGAAACGATAAAATTAACCTGTGAAAGCGGTGAGTATCGCTTCAGCGCTTTTGTCGAAATCGATCCGGAAGCCGCAGCTCAGTCCCCCGGGCGGCTTGCGGAGCAGCTCACAAAAAGCAAATTTTCGCGCCTTAAAGACTACATAAACGAAAAAACGGGAGGGCGGCTCGCGGAGAGCGCTCCCGAAAAAAGGAGGATACCGGAATGAAAACCGAAAACGGAGAAATGCTTTTTGAGAAAACCGAGTGCGGCGTGCCGTACAAAATACATACCCAAACGATTGAAAGAGAAGCAAAAGACTGGCAGGACGTTCTTGACCACGTGTCGGAGATGTTCGACGACGCCGACGAGTTTGTAACGCTCACCCTCGGCGAAGCGCGTCATAATATACGTTATGTTCAGGCGGCAAGGAAAATGCGCGGCGACCAAATCATAGTACAGCTCGGTATTGAGGACGACAAGTACACAAGACTTGTTGAAAAGCTGTGCGGTGAAGAAGAGTGTGTGGAAATTTTTTGGGAGTTTTATTCTTCCTCAAACGTGAGCGATTTGGATAAATACAAGCCTGTGAAATTCTGAGTATCAGAGGAGATGGCAATAAAATGGCAAAAATGAAAAAAGGCTTCTATTTTCTTAACAAAAGTGTGTATTACGGCGAATATCCCGCGGAGCAGACGTCGGGCTGGGTGGCAATTTCCGCGCTCATGCCGCAGCTTATCAAAACGGAAGTTCCATTTTCCGATGATGACAAAGCAGTCAGGCTGTTTGAAAATCACGCGTTTACCGAGCGGGAATTTTTGGATTTCGAGCGCGGTCTGGAAATCATTTTTAAATGCGCGGGAATAACCGAATTTAAAGAAATAGATTTCACTGCCGCCGAAAAACGGCTCGGAATATCCCTGCCGCGCGAAATAAAAATCCTGTATAGATTTCTCGGCGCGGCGGGCGGGCTTACCGAGGGAACGGAGCGTTTTCTTTCGCTTGATGAGTTATGTACTGACGGCGGGTATATCGTGTTTTACAGAATAAAAAGAACTCTTGTCGGATTGTCCGTTGACAACGGAACGGTCGGGATATGCCGTAAGGGTGTGTGGGAGTATTCCAAGGGGGATGAAAATTTCTTTTATGCTGTAAATAGAATAGTCGTCAAGACAATATGCTCGATGCCGTTCGTCAAAGAGGGCAAGATAATGGGAGCGCTCCGTGCGGAGCTGTCCCCCCAAAATATGCTTCGCGAGATTTTCACGGGCAGACTGGATATTCTGGAGGAATACTATCAGTACGGAAATATCGTCTTGTACAGCGAGGACGGAGCGCTCGGTTGGTTCAGGTCAAACGGCTTTTCCGCGGATATTATGATAGGCAGCCGCGACGAAGCGCTTTTTGAAAAGATACTCTCAGCAAAGCTCGAGGTAAAGTGGAGCGGCGCGCCGCCGAAGAAAATATGAAATCGTTCATGTTGTCATACGCAGTTAAAAAGCCGATTTCAATTTAATTGGCGGACACCAAAAGGAGCTGAAAAATTGATAAAATGGTTATTCTTTGACTTGGGTTCGACGCTTATTGACGAGAGCGAGTGTGCGGAATACAGAACGCGCGAATTGCTTAAACAGCGGGGCGCGCCGAGCAGAGAGATTTTGGAGCGGCGAATGGCGGAGCTTGCCGCGCAGAACCGCCTGCCATATAAGGACGCCGCAAGGGAATTCGGGCTTCAAACTGTTAAATGGCCGTACCAACTTGAGAAGGTATACGTAGGAGTTCCGCGTATTCTTGAAGCCTTATCAAAAAATTACCGCTTGGGCGTTCTCGCTAACCAGAGCGCGGAAACGGAGTGGCGGCTTCAAAAATATGGGATATGTCAATATTTTGATTTGATAATATCTTCCGCCGAGATAGGATTCAGCAAGCCCGATTTAAAAATATTTGAAATTGCACTGGATAAAGCGGGCTGCGCCCCTTCGGAAGCGTATATGATCGGTGACAGACTGGACAACGACATAGAACCTGCCACTCGACTCGGAATGCGCACGATATGGGTAAGGCAGGGCGTCTTTGCGGGCGGCAGCTTAAAGCTTATTCATCACCGCCCCGACCATATAGTCGGCGGGATAGAGGACATAACGGAATACCTATAACTCAGATATCGCAAAGCGTATTATTTCGCTCCGGAAAAGTCGGACTTCCCGTATCATTTTCTGCTACAATGATAACAGGAGGTGAAGCAGATGGATATGCTTAAAAATCTGAACGCGGCTGTTCGGTACATAGACGAAAATTTGTGTGAAGAGATCGATATTGAAAGAGAGGCTTTAACGGCGGGCATAACCGCCGATAGCTTTCTGCGGTTTTTCAGCTATATGACGGGAATGACCCTTAACGAATATATTCATCGCCGAAGGCTGACGCTTGCCGCAGACGATATCCGCGCCGGCAAAGACCGCGTTGTGGATATCGCCGTAAAATATGGCTACGACAGCGCGGACGCGTTTTCAAGGGCCTTTGCGAAGCAGCACGGCATTACACCGTCGGCGTACCGCAAAAACGGCGGCGAGCTGCAAATATATCCGCCCGCTTCCTTACATATTATTATCATAGGAGCGAAAAAATGGCTTTCAAAATTATCGAGCTTCCCGAAACAAAGCTTTTCGGGATATCGTAGCGGTTTGACGGAGAGGGCTACGATAACCGCGAGGAGCTGCGCCACGCAATGTGGTCGGACAGCGGGAACGCGGTGCCAAACTGTATCTGCCTTGCGCAGTGGAATGAAAAAGGCAGCACCGAGCTTGACGGCGTATGGTACGGAAAATGGCAGGACGGCAGGTATATGATAACCCGCGAGGAGGCAGACGTAAAAGCCGGCGGTCTTGAAACGAGGGTATTGCTCGCGGGAACCTATGCGGCATTTAAAACGGAGCGCGGCGGGCTTGCGTGGGAGGAGTTTCCAAAGCTGTTTGGGCTGATATTCGATTCATGGCTTCCCACATCGGGCTACAAACAGAAATGCGAGCTGGCGATTGAGGTGCTGCACCTTTGGACAGACCGTGAAATACGCTGCAAAAACCGTTGGTACGAGGTGTGGGTCCCCTTTGAACCTGTTGAGTAATTGCATGGCTTGACTTATTGCCGCTTCCCGCTCGCTTTTCAATAATACGATGGGATGCCCTGATTTTGACACACAATTAAACACCCACCCCAATTCGGGACGGGTGTTTAATTTGTTGTTTTACATGCTTTTAAAGTTGCAGGCTCAATGTGCCCATTTCGGAAAGCTCTCCCAGATGTATCTGATAAGAGCTTATCGTTTCGTCCTCGGCAAGCTGAGTAACAACCAGATCAAGATTAACGCCGTCATCTGGAACCATGAAAACGATCGTTCCCGTTACCGTGCCGCCCGGCGCGAGCGTATCATATGTGGTAAACATACTGTCGCTTTCCAGCACGCTTGTATCCATCGCATATTCGTAATCCTCGAAACGCTCCTCACCTTCGACTATATCAAAGTAGACGCAGAACAGACCCGATCCTATCTCAAGCTCCGTTTCGAGCGTATTGGTAAGCGTAACATCTGCCGTAACGTAAGTATAACCGTCGTCGGCGGGGTATTCTCCGATAATATTTCCCGTTGCCAAGTTGTTCACGGAAAAATCAAACTCGTTCGTTGAAACGGTTTCGCCGATATCACCGTATATGGTTTCGTCAGAACCGCTTGGAGCGACGTTTTCGGGCTTGATGTCGTTCGCGGCAAATTCAGGATTCCCGAGGTTAATGTGATAGGTATTGCCCTCAAAGTCGTCCTCGTAAACCTCAAGATATTCCAGCGTCAGCTCCGTGCTGTCAGAGGGTGCTTCAAAGATAATATAACCGCTTTTTGAAGCTCCCACGGAAAGAGTGGTATCGTCGGGGAAGAAGCTGATATCATAGTCGGTATGCATATTCCCCACCTGGAACGCCTCAAAGCTGTTTTCGTCGCCCTCGCCCCAGCGCAGAACATAATCGTAGCTTCCCACAGGTATCGACTCCGAGAAAATATTTCCCACCGAAATATTTACCGCCACGAAATCAAATCCGTCATCGGGCAGATATTCGCCCATGCTGGAATAGCGGTAAACGTCAGTAACCTTAAGTGAGAAGAACTCGTTTTTCAATTCCTCGCCTATTTCGGCAGAATGCTCCTTGCCATAGCCGCGCCCGTCTGCCTCAAGAAATTTGCTTGCCTTGTCAAGAAAAGTCTCGCTTGAACTACTTGAATTGGATGTGCCGGCGGAGCTTCCGTCGGAGCTGTTTTCCACGGTCACATTGTTTCCCTGCTTGCACGCTGTAAGCGTCAGCATCATTGCAGCAGCCGAAATCAAAGCTGCGTATTTGATCATCTTCATGTCTGAATCTCTCCTTAAAATGTTCTTTTTGTTTTTGAATCCGTACAAACAGTATACGGTTTATACGGATTCTTGTTTATTCCTCGGCAGGCTTCTCCGTTTTGGGCAGCTTGTCAAGATTTTCCATAACCAGCACGTTCATCTCAAACGGAGTGAACGCCTTTACCGCGGGGGAATTGGGGTTAAGCACCGCGGATTTCCCTTTTACGGACTGAAACAGCTTAACCGTATTGAGCTTCATAACGTTAAAGGTCTTTCTGTTTTCGTTTGCAAGCACAGAGAGCCTTGCGGGTGAGGTAAAAAAGGGTACGGTCTGATGTCCGGCTTTGTCGGTGAGCGTGAGGATATTCATCAGCCGTTCGCCCTTGTCGTTTGTGCGGTCAGACAGCTGCGCCACAACGAACACATCCGCCGACATAAGATCGGGCAGCACCTTTTTCCACTTTGCCTTGTCCTTGTTAGCTTCGATGATACGCTCCTCAAGTACCTTGTTGAACTCTTTAAGCTGTTCATTGGTTAGCGGTTGTTGATTTGCCATAATTATTTCCTTTCCTTTTAAAAGTCGGAAGTGAAACGGCGCATATCCTGCCTTTCACCTTTGACCTTTCCGAGAATATGTTCTCACAGCCGCTCAACGCCTGTTACGCGGTAAAAATAATTTATCAGTTCAAGCGTTTCGGGCTGTGAGAAAAGGTTGTGATTTTATCTTGTTTTTTCGGCGTTTTCGGTTACTATTCTGTCTATTACCTCGTCAAGCGGTGAAGCGCCGAGGTCGCCCTCCTTGCGTGAGCGCAAAGAAACGGTGTTCTCCTCGACCTCTTTATCACCGACGATAAAGAAATAAGGAATCTTTTCAAGCTGAGCCTGACGTATCTTATAGCCTATCTTCTCGTTGCGGTTGTCTACCGAACTGCGTATGCCCAGACTATCCAGCCTTGCGGCTATCTTTTCGCCGTACTCCTTGGCTCTGTCGGTAACTGGAAGTATCCTTACCTGCTCAGGAGACAGCCACAGCGGGAAAGCGCCTGCGAAATGCTCAGTAATAACGCCGATAAAGCGCTCGATAGAACCGAGACACGCGCGGTGTATCATAACGGGACGGTGCTTTTCGCCGTCAGCGCCGGTATATTCCAGCTCAAAGCGCTCGGGCATCTGCATATCGAGCTGTATCGTGCCGCACTGCCATGTTCTTCCCAGAGAGTCGGACAGGTGAAAGTCTATCTTCGGACCGTAGAAAGCGCCGTCGCCCTCGTTGATAACATACTCTTTGCCCATCTCAGAAACCGCTTTTTTAAGCATATCGGTAGCCATATCCCATGTTTCCTTTTCACCGATATGATCCTCGGGCATTGTTGAAATCTCGATTTTATATGTCAGAGCAAAGGTGGAGTAAACCTCGTCAAACAGGCGCACAACGCCCTGAATCTCACTCTCAACCTGATCCCATGTCATAAATATATGCGCGTCGTCCTGAGTAAAGCAGCGCACCCTGAAAAGTCCGTGAAGCGCGCCTGAAAGCTCGTGGCGGTGCACCAGCCCCAGCTCCGCCATACGAAGCGGAAAATCGCGGTAGGATTTCGGCTCAATTTTATACAGCAGCATGCCGCCCGGGCAGTTCATGGGCTTTACCGCGTAATCCCCGTCATCAATGACAGTGGTGTACATATTATCTTTGTAGTGATCCCAGTGACCGCTTCTGTGCCAAAGCTCCTGATTAAGGATTATCGGGGTCGATATCTCGACGTAACCGTACTTTTTGTGTACCTCTCTCCAGTAATCAAGCAGCGTATTTCTCAGAACCATTCCCTTGGGCAGGAAGAACGGAAATCCGGGACCTTCGTCCAGCAGCGCGAACAGACCAAGCTCCTTGCCAAGCTTTCTGTGATCGCGTTTTTTCGCTTCCTCAAGCCTCTCAAGGTGCTCGGCGAGAGCGTCCTTTGAGGGGAACGCCGTTCCATAAATTCTTGTGAGCATTTTGTTTTTCTCGCTGCCGCGCCAGTAAGCACCTGTTACCGAGGTAAGCTTGAACGCCTTTACCGACGATGTGGACATCAGGTGAGGACCGGCGCAAAGGTCGGTGAAATCACCCTGCTTATAGAAAGAGATAGGCTCGCCCTTGTCACCGTGCTCACGGCAAAGTTCGACCTTATAAGGCTCGTTCTGCTCCTCAAGGTGCTTTATTGCATCTTCGGGAGAGAGAGTAAACTGCTCCAGCCGTATACTCTCCTTTACTATTTTTTTCATTTCTGCTTCCAGCTTTAGCAGTGTTTCGGCGGTAAAAGGCTCTTCGGTGTCAAAATCATAATAGAATCCGTTGTCGATAGCCGGACCTATCGCAAGCTTTGTGTTGGGAAACAGTCTTTTCACTGCCTGCGCCAGCACATGGGAAGCGGTATGGTTAAACGCGCGCTGTCCCTGTTCATCCTCAAAGGTCAGTATCTTAACTTCGTTTCCATCTTCAAGAGCAGTTCTCAGGTCGACCGTTTTGCCGTTGATCTCCGCGGCGCAGGCGGTCTTTGCAAGCCCCATTTCTCTTGCCGCGTCAAACGCGGAAAGTGCCGACTCAAATTCTTTAGCCTCGCCGTTTACAGTTACTTTTATCATTTTTATCTTCCTTTCCGGCGAACTATACAAACGCCCGCCCGGGATATTGCGCGGCACTCCGCGCGTTTTTACCCCATTATCACGGGGAGTATCAACTTATATTGTACTACTTATCAGCGTGATTGTCAAGACAAAAATTAAATTTGCGTTCAAAATAAAAAGTTTAAAAAGCTTGTTATTAAACAATAGTTTATATTATAAGCGTAACGCGGTCATATATCACTTAAAAATCAAGAGTCATAGGCGCTGTAAGCAGATTTAAAGTGACCGCCAATGCATGAATTTCTCGCAAACCGAAAGTTTTGCGCAACAGTGGCGTTAATACTTAAGATAACAAGCAAATATTGTGCAAAACTTAAAAGCGCAGCGGTGCGGGAAATTCTTTTAAATAATCAACTTTTAGTCATCATTCCTTAAAAGCACTACTGCTTATTGCCAACCTATCTTAATTACACAGATTATTATTTATTTTTATCAAAACACCTACAAAAACTTACCCGCCCTAAAAGGGCGGGAGAAATTTCAGTTATCCTCAAGGTTTTTCAGCGCTCTTATTTCGTCGCGGTTAAGACGTATCTGACCGTCCTTTATCAGCTTGACCTCCGTTTTATTAACGGTTATGGGAGCATTCGGGTTCTTGTCAAGCTTTATTTTCAATATTCCCGTAAGCAGATTTGTTTCTTCCACTATGCCGCGCCCCTCGGCGGTTTCTACATAAGCTCCCACTTTCGGGGTGGTGCGCAGGAACTCCTCATAGCAGCTCTGCTCATATTTCAGGCAGCACATAAGCCGTCCGCATGTTCCCGATATTTTGGTGGGATTAAGCGAGAGTGACTGCTCCTTTGCCATCTTGATGGAAACGGGCTGAAACTCTCCGAGAAATCCCGCGCAGCAGAATTGCCTGCCGCATATACCGATACCTCCGAGCATTTTCGCCTCATCCCGCACGCCTATCTGCCGCAGCTCTATTCTTGTGCGGTATATAGCTGCCAGATCTTTGACAAGTTCGCGGAAATCCACGCGTCCATCGGAGGTAAAGTAGAACAGTATCTTGCTGCCGTCAAAGGTGCAGTCGATATCTATCGGTTTCATTTCAAGGTTATGCTGGCGTATCTTCTCACTGAAAAGCTGCATCACTTCCTTTTCCTTGCGGCGGTTCTGTTCAAGCTGGCGTTCATCCTCCGGGGTCGCTTTGCGTATAATGCTTTTCAGAGATGTCACAAGGCTGCTTTCGGGGACGCTTCGGTTGGCAAGCACGATATCCCCGCATTCCACTCCCCGCGCCGTTTCCACAATAGCTCGGTCACCCTGCTTGAATTCTACGCCTTCAGGGGAAAAATAATATATCTTTCCCACGTCTTTAAACCGTATTCCAATAATTTCCACCATTGCTGCGGCGGATTCGGGCGGATTGGTTTTGACTTCGTCGGCTTCGCAGCTGTTCTGAGTATTGTTCCGCTTTTCGTTCTTGTCAAATCTTTCGCTGCGTTCAGTGCGCCGTTTCTGCCGATTGTCATTACGACTATCCGTGCGCTTGTCGCCCTCGGACTTGTCCTGAGCGGAAAACTCCTGTGTATTTTTCCCCTTTGGGGCGATTTTTTCGGTATAGTAATTGTTATCCATTTTACTCCTTGATATTAAAAAATTTTTACATCATTCAACCACTAATTTTTATACAGCTTATAACTGAGATACGCCGCGGACAGAGCCAGATTCAGATTTATCTCTCCGTTTTCCGCAACCTCAAAAACACTGTCCAGCATATTAAGAATTTGCGCCTGCGAAAAGCTTCCCGCTATTGCCGCCGCTTCCTTTTTGCCGCAGGATGTGGCTTCTCCGCCGCAGCGAAGAGCAAGCGCGTCTCGCAGTATATCCGTGAAATAATCCAGTGTGCCGGCAAAGTCCGCCCTGCCTGTCTGCTCGGACAGCGCGGCGGCTGTGAGTAGTTTGTCCCGCGCGCCGACAGCAGCTGCGGCTCTCCTTGCAGACTCTATCAGCTTGGTTTCCTCGCCGCCTTCAACAACCGCCAGACATTTTCCCGCGTTTCCCGAAAAGGTCTCAGAAAGCTCCATTGCCCTTTTCGGTTCAACTCCGCTGTCAATAAGACACTCTGCGCACTCCGTCACCGACATGGGACTGACCTCAAACTCGGTCACTCTGGAAAGTATGGTTTCCAGTATTGAATTTGAATTTTCGCAGGTGAAAACAAATCTAAGATAGTCGGCAGGCTCCTCAATCAGCTTTAGTAAAGCATTCTGGTGCTGCACACGCATATCCCCGCAGTCCTCGAAAACATATACCTTAACCCCGCCGTTGTTGGGCTTTATCACTGTTCCCGAAAGCACGGCGCGGAATTGGTCCATAGAATATTTTCCGCCGCAGAGCTGCTTTACAAAAATCACGTCGGGATGCTCGTCCGCGTTTATGCTCCTGCATGCGGGACAGCTCTCGCACGGACAACATTCGCCCGCGGAACTGTTTCCTTTTGAAATCAGCGTTTCGCATAAAAACAGCTTGGCGATATAGCGTGCCATAACCTTTTTTCCCGAGCCGCTGTCGCCGTGAAGAAGTATGGCATGTGGAAGCCTGTTTTTGACCGCTATATCCGTCAGTCTTTTTTGCAGACCGTCTTTATCGTAAAGCTGCATTATATCTTCTCGAACCTTTCAACATTGGTCACAAATACCGTAGCACCGCCCACAGTTACTTCAACGGGAAAGCTTGCGTAGCTTCCGATACCATAGCTCGCGGAATTCGGCACAAACTGCTTTCTTCTGTGAGAGTGCTTCTTTACTATTTCAATGATCTCCTCCAGCTTGTCGTCGTCGGAGCAAATCATAAAGGTGGTGTTTCCCGCCATAAGAAAGCCCCCCGACGAAGCAAGCTTTGTCGCCTGTATACCGCCCTTGGTCAGTGCGGACTGCACCGCGTGGCTGTCATCGTTGTTGATTATCGCAAAAATCAGTTTCATACTTTACTCCTTATCTGCAAAATTTTTTCGCAGCCAGACTGCAAAAAATGCCGAAAAGCCGTGTGCCTGCGCTATTGGTGCAGGTTCTTATTCGTTTGATAGACGAGAGATCAAATCCGCCAACTCAGCTTTTCTTTTCATCTCAATTTCGTCCCCGCACTCACTTAAAATAGGGAATTTCCTTGTTTCGCTATTGATTCCGAGAATAACGGGCATATTTGTCCCCTCTAAAATTTGCAGTACAAATTCTCTGTCATCGGGACTGATTTGCGTAAGCGCTTCCTTTACAAGCGGATAAACAGCATCGTTTTTGATTAAATAACGAATGTTGCGGAACAGACCAAGTTCATATCCGCGGCTTGGAACTTCATGTAAATGTGAGAGCAGGTAAGTAACTCCCCCTAACTGATAATAACAAACAATGTTATGGATAATATTCATGATCGTATCCATAAAGGAGGGCTGATAGCAGTTATCATCCAACATTTTTATAAATTCCAAAATATGATCTAAGGTAAATTGCTCGGGATGCTCCAAAAACTCATCTCTTATTGCATAGTAATCGTCGGAAGTATCCATATCATCTCCGTCCTCATCAAAAAGGGGAATATGATTAGTATGAATACCATCAAAAAAATTCATTTTTTCTTCCAATGTCATAGATTGATAAGTGCCGGCTTCATAATCTTGATACTGTTCCACTGCCTTCAAATATTCATCGTGAGATTCTAATGGTTCATAAGCCATAATAGCGCTCCTTTCTTCACGCCGCTGCCTGCTTTCGCTGCTTATGACAGCTCTTTTCGCGCTGCTTTCGGCGGTTTCCGTAATATATTTATTCCGCTTTAAAAGAATCGGATTGTTTCAGTTTAAATCAGAATATGTTTTTACTATTATTATACAACATTTCGCGGGAAAATGCAACGGGTTTTAAACGGTTATTACCAAATATTATTTTTCCGCACATTCCCGAAATATAAAGTATCTTAATACCTAAAAAAGAGGTCGTATCGCGATTACCGTAGATGACCTCGGTGTTCGTGATACAACCTCTCTCACAAATCAGAGAAAAGTTTTAACGCTTAAAATCAGCAGTTTTACTCAATCGGGGCAGTGAACCGTGACGCTGAGAGCTTTTAACGTCTGTCACCGCGGGGCTTACCGCGCCGCTTGCGCTAAGAACCAATTATTGCGTTATAAACAATTGCACATGCCGCGGCGTACCGCGTTGTGCGCAAACCTTCCGCACCCCAGTGCGGTAAGGGTAATTGCCTTTTTCCGATTATTTTTGCCGCAGAAGATTCGTTTTGCCCTGCGCCTTGCCCCCTGTCGCGGGACTTTGCGGAGAGGGTGTGATAGCTGAAAATCCGTTTAGATTTTCGGCGCTGAAAAGCCAAAATTCTCCGACATTTTATTTTGGAAAAGGCGGTTTTTCCGCATCTGCCTTTGTTCGCAGCATTCCCGATAATGCGCGCACCCGACAGAGTTCCGCGTACTTATCCGTTTTTATTTTAACCTATTTTATAAGGATTGTCAAGGGCTTTTTAAAAAAAAATAAAAATTAAGGATAAACTGTCAAAAGGGTGCTTGCAAATAACATTAAACCACACAATAATTAAAAATTAAGGCGCTGAAAGCTAAGATACACAGTACGCTAACACATTTTAGAAGCATTGCATTTTTAATCCGCGCAATAATTGGGAAGTATAGGGCGCTGTCAGCCGAAAACTACCGTTTACCCAACGCTGTCTAAAGCCTTATCATCTCCCCGAGTATCAGCCACAGACATCGCAGAAAATTCATGCGCGGCACGTCTTTTGCGGCGACTATTTCCGAGCGAAAAACCTCCACTCCGTCCACCAGCACAAGATATTCACCCACGAACTGTCCGCGTTCGACGGGGGCTTCAAGCTCCTCCACAAAGGTATACTCATAAACAACGCCGTTTGAGCCGCCCTTGCGCACGACGCATTCGTCGCCGCTTTCGGAAACTATCGGGTCAACGGTATCCACCGCACCGCGGGTAACTTTTATAGGAAGCAGCTCTGAGTAGTCTATCTCAGGGGTAAATTTTTCAAAGGAGGAAAAGCCATAGTTAAGCAGGCGCTCCGCTTCATCAAATCTGTCGGAATCCTCTTCACAGCCCAGCACTACCGCCACAAGACGCAGGTCGCTTCTTTCGGCGCATACGGAAAGGCAGCAGCCTGCGTTGTCTGTTGTGCCCGTTTTGCCGCCCAGAATGCCGTCATAGTACCGTATCAGCTTATTTGTGTTTACAAGCTGCGTTTCTCCGCCGCGCAGATAGTCCATCCATGTCAGCATCCAGCCTCGGTATACGTCCATTTTCATAAGCTCGGCGGTGGCAACAGCGATATCGCGGGCGGTGGAGTAGTGACCGTCCTCATCAAAGCCTACGCAATTGGTAAAGCGCGTGTTTTTCATTCCGAGGGCGCGGGCACGGTTGTTCATGGTTTTGACAAATTGTGCTTCGCTGCCCGCCGTATGCTCGGCAAGAGCAATGCACGCATCATTGGCAGAGCTGATAATTACTGCCTCCAGAAGCTCCGCCGCGGTCATTTCCTCGCCTGCGTTCAGCCATATTACACTGCCTTCTGCGGAGGAGGCATATGATGTGGCTTTTATTTTCTCGTCAAGGGAGAGAGTGCCGTCCTCCAGCATTTCGCCCCATATAATAAGTCCCATTATTTTGGTTATTGAAGCCATTGGAAGCTTTGCGTCGGGGTTCGCGGAACAAAGAACCTGACCTGTGCCCGCTTCCAGCAGTATTTCGGATTTGGCTGCCGCCGAAGACTTTTCAGCGTCTTCCGCGTTTGCCTGCATAGGTATAAACAGGGATATAAGCGCGGCACATAATAACGCGCATATGGTTTTTTTCATTTTGTTTACCTCCAAAGGTGTTACTATATAAAGTATATGCTTTGTCCGGGGGAATAATACAGTAGTATATCTTTTCGGTCTAAGCTGATTTATTGAAACTTACAGTTTTTTACACCTGCGGTCTGCCCAAGTTTGCAACACATCGCAGAGCTTTGCGCAAAACATGGTACGCTTCTTTATATGTTTACTTTATTTTTGCACATAACCTTGCTCCATGTTATATACTCAGTCTCTCGCAAAAAAAATTCCTGTGTCGACTTTGCATTGCGGTAACTTGTTTTCAATCTGAAGCTTAAAGCAACTCTGTGCTTTGCGCAAAAAATTAGAATAAATAACCCAATTTGTGAACTTTGCACAAAAATATTTTAAAATTATTCAAAAAATTCTCTATCAGCAATGGGATTTTTTTAGCATTGCCCTTGAAATTATTTGTTATGTGTGGTAAAATAATCTTTGGCGGCTGTGCGGAACAGTGTTGCGTATGGTCGTGAAAGAGCATGGCGATGATGTCGGAGGTTGCATGGGCGATTTCGCCGCGTGGGAATTTCGACGGAGTATGTCCGGTTTCAAATCGGGCGGGAGATTTACAGAAAACGTGTGGATGTTCCTCGCCGGAAGTCGTTAAAGTGTCCGAAAGAATTCGGGTAACTAACGGACGAGCGGTGCAGAGAATGAAACACACGGCACAGTGGATTTTTCAAACAGGCTTTCGCCGGCATAAATGAGCCCGCTTGGAAAAATACGCGGGTTCGCACAAGTTTAAGAAAGGGCTGAAAAATCATGGCATCTAATGAAAAGGTAAGAATCAGGATCAAGGGCTACGAGCACAGTATCGTTGACGCAGCGGCGGCAAAGATCGTTGACGCGGCAAAGCGCGGCGGCGCGAGAGTGGCAGGTCCCATTCCGCTTCCCACTGATAAGGAAGTGGTAACCATTCTGAGAGCGGTACACAAATACAAGGATTCCCGTGAGCAGTTCGAGCTGAGAACTCACAAGCGCCTTGTAGATGTTATCCGTCCTTCTCAGAAGACTATCGAGGCTCTCCAGAACCTGGAGCTGCCCGCAGGCGTAGAAATTTCAATGGACATCTGATTATAGATTACGTTGGAGTTATGTTGGCTTACCCAATGAAGCCAACCACTAACCATAGCGCGTAAGGCGCGTGGTCATGTTGGGGCGTTTGCCTCAACCAATAACCTATCAAGGAGGAAAAGCCGAAATGACAAAAGGTATTATCGGCAAGAAGATCGGCATGACGCAGGTCTTTGACGAGGCAGGCAAGGTCGTTCCCGTAACCGTTATCGAAGCGGGTCCCTGTGTGGTCGTACAGAAAAAGACGACCGAAAACGACGGCTATGAGGCTGTTCAGCTCGGTTTCGGGGACGTATCCCCCAAGCATGTGAACAAGCCCGAGGCAGGTCACTTCAAGAAGAATGACGTGGCGCTGAAAAAGACTCTTAAGGAGTTCCGTTTCGACGATATTTCCGGCTTCAACACCGGCGACGTTATCAAAGCGGACGTTTTCGCCGAGGGCGACGTTATTGACGTTGCTGGCGTAAGCAAGGGCAAGGGCTACGCAGGCGCTATCAAGCGTCACAATCAGCACAGACTCAGAGAGTCACACGGTACGGGTCCCGTTGCAAGAGAGGCAGGCTCTATGGGTGCCTGCTCCAGCCCTTCAAGAATATTCAAGGGCAAGAAGATGGCGGGTCATCTGGGCGCGGAGAACGTAACGGTTCAGAATCTTGTGGTAGTTAAGGTTGACACAGAAAACAATCTTATTGCCGTAAAGGGCGCTGTTCCCGGACCCAAGGGCGGCGTAGTGACCATCTGCGACGCAGTGAAAGCATAAGAGGGGAGGACACCATCATGTCAAAGATAAATGTAGTAGATATGGCGGGCAAGGTCGTTTCCGAAATTGAGCTTAACGACGCAGTGTTTGGTATAACGCCCAACAAAACCGCTATGCACTCCGCTGTTGTGAATTATCTCGCAAATCAGCGTCAGGGCACACAGTCCACTCTTACCAGAACAGAGGTAAGCGGCGGAGGAAGAAAGCCCTGGAGACAAAAGGGAACAGGTCATGCAAGACAGGGTTCCACAAGAGCGCCTCAGTGGAGACACGGCGGCGTTGCGCTTGGACCGAAGCCCCGTTCTTACAGATTCGTTCTTAATAAGAAAGTAAAGAAGCTCGCTATGCTGTCCGCGCTTTCCAGCAAGGTAAGCGAGAACGAGATGGTAGTTGTCGACGCTATCAAGACTGACGAGTTCAAGACCAAGACAATGGTCGCAATGCTGAAGGCTCTGGGTGCGGAGAAGAAAACTCTCATCGTGCTCGACAGCGTTGACAGCAAGGTTATCAAATCCGCGGCGAACATTCAGGGCGTTAAGACCACACAGGCGAACACTCTCAATGTTTACGACATTCTTAACTGCGACAAGTTCGTTATAGTTAAGGGCGCGGTGGAGAAGCTTGAGGAGGTGTACGCGTAATGGAAAAGACCGCTCAGGATATTATCATCAAGCCCATTATCACAGAGCACAGCATGGAGTGCTTGGCGCAGGGCAAGTACACCTTTAAGGTTGCGAAGTCCGCTAATAAAATCGAGATCGCAAAGGCGGTCGAGACTCTCTTCAAGGGCGTTAAGGTGGCTAAGGTAAACACCGTAAGCGTTCGCGGAAGAAAGAAGAGAATGGGCAGAAGCATCGGCTATTCTTCCGATTGGAAGAAGGCTGTCGTAACTCTCAAAGAGGGTTCTAAGACGATCGAGTTCTTCGACGGTATGATTTAAGTAAGGAGTGAAACGAAATGGCTATCAAAGCATATAAGCCCGTCAATAACAGCCGTCGCGGCATGACTGTTACCGATTACAGCGGCTTATCCAAAGTTGCTCCCGAAAAAAGCCTTCTGGAGCCGGTTAAAAAGACCGCCGGACGCAACAGCTACGGTCGTATCACCGTTAGACACATCGGCGGCGGAAACAGACGCAAGTACCGCGTTATTGACTTCAAGAGAAACAAGCAGGGCATGAACGCTGAGGTTATGACTCTCGAGTACGATCCCAACCGTTCCGCGTTCATTGCGCTGGTAAAGTATGAGGACGGCGAGAAGAGATATATCATCGCTCCCGACGGACTTAAGGTAGGCGACACCGTTCGCGCGGGCGCCGACGCAGATATCAAGCCCGGCAACGCTCTGGCGCTTTCCGATATTCCCGTAGGTACGGTCATCCATAACATCGAGCTTCACCCCGGCAAGGGCGCTCAGCTTGTGCGCTCGGCGGGCAACATGGCTCAGCTGATGGCTAAGGAGAACGGCTACGCGCTTATCCGTCTGCCCAGCGGCGAACTGAGAAACGTTTCGGCGAACTGCATGGCGTCAATCGGTGTTGTATCCAACCTCGACCACGAGAACGTAAATCTGGGCAAGGCGGGAAGAACACGTCACCTCGGCATCAGACCCACGGTACGCGGTTCAGTAATGAACCCGAACGACCACCCGCACGGCGGCGGCGAGGGCAAATCCCCCGTTGGACGTCCCGGACCTGTTACTCCTTGGGGCAAGCCCGCTCTCGGATACAAGACGCGTTCCACCAAGAAAGCGTCCAACAAGTTTATTGTTAAGAGAAGAAACGGTAAGTAATCCGGAGTTCTTTAACGAAAGCAGAATAATTAACCTGAAGTTGCTGTTAATAAGAACAGCGTTGCACATCATTATTAAAGTTGTGCGTAAAACGCAAGGCGGCTGCCGCTGCTCGTTAACTTGCAGCTCAACTTGAAAGGAATAAATGACATGGGAAGAAGCGTTAAAAAGGGACCTTACGTCCAGGAAGCTCTTTTTAAGAGAGTTCTTGCGATGAACGAGGCGGGAGAGAAGAAGGTTCTCAAGACTTGGAGCCGTTCTTCCACGATTTTCCCCGATTTCGTAGGTCACACATTTGCCGTTCATGACGGCAGAAAGCATGTTCCGGTATACGTTACTGAGGATATGGTAGGTCACAAGCTGGGTGAGTTTGCCCCCACAAGAACCTTTAAGGGTCACGCGGGAAGCAAAACTACGGGCAAGAAGTAAGGAGGAGAAAATATGGAAGCTAGAGCTGAACTCAGACAGGTTCGTATTTCTCCGAGAAAGGTCGGCATAGTGCTGGATCTTATCAGAAACAAGCCTGTGGAGGTTGCAATGGCAATACTCAACAATACCCCCAAGTCCGCTTGCGAGCCTCTCGCGAAGCTGCTCAAGTCCGCGGTTGCCAACGCGGAGAACAACCACAACATGGACACGAGCAATCTTTACGTTTCGGAGTGCTTCGTAGGCGCGGGCGTAACATTAAAGCGTATCAGACCTAAGGATCACGGCCGTGCTCACAGGATTCTCAAGAGAACGTCCAATATCACACTGGTTGTTAAAGAAGCTGAATAAGGAGGAGAATTACAATGGGACAGAAGGTTAATCCACACGGTCTCAGAGTGGGTGTAATCAAGGATTGGGATTCTCGCTGGTTCGCGGGCAAAGCAACCTTCGGTGATACACTTGTCGAGGACTATAAAATTCGCGAGGTTCTTAAGAAGAAGCTGTACAAAGCGGGCGTTCCCACGATAGAGATCGAAAGAACCGGCGATAAGGTCACCATCGCCATCAGCTGCGCAAAGCCCGGTATGGTTATCGGCGCTAAGGGCGCGGAGGTAGACAAGCTCAAGGGCGAGATGGAAAAGCTCACGGGCAAAAAGGTTGACATAAAGATAATCGAGGTCAAGAATCCCGACCTCAACGCTCAGCTGGTTGCGGAGAACATCGCTCAGCAGCTGGAGGGACGCGTTTCCTTCCGCCGCGCTATGAAGCAGGTTATCGGCAGAACCATGAAGAGCGGCGCAAAGGGCATCAAGACAATGGTAAGCGGTCGTCTGGGCGGCGCGGAGATCGCGCGCAGCGAGAGCTACCATGAGGGTACGATCCCGCTTCAGACCCTTCGCGCGGACATCGACTACGGCGTAGCGAGAGCTAACACCACCTACGGCGTTATCGGCGTTAAGGTATGGATATATAAGGGTGAGGTTCTTAAGGGAGAGGTTCCCGCACAGAGAACCGAAAGACCCGACAGACGCCGCAATGACAGAAACGGCGCGGGCAGAGGACGCGACGATCGCCGTCCCCGCAGACCCAGAGAAGCTAAAAAAGAAGGGGGTAACGAATAATGCTGCTTCCTAAGAGAGTAAAGTACAGAAGAGTACAGAGAGGCCGCCGCAAGGGTGTGGCTACAAGAGGCAACACCGTTTCCAACGGCGAGTACGGATTGCAGGCGCTTGAGGCCGCATGGATAAAGTCCAATCAGATAGAGGCTGCCCGTATCGCGATGACACGTTATATCAAGCGTGGCGGTCAGGTATGGATAAAGATATTCCCCGACAAGCCCGTTACCACAAAGCCGCTTGGAACTCGTATGGGTTCCGGTAAGGGTTCTCCCGAGTACTGGGTAGCGGTTGTAAAGCCGGGCAGGGTAATGTTCGAGATAGCGGGTGTTCCCGAGGAGACTGCGCGCGAGGCTATGCGTCTTGCCATGCACAAGCTCCCCATCAAGTGCAAATTTGTAAAGAAGGAAGACGGAGGTGAGCTTTAATGAAGGCTTCGGAGATCAAATACCTTTCGGAAACAGAGCTTGAAACTAAGCTCGCCGAGCTTAAGCAGGAGCTTTTCAACCTGCGCTTCCAGCTCGCCGTAAACCAGCTTGACAACCCCACGAGAATAAAGGCGGTCAAGAAGGATATCGCTCGCATTAAGACCATTCAGCGCCAGCGCGAGCTTGCGGCTAACGATTGAGGAAGGAGGATAAGAACAAATCATGGAAAGAAATTTAAGAAAGACCAGAGTTGGCAGGGTTGTAAGCGACAAGATGGATAAGACTATCGTCGTTGCAATCGAGGACAATGTTCGTCATCCTCTTTATAAGAAGATCGTAAAGCGCACCATCAAGCTGAAGGCGCACGACGAGCAGAACACCTGCAGAATAGGAGACAGAGTTGAGATCATGGAGACTCGCCCCCTTTCCAAGGATAAGAGATGGCGTCTTGTAAACGTCATCGAGCGCGCTAAGTAATTGGCGGTAAATAAATCGTAAATCTACGAAAGGAGTAGAATGTCATGATTCAGATGCAGACAATGCTCAAGGTTGCCGACAACACGGGCGCGAAGGAGCTTATGTGTATCAGAGTGCTGGGCGGTACCCGCAGAAGATACGCAAACATCGGTGATGTTATCATCGCTTCCGTTAAAAAAGCTACACCCGGCGGCGTTGTAAAGAAGGGCGACGTTGTAAAGTGCGTTGTTGTTCGTTCCGCAAAGGGTCTCAGACGCGACGACGGAACATATATCCGCTTCGATGAAAACGCGGCGGTTATCATAAAGGAGGACAAAAATCCGAGGGGAACTCGTATTTTTGGGCCGGTAGCCAGAGAGCTGCGCGATAAGGACTACATGAAGATCCTTTCGCTCGCTCCCGAAGTACTGTAAAGGAGGACCTGAAATGAACAGCTTAAACATCAAGACCGGCGATAAGGTTCAGGTCATCAGCGGCGCGGAAAAGGGCAGCAAGGGCAAGGTTGTGCAGGTTTCCGCGAAAGAGGGCAAGGTCATCGTCGAGGGCGTTAACATGGTAACCAAGCATGTTAAGCCCAAGCAGGCGGGTCAGCTGGGCGGCAGAATACAGGCGGAGGGCGCTATGTACGCTTCCAAGGTAATGCTGGTTTGCCCCAAGTGCGACAAGACCACCAGAGTTGCTCACAAGATTCAGGACGGCAAGAAAGTCAGAGTTTGCAAGCACTGCGGCGCAGAGCTGAAATACTGATATTGCTTTGAGATCGGTCGGATACAAGCAATGCGGCGCGGTAAAGCCCGCATTAAAATCCGGCTGTCAGATAGGAGTAAATAACAATGGCAAGAATGAAGGATTTCTATAAAGAATCCGTTGCTCCCGCGCTTTTCAAGAAGTTCGGCTACAAGTCTGTCATGCAGACTCCCAAGCTGGACAAGATTGTAGTCAATGTAGGCTGCGGAGAGGCGAAGGAGAACGCGAAGATAATAGAGAACGTTTCCAACGAGCTGGCGACGATCACCGGACAGAAGCCCGTACCCTGCCGCGCTAAGAAGTCGGTTGCGAACTTCAAGCTCAGAGAGGGTCAGGTTATCGGCGTAAAGGTAACGCTGCGCGGCGATATCATGTATGAATTCCTCGACAGACTCTTCAACGTTGCTCTTCCCCGTGTACGCGACTTCAGAGGCATCAACCCCAATTCTTTTGACGGCAGAGGAAATTATTCCATGGGTCTTAAGGAGCAGTTGATCTTCCCCGAGATCGAGTACGATAAGATTGACGCGGTTCGCGGCATGGACATCAACTTTATCACCACCGCAAAGACCGATGAGGAAGCGAGAGAGCTGCTCAGCCTGATGGGCGCTCCCTTTGAGAAGTAAAGAAAGGACGCAGGATCAGTTATGGCAAAGAAGTCATTGAAAGCTAAGCAGCAGAGAGCGCCCAAGTTCTCTACCCGCGCTTATAACAGATGCAAGCTCTGCGGCAGACCTCATGCGTACCTGCGCAAGTTCGGCATTTGCAGAATCTGCTTCAGAGAGCTTGCCTATAAGGGTCAGATCCCCGGCGTAAAGAAAGCAAGCTGGTAATTTAAGGTGGGAAGCAACAGCTTCCTGCGGATTTATGTCCCCTCGCCGGGCGGGTTTTTGGATAGAATAAAGCCCGGCTTAATATAGCCCCTTTGGGGCAAATAATGATAGTACGACGGGCAATCGGTTCCGTAACGGCTTTCGTAATAGGAGGTAAATGAATGCAGATCACTGATACTATCGCAGATATGCTGACGAGAATTCGTAACGCAAACTCTGCAAAGCATCCTTCTGTTGATGTTCCTGCTTCCAACTTGAAAAAGCAGATCGCCCAGATTCTTCTGGACGAGGGCTACATCAAGGCTTTCAAAGTCATTGACGACAACAAGCAGGGTATCATCAGAGTGACTCTCAAGTACACAGACACAAGGGCGCAGGTAATCACCGGCTTACGCCGCGTTTCCAAGCCCGGTCTGCGAATTTATTCAAACTGCAAGGATATGCCTAAGGTAATGAAGGGACTCGGTATCGCTATCGTGTCCACCTCCAAGGGCATCATGACCGACAAAAAGGCTCGCGAGCTTAACGTCGGCGGCGAAGTTCTTGCATTTATCTGGTAATAAGGAGGAATAGTAATATGTCCAGAATCGGTAAAAAGCCTATTACTGTTCCCGCAGGCGTTGATGTAAAAATCGACGGCTCTGTTGTTACGGTAAAGGGTCCCAAGGGTTCCCTCACAAAGGAATTCAACAAAATCATAAGCATCGCACAGGAGGGCAGCGAGATAGTCGTTACCCGTCCTGATGACGAAAACGTCAGCAAATCGCTCCACGGTCTTACGAGAACGCTTATCCACAACATGGTGGTCGGCGTTACCGAGGGCTTCAAGAAAGAGCTTGAAATCAACGGTGTCGGCTTCAGATGCCAGAAGAACGGCAAGGACGTTGTAATGAATCTCGGCTTCTCGCACCAGGTAACCGTTTCGGATACCGACGACGTAAAGCTGGAGGTTCCCGCTCCCAACAAGATCATTGTTACGGGTATCGATAAGCAGAAAGTAGGACAGTACGCTTCGGAGATAAGAGGCAAGCGTCCCCCCGAGCCTTATAAGGGCAAGGGCATCAAGTATGCCGACGAGGTTATCCGCCGCAAGGAAGGTAAAGCGGGTAAGGGTAAGAAGTAAATCCCTATATGAAAGGACTGAAACGAAATGGTTAAAAGCATTGATAAAAACAAGAGCAGACTGCGCCGTCACAAGCGCGTCCGCGGAAAGATCAACGGCACCGCGGAGTGCCCGAGGCTTAATGTTTTCCGTTCTTCTCAGCACATTTACGCTCAGATTATCGACGACGTAAAGGGTGTTACGCTTGCAGCGGCTTCCTCCACCGAAAAGGGTTTTGACGGCTACGGTGGAAACGTTGATGCTGCCAAGAAGGTTGGTCTTATGATAGCCGAGAAGGCTAAGGCAGCAGGAATCACCGATGTCGTATTCGACAGAGGCGGCTATGTGTACCACGGCAGAGTTGCTGCTCTCGCTGAGGGCGCAAGAGAAGGCGGACTTAATTTCTGATAAGGAGGGACAAACTTGGCAAATATAGAAGTAAACGAAAACGAGCTTCAGGAAAAGGTTGTATATATTAACCGCGTTTCCAAGACCGTAAAAGGCGGACGCATCATGAAGTTCTCCGCACTGGTGGTTGTCGGTGACGGCAACGGCACGGTAGGCTTCGGCATGGGCAAGTCCAATGAGGTTCCCGACGCTATCCGCAAGGGCATTGAGGACGCTAAGAAGAATCTTAAGAAGATCGCTCTCAAGGGAACCACCATTCCCCACGAGATAACTGGAAAATTTGGCGCAGGCGCAGTTCTGATGCGTCCCGCTCCCGAGGGTACTGGTGTTATCGCGGGCGGTCCCGTTCGTGCGGTTATAGAGATGGCAGGCATAAAGAATATCCGTACAAAGTCCCTGCGCTCCAACAATCCCTGCAACGTTGTACGTGCAACCATGCAGGGTCTGACTTCGCTGAGAACCGCGGAGGAGGTTGCTGCGCTGAGAGGCAAGTCGGTTAAGGAAATTTTAGGCTAAGCGCGAAAGGAAGAAATACAATGGCTCTTAAAATAAAGCTTGTACGCTCTTTGAACAGCTGCAAGAAGAATCAGATTGCCACCGCGTATTCTCTTGGACTGCGCAAGGTTAATTCTGAAACAACTCAGCCCGACAATGAGGCTACAAAGGGTAAAATCAAGACTATCGCTCACCTGGTAAAGGTTGAAGAGGTTTGATTATCTTGGACGCCGTGCGGCGTCACACAATTCTAAAATTTACTAGGGGGTGCAAACCAGTATGAAGCTACACGAATTACAGCCCGCTTTTGGCTCTGTAAAGGACGTTAAGCGTATCGGACGCGGTCACGGTTCTGGCAACGGCAAAACGGCAGGTAAGGGTCATAAGGGACAGAAGGCACGTTCGGGCGGCTCTATCAGACCCGGTTTCGAAGGCGGTCAGATGCCTCTCCAGAGAAGAATGCCTAAAAGAGGCTTTAATAACATCTTCGCCAAGGAGTATGCTGCCTTAAACGTTTCCGAGCTTGAAAAGCGCTTTGAAAGCGGCGCGGTTGTTGACGCGGCGGCTCTTGTTGAGTGCGGCGCGATCAAGGACGCGAAGGACGGCATAAAAATTCTGGGCAACGGCGAGCTTACAAAGAGCTTGACCGTAAAGGCTGCCAAGTTCACCGAGGCGGCAAAGGAAAAAATTGAAAAGGCAGGCGGAAAGGCAGAGGTGATGTAATGAACGGAATGTTCTCAGTCTTTCGCAATGCGTGGGTCGACACTCAGCTGCGTAAAAAGATTTTGTACACACTGTTTATCATCATCCTTTTCCGCTTAGGCTCAAACATTTTTGTTCCTTTTCTGGACAACGGCTCCATATCTGAGATGATGAGCGGCGCTTCGCTGCTTAATTATCTCGATGTAATGACGGGCGGTTCGCTTGGAAAAGGCACACTGTTGGCGATGTCAATCACGCCTTATATCAACGCGTCGATTATCATCCAGCTGCTCACAGTAGCCATACCGCCTTTGGAGAAGCTATCCAAGGAGGGCGACGAGGGCAGGAAGAAAATCAACACGATAACGAAATTTGTCGCGCTGGGCATAGCAATATTTCAGGCGACGGCTTTCTACTTTACGCTGAGAAACGGCATAAACGCCGAGGGCACGCCCCACCGCGCGGTACTGAGGTACGGCGACGTTTTTGATACGACCAGCGACACGTTCTCAGTTATTCTATCGGCAATCGTCATAATTTCCTGCTTTGTGGCGGGCGCTTCGCTTATCATATGGCTGGGTGACCGTATCAACGAAAAGGGAATAGGCAACGGCATCTCCATGATACTCTTCGCGGGTATCGTTTCGAGGATACCCAACACGGTAGGATACTTTATCGATATGTGCAAAGAGGATATGAAGAATATTATCTTTGTTGCGCTTATCGTTATCATTTTTGCGGCGATGATCTGGTTCGTTATTTTGATGACCAACGCGGAGCGCAGGATACCCGTCCAGTACGCAAAGCGAGTTGTCGGAAGAAAAATGTACGGCGGTCAGTCAACTCATATACCGATAAAGGTTGCTATGTCGGGTGTTATGCCTATCATCTTCGCTATGTCGCTCATGAGCCTGCCGCAGACGATATGCTACTTTTTCGGCATTGACGGCACAAATGATAGCTTCTGGGACGGCTTTGTTAGATTTTTCAGCCAGAACAGTCCCGCATATGCGGTAATTTACTTTGTGCTGATTATCGCGTTCAACTATTTCTATGTTTCTATATCCTATAATCCTGTTGAGATAGCGAATAACCTTAAGAAGAATAACGGTGCTATTCCGGGTTACAGACCTGGCAAGCCCACATCGGATTTTATCTACAACTCCCTCAACAAGATTACGCTGATTGGCGCGATATTCCTTGGAATTATCGCGATATTCCCGATAATCTTCTCTCTGTGCACTGGAATGACTGGCGTAAGCCTCGGCGGCACAACGATGCTCATCGTTGTCGGAGTTGCGCTTGAAACCGTTCGTTCGCTGGAGAGCCAGATTATGATGCGTCATCACCCGGGCTTCCTCGACTAAGGAAGGACGCTCTCGCCGAAGTGCTCCGGCACGGAGGCGGGCTGCTGTCGGCGGGTGACAGAGATGAACAGGAGAATTTCTATGAATATGATTTTTTTGGGCGCTCCGGGCGCAGGCAAAGGAACACAGGCTGAGGTGGTCTGCAAGGAGTTGAATATTCCCGCCATCTCTACGGGAAATATGCTCCGCGAGGCGGTAAAGAACGGAACACCCGCGGGTCTTGCGGCTAAGGAATGCATGGACAGGGGCGACCTTGTTCCCGATGAAATAGTTATCGGTATCCTTAAGGACAGGATAGCGCAGGACGACGCGAAAAACGGCTTTATTCTGGACGGCTTTCCCAGAACCGTTTTGCAGGCTGAGGCTCTGGATAAAATGGGCGTTCAGATAGATAAGGTAGTGGAAATAAATGTTCCCGACGAGAAGATAACCGCGAGAATGTCCGGCAGACGCGTTTGCGAGGGCTGCGGAAACTCCTACCATATCGAATACAAGCCCACAAAGGCTGAGGGCATCTGCGACGCTTGCGGCGCAAAGGTTGTTCAGAGAATAGACGACAAGCCCGAAACAGTAAAGGCGCGTCTTGCGACTTATCACGAAAAGACTGCTCCCTTAAAGGATTATTATGCCGCAAAGGGTAAGCTGGTCACCGTTGAGGGTCAGGAGGAAATTGCCGATACCTCAAAGCTGACTTTGGCAGCTATCAAGGGCTGATCCCTCTGAAAGAGCAAAAAATATGATTCAAATCAAAAATCCGACCGAGCTTAAATTGATGCTCAAGGCGGGAGAGCTTGCGGCGCAGGCGCTGGCTCAGGCTGGAAAGAACGCCGTGGCGGGAATTTCCACATGGGAGCTTGACCGCATCGTCAATGATTTTATCGTATCCCATGGGGGGCACTCGCCATGCAAGGGCTACGGCGGATTCCCCGGGCATAATTGCTTTTCCGTCAACGAGGAGCTTATTCACGGAATACCCTCCAAAAAGAAAATTCTCAAGGAGGGGGACATCATCTCCTGCGACATAGTCGCGGAGCTTAACGGCTTCATGGGGGATAACACCAAGACATTTCGCGTGGGGAAGGTTTCCGATGAGGCAGAGAAACTTCTTAAGGCTACCGAAGAGGCTCTTTACAAGGGAATAGAGCAGGCAGTCGCGGGCAACAGGGTAGGCGATATCTCAAACGCTGTGCAGACCCATGTTGAAAGCTGCGGCTACGCGGTGGTGAGAAAGTTTATCGGTCACGGCGTCGGCAGGGAAATGCACGAGGAGCCCGAGGTTCCGAATTACGGAAAAGCGGGGCGCGGTCCGAGGCTTACTCCAGGCATGACGATAGCTATCGAGCCGATGGTGAATTCCAACTTCCCCGAGGTTAATATTCTCGGAGACAAGTGGACGGTGGTAACAACGGACGGAAGTCTCAGCTGCCATTTCGAGCACACGGTGGCGATAACCAATTCCGAGCCGCTGATAATGACGCTGGAGCATCATTGATATGATAGAGACGGGTACAGTTGTAATAAGCTCCGCGGGGCGTGACGGCGGCGGCTGGTTCGTCGTTGCGGGAGCTGACGGAGGATATGTGTATATCGCCGACGGAAAGGAGCGCAAGCTTCTGTCCCCCAAAAAAAAGAACATCAGACACGTCCGCGCGACGAAAAACTCGATAGAGCTTTCGGAACTTACGGACAAAGGGCTGCGCAGAGCGCTACGCTTGCTGCGTGAGCAAAGCATCGCCGAGGAGAGTGAATAGCTTGTCTAAAGAAGATGTATTGGAAGTTGAAGGCGTTATTCTGGAAGCACTGCCAAACGCACAGTTCAAGGTGGAGCTTTCAAACGGTCACCAGATTTTGGCACACATCAGCGGCAAGCTGAGAATGAACTACATTCGCATTTTGCCCGGTGACAAGGTTACTGTGGAAATGTCGCCTTACGACCTCACAAAAGGAAGAATCACATGGCGCGCCAAGTAATCGCCCTCAAAGGGAGGCGCCCAAGCAAGAAAGAACCTTAAAGGAGGGTTAATTCATGAAAGTAAGACCTTCGGTAAAGCCCATGTGCGACAAGTGCAAGGTTATCAAGCGCAAGGGCAAAGTAATGGTTATTTGTGTTGAACCCAAACACAAGCAAAGACAGGGCTAAGCCTTGATTTCAAGATAGGAGGAAAAACAATGGCAAGAATCGCCGGTGTAGACCTGCCCAAGGAAAAGCGTGTTGAGATTGGTCTTACCTATGTTTATGGCATAGGCAGAAAGACCGCCAACGATATTCTGGCTAAAGCAGGAATAAATCCCGATACCCGCGTCAGAGATCTGTCCGACGTTGAGGAGGCAAAGATCCGTGACGTGATAGACCATGAGGGCTATCTCGTAGAGGGCGATCTGAGAAGAAAGGTCGCTTTGGATATCAAGCGTCTGGTTGAGATAAACTGCTATCGCGGCATGCGTCACCGCAAGGGACTTCCCGTTCGCGGACAGCGCACAAAGACCAACGCGAGAACACGCAAGGGTCCCAAGAAGACAATTGCTAACAAGAAGAAGTAATGAAAGGTGGTATATAAATGGCAGCAGCCAAAGGCGGAAAGCAGGTTATCCGCAGACGTCGTGAGCGCAAGAACATCGAAAACGGTGCGGCTCATATCCAGTCTACTTTTAACAACACTATCGTTACCATCACCGACCTTCAGGGCAACGCTCTCTCATGGGCAAGCGCGGGCGGACTGGGCTTCAGAGGCTCAAGAAAATCCACCCCTTACGCGGCTCAGACAGCGGCGGACGTTGCGGCAAAGGCAGCGATGGAGCACGGACTCAAAACTGTTGAGGTTTTCGTAAAGGGCCCCGGTTCCGGACGCGAGGCGGCTATCAGAGCGCTTCAGGCGGCAGGTCTTGAGGTAAAGCTCATCAAGGACGTTACCCCCATTCCCCACAACGGATGCCGTCCTCCCAAGAGAAGACGCGTATAGTCCGACTGTAAGAAACTACAAGTGAAAAGAGCCGAGCGGTCGTTTACTCGGCGTCGGTTGACAAACCGATATTTGATCAAATAACGGAGGATAATTATAATGGCAGTTAATCGCGATCCTATTCTGAAAAAGTGCAGAGCGCTGGACATCAGTCCCGCGGTACTGGGCTATTCCGAAAATAAGAAATCCAAGAGAAACCCCGGCGGCAACAGACGCAAGAAGGTTTCCGAGTACGGCTCCCAGCTTAAGGAAAAGCAGAAGCTGAAGTTTGTTTACGGCGTTCTCGAAAAGCAGTTCCGTCACTACTATGAACATGCTACCAAAGAGGAAGGCATTGCCGGTGAAAACCTTATCAGGCTTCTGGAATCCCGTCTTGACAACATCGTTTTCAGAATGGGCATGGCAACCACCCGTCGTGAGGCTCGTCAGCTCGTATCTCACGGTCATTTCTGTGTGAACGGCAAGAGAGTTGATATCCCTTCTTACAGAGTTAAGGTTGGCGACGTTATCTCCCTTCGCGATAAGAGCAAGAAGAGCAAGAAGTTTGAGGAGATCGCTGAAACAGCAGGCGGCAGACTCGTTCCCATGTGGCTTGACGTAAATAAGGAGGCAGCTTCCGCTAAGGTAACCCGTGCGTTCCAGCGTGAGGATCTCGACTTCGAGATCGCAGAGCACCTGATTATCGAGTTGTATTCTAAATAATTGCTTCTCAGCATACAGATATTTAGTGCAGTTATTTTTAATTCATATACCGGCGCGCTGTTTGCGTTAAAATGCTGATTAGCCCGCAGAAATATTGTCAATACTTTAATGTAAAGACTTTAGGCGGAGTATGAGTTAAAATTAACAGGAATACAGCAGTAAGCACAGGATAATTGTGTAGGTGCCGGATCGGCGGCAGCCGCTTACGCGCCCGCGCACCGACGCGGGGCGGAAGGTCCGGTGCATACCTTACGACAAAACTTGTGGGAGGGTTACCAAATGCTTGAAAAATTTGAAAAGCTCAATATTGAGACCTCTAAACTGAGGTCTGACGGAACTTACGGAATGTTCGTTCTGGAGCCTCTCCAGAGCGGATATGGAAACACATTGGGCAACAGCCTGAGAAGGGTGCTACTCTCCTCGTTACCGGGTGTGGCGGCGACCTCCGTCAAGATTGACGGCGTTCAGCATGAGTTTTCGACCATTCCCGGCGTTAAAGAAGATGTTACTGAGATAATCCTCAACATTAAAGGTCTGAGAGCCAAGATGTACGGGGAAGCCCCCAAGACGATTTATATCGAGGCGGAAGGCGAATGCGAGGTTACCGCCGGCGACATCAAAACCGACAGTGAGGTTGAAATACTCGATCCCGGTATGCATATCGCAACTCTCGGCACAGGCGCCAAGCTGTACATGGATATCACGCTTGACAGGGGCAGGGGATATGTTTCCGCGGAGCAGAACAAGAATTATCTCCAGCCCATTATTGGTATAATTCCTGTGGACAGTATATATACGCCTGTTTTAAAGTGCAATTATACGGTTGAAAACACCCGTGTCGGACAGAGAACAGATTTTGAGAAGCTTATAATCGAAATCTGGACGGACGGGACGATATCCGCTAAGGAAGCGGTAAGCTATGCGGCTAAAATATTGATGGAAAGACTTCAGCTCTTCGCGGACCTGTCCGACGAGGTAAGCACTCAGGACATCATGGAGACCAAGGAAGAGAGCCGCAAGGACAGAGTGCTTGAGATGACCATTGAGGAGCTTGAGTTGTCTGTTCGCTCCTTCAACTGCTTGAAGAGAGCGGGTATCAATACGGTGGAGGACCTTGTTAACAAGTCCCCTGAGGACATGATGAAGGTAAGAAACCTCGGCAAGAAGTCCTTCGATGAGGTAAAGTCAAAGCTGATTTCTCTCGGCTGCGACCTCACTCCCTCAGAAGACAGCAACTAAGGTTGACATAAACCAAAATCCTATGAAAGGAGAATGAAAAATGCCAGGTACAAGAAAGCTGGGTCGTCCCAGCGACCATAGAAAAGCAATGCTCAGAGGCATGGTTACATTCCTGCTTGAGAACGGAAAGATAGAGACCACGGTAACCCGCGCAAAGGAAGTCCGCGCGGTAGCTGAGAAAATGATAACACTCGGAAAGGCTAACACCCTGCACACAAAGCGTCAGGTTCTGTCCTACATCACCAAGGAGGACGTAGCTAAGAAGGTGTTTGACGAGATCGCTCCCAAGTACGCCGACAGAAACGGCGGATATACAAGAATTTACAAGATCGGTCCGCGCCGCGGTGATGCTGCGGAGATGGCGGTCATCGAGCTGGTATAAGCATTGTCCCTCCCTTTACGGGAGGGATTTCTGTAAGATAAATAAAGCGGCGCAAAGGCGGCGCTTTATTTGTTTGAACATTTCCGCCAAAAAAGTGTGCGATTTATTGGTGATATTTTCCCATGCAAAATTATCATAACCGCGGGTGTAATATTGTTATTATGGAGATGGGTTATAGTTTACCCTGCCTTTTTACATTAAAGATATAAATTTGTATAAATATACAAAGAACCGTTGCAAACTTTGTAAGGTTTTTTCTGTATAATTACCTTGACATAAAATAAGAAAGATAGTATAATTAATAAAACAACAAGGGTGTTGTTTTGGACAATATATCATTGTTTAGTTTTCGAAATTCGATTATGGTTATTATTTAACCACACGCTTCTCGGTTAAGGTAACACATACCGAGAATATGAACGAATCAATGCAATTGAGGTATACGATTATTCCACAGGCAAACGTATAGCAAGCTTTGATATTGATTATCGTAATGAATTGGTTCGTAAGCCAGAATACAGTTTATTCTATTATAATTTCTGCATATATAATTTAGATCCTGATAAATTTTATTATTTTGGCTTTGTGAACAAGGTTTCTCCCAGCGGTTTGGATGTCAGTGGTTACATATCGCACGATTGGACGCTTTATTTTGAAGACGCTTACGAAGATATGGGGTGGTAAAAATTGCGGAAATACACGAAGTATGTTTTTGAAACGATGATCGTGATCGCTTTATTTGCTGCGTTGATCTCTTTGCTTAATTTTACGTTATCTCACGATACGGCAGATGAAAATGACGCATATTCGGATCAATATATAATGACGCAGGCACACCCTCGGTTTGAGGAAGTGATCGAGGAAATGCGCCAAAACGATCCCGACGATATTTATGAGCATTATGAACGTTTTAAAGATAATATCCCCAGCTGACTTTTTCAGACCTGCCCTCGGAAACGAGGGCGGTATTTTTTACAATATTTTCACATAAAACGGTATTTATCGCTTGAAATTACGCCCAGAATATGGTGTACTAAAGGTGTGTATGCCAAGGGAAAACGGCGAAAGGATAGATATGTCAAAATTTGAAAATAAATTATGCCCAGTGTGCCGAGCGCCCTTTACGGGAGGGATTTTTTGTGCAATTGCACCAAGAAAAAATGTTGTTTTTGGTGATATTCTCCTGTGTGAAAATGTCATACCTACTCGTGTCGTATTGTTATTATAGTGATGGTTATAGTAGCCTTTGCTTATTTTGCAAAAAAAAACATATTTGTATAAAAAATACAAATATGTCCTGCTTTCTTTGTAAATGTTTTTTCCTTATATCGGTTGACGAAAAACAGAAAAAGTAGTATTATATTTTATAGAAGCGTATGCTTCAAATAAAAAAACAGTTATGAAGAAAGGAAACAAGATTATGAGAGAAACCAAGAAATTACTTGCGGCAATAGCCGCGCCACAATGGTGTTAAATACGTCCGTTTTAACGTCAGCTGAAAATGTTTCAGTATCGCAGGTCGATACAAGTGAAACAATCAAAGAGTATCTTGACATCTGTATACCAAGGTATATGGCAATACATGGTATTGAAATGGATGCCACGATATCGTATAGCAATTTAATTCCATTATATGATTTTAACAGCTTTTCATTTATGGGGTATGAAACATTCGTTATTGATGATGGAGAACTGATTGGTAAAGTTGACATATATGTCAATAACGAATTGGGTTCTATGTTTGATACCAATATAACAAAGGAAATGCAAGAAGCGTTTGATAGTAATGGCGCTTTGGCAATAGGTTATTATGATGACAGTCTTTTAACGTACACATTAGAAAATGGTTATTCTTTGGTCGATGGACTTTACACAGGGTATCCGACGGAAACCCCCGAGGTTTACTCTATATCGTGTTCAAATATTAAGTTGAGTTCTAAACCTGTCGAATATTCATGGCTTGGTTCAAAATATCTTGATATAGAGCATGTGCCCAATAGCACAAAAGTAGACCCAAGTGGAGTATGTTGGGCGGCTTGTGCTGCCATGGTATTAAATTACAAAATGGATACATCATTAACAGCAGACAAGATCCATAACAAATTAACTGAATTAGGAAAGAGCCGCAACACAGCCTCAGCGTTTGATTACTATGGATATACACCATACACAAAGCAAACGAGTGTTACGCCAGAGCGTGGCGCAATGTCGGCAGATGAAGTATGGGATCAAATATCAAGAGATAGACCCATTGTTATATATCTTGAAGGTTCTAAACCCAGTGATACTGACCCTACTAAAGAGGAAATAATTTACCATGGAGTAGTAATACGTGGAATATACATTGATAGCGGTTATACGACCTATACTATTGATAATCCAAATACCGTAAAGGAGCAATACATTACGGTTAAGGGTAACCCTAATACTGTGAGCGAGTCAATTAAATTGGGAAGATATTATAAGTGGTATCAATCTTTGTATTGAGAATGGGGTGGATTTTTTTGAAGTCAAAACTAATTGTAATAATCACTTTGTTAATGTTTTTCATGATTGGTTCAAACGAATTTCTTATAAATACGCGCGTGGCGGCATTAGAAATTGACCCAATCGAGGTCGTTATGTTCGGAAAAGCTGACAAAAAATCCTACATATCAAGCATGAAAAGCAGCCTGTATTATGCTGAAATCGGAGGTTTAAATTACGCCGATATTGAGGAAACGCTGAGCATTCCCGTGCTGGACAAAAGCAGAACGCTGAAAAAATGCTTCACCATGAAGCGGGGCGATGTGCTGGTTATCCCCGCGGGCAAAACCCTTACGCTCACCGGCGGCGCTGACATAGCGGGAACGATCTATATTGAGGAGGGCGGAAAGCTGCTTCTGGAAAGGTTTTCCGTCACTCTTACGGGTTCAATATTGTGCGACGGGGAGCTTTCTGTAACGGGCGGCACACTTCTTTGCGGCAGCTACTCCCTGTTATATATCGGCGAAAACGGCAGCTTTACAGCAACCGACAGGGGCGGTGATGAGGACGAGTTGAATGGCAGGATAGATTCGCTTGTCGGCGCGAATGTTATTTGTTTCGGGGAAACGAATATACCCGATCCGACATTTGCGGCACAGCCCATTGCGGCGGTATATCAGCGCATTGATTTCGCGGGCGCGAAGAAAAAGACGGAAATTGTTGCGGATGTTGAATGCCTTCTGCCTTCTGCGGTAGGTTTTAACAGTAATTTTGAATACAGCGAGGGCGCTTTTTATGACAACTATACTATTCTTTTTTCAGGCGGAAGCTCCGTAATATTCAGTGCTGAGGGCACAATTGACAAAGGATGGAGCAGTATAAACGGAACAGATATCCGAATACCTCTTGCCGCACTAAAGGTTTATGCGGAGAGAAAGAAAAAACCAGATTAATTTTGCTGGTCATTTCGCCAGTTCTTATACGGTTTCATGCTTCATATAGCGGGCGTAAATTTTTAAAAAAGAAGACACCGCTTGAAAATCATCATAGAAAAGGTTTAATAAATCCGCCCTCAGAAACGAGGGCGGTATTTTTTACAATATTTTCACATAAAACGGTATTTATCGCTTGAAATTATGCACAGACAAAATCGACGGCGTTCAGCATGAGTTTTCGACCATTCCCGACGTTGAAGAAAGCAAACACCCTGCACACAAAGCGTCAGGTTCTGTCCTACATCACCAAGGAGGACGTAGCTAAGAAGGTGTTTGACGAAATCGCTCCCAAGTATGCCGACAGAAACGGCGGCTACACCAGAATTTACAAGATAGGTCCGCGCCGCGGAGATGCCGCGGAGATGGCGGTCATTGAGCTGGTATAAAAAATGTCCCTCCCTTGACGGGGAGGGTATTTTGTTTGCAAAAGCAAGGTGTGGTGAGGTGTGAGCACCACCTTTTTATTTTCATGAAATTATGATATAGAACGTACCGTAAATTGTATTATACGAATTAGAAACTCATGAAACTTATTTTGCATGCACGCGGCGCTGCTGAAAGTTTACAAAGACCGTAAGTGAAAGCTGTTATTTCCGCTGTTATAATACTGACGCCTGCCGAAATTAACTTCTTGAAAAGAAGATATAAAAATCAGCATAGAAAAGATTTAAAATTCCATCAATAATCTAAAGCGAGCTGCTATTGTATCGTTGCATTATGTGAATACAACAGCGGCTCGCTTTTCGGCGTTTTGAGATAAACTTATAGTTAAGTAAGGTAAAAATAAAACATTGCTGAATTTAAGTAACATAAAACGCATAAATAAACATAAAAATACCTAAATACAGCTAATAAAATTGATTACATTTGCCTATTGAAAAAAGATTTGAAATGGAATATAATAAAAACGATAACATTGGCTTTATAAAGCTGAATAGAGAAATTAACACTGACAGAAGGAGGGTACACTTATGAGAAAACTTAAGACAATCGTTTGCGCGATGATGGCAATCGCTTTGGCGCTCACTATCACGGCTTGCGATGAAACCGCGCCGATAGAGAGCGTAAATCCCACCGGTTCCAACGCTCCCGGCACGACCGCCCCGCAGACCACACCGCCCCGCACGACCTTTGATACCGACCAGGACGTTATTGAATCGGTAAAGGATCTGGAGGTTGAAAACCCCGATTTGGAGATAAACGATCGTATTAAATGGATGGCTTGGTGGGAGATTGACGAAACAACACCCGCTGCCGAGCTTTTCAAAAAGACATATGGAACCCCCGCAAACGGTACACAGGCTGACCGCAGCGGAATGATCTTTGACTATACTTATGTTGCATACGAAGGTAGATTTGACAGTCTGGGTACGGCTATCGCGGCAGATGACGGTCCAGACATATTCCCCTTTGAGATAAGTGATTTCCCATACGGCGTTTTAAGAGGAAGATATCAGCCCGTTGACGATATCGTAAACCTTGACTCTCCTAAGTGGGACGCTACAAGAGATCTTATGGAGGATTTTGTTCTCAACGGAAAGCATTACTGCGCATTTTATGAGATATCCATAAATAATCTGTTTTACTATCGCACAAGTATTGTCAACGACCTTGGTGTTGAAGACCCCAGAACGATGTTTGAAGAGGGCAGATGGGATTGGGACGCTTTCCTTGATATGGCGAGAAAATTTCAGCAGTCTGGGGAGGGCAAATATGTGGTGGACGGCTACGGTCCCGAGCAGGATTTCCTTCTTTCGACCGGTACTCCCATGATAGGCAACGAAAACGGCGTTATAGTGAACAACCTGCGCGACCCCGCAGTTGAGAGAGCTGAGAACCTTATGCTAAAGGTATTGCAAGAGGAAAACTTGCGTTACCCAAGGCATGAGTTGAACAGCTGGAGCATAAATCCGAAAGGGTTCGCGGACGGCAATATTCTTTTCTACGCCAACGGCGGCACATGGGAATGGGAATCAACCATCTCCAAGTTTGCCAAAAAGTACGCATGGGACGAGAACGAGATTCAGGTCGTTCCCTGCCCAAAGGATCCACAGGCGGACGCTCACTATGTAACGCTGAAGCAGGATTCGCTGATGTGGTGCAAAGGCTCTAAAAACGCCAGCGGCGTAAGTGCGTGGATAGACTGCTGCGTTACCGCCTCGCAGGATCCTTCCGTAAAGGAAGCGGCAATAGATCAGGCGGTTGACAAATACGGCTGGAACAAAGAGGTTCTTCAGTTTATTTATTCACTTTGCGCGCTGGACGGCTCAAGTCCCGTAACGCCTATCGTGGATTTTAAGAACGGTCTGGGCGCTGTTTCGGATACTTCTGCGGCAGAAGCGCCAATTCAGTCTCTTACCAGTATGGTGTATCTCACCGGCGAGACTTTCACTTCTTTGCGTGAGACCCATGAGCCTGCGATTCAGGCAGCTATCAACGATATAAACAAAGCGATCCAAAACGGTTAATACAACTTAAAAATCTCCCGCATTGGCTGTTGCTTGCCAATGCGGGAGATTTGTCTGCGTGGTTCTAACCTTATAAAATTGTTTCAAGACTAAAACTGTGTTACTTTGAGTTTACTCTACACGAAAATAAAAGATAAAGTAAATAATACATGGTTTAGGTAAAGAAATTAAGAGAAAATGCACAAAAAAACTGACATAAAATGTATTGTTTTGCATATTGAAAATAGAAGTAAATTGAGTTATAATATTATTGAGCACAACTGAAAGTTGCGGATTTCCGCGCAGAGACAAGCGTTCGTTTTGCTTTGCGCATATGTGCCTTTGCGCTAATACACAACTTTGTCTTATTCTTAACTAATGGAGGTAAATCATGAAAAAAATCAAGGCAATTGCTTCGGCTTTGCTGGCGGGAATGATGGTGCTGACATTGACGGCGTGCGATGAAACGCCTGCCGAAAACAGCGGCACACCGAATTCCGGCGCTCCTGGAACAACAGCCCCGACGACGACCCCCACCCAAACGACCTTTGATACCGATCCTGCGGTGCAGGATGCTGTAAAGGGTCTGGAGGTTGAAGATCCCACGCTGGAGGTAACCGATCGTATTCACTGGATGGCTTGGTGGGAGATTGACGAAACGAACGCCGAAGCGGAGTTGTTCAAGGAAATCTATGGTGTTCCTGAAAAGGGTGTTCAACCCGAAAGAAACGGCAAGATATTCGATTATACCTATGTCGCGTATGGCGGAAGATTCGACAGTTTAGGTACGGCTATCGCGGCGGACGAGGGTCCCGATATATTCCCGTTTGAGATTTACGACTTCCCATACGGCGTTCTTAGAGGCAGATATCAGCCTATTGATGATATCGTAAATCTTGATTCCCCTAAGTTTGACGGTACAAGAGATCTTATGGAGAAATTCGTGCTGAATGGCAAGCATTACTGCGCTTTCTGGCAGATATCCATGAATAATCTATTTTACTACCGAAAGAGCGTTATAGGCGATCTTGGCGTTGAAGATCCCAGAACGCTGTTTGAGCAGGGTAAATGGGATTGGGACGCTTTCCTTGATATGGCGAGAAAGTTCCAACAGTCCGGCGAGGGCAAGTATGTCATTGATGGCTTTAATCCCGAGAATGACTTTGTTCTTTCTACCGGTACACCTATGGTGGCGAACAATGACGGCGTTATTGTCAGCAACTTGCGCGACCCCGCTGTTGAAAGAGTTGAAAATCAGATGCTCGCGGTTCTCCAGCAGGAAAATCTGCGTTACCCCAGACACGAGCTTAACAGCTATAGCGTAAATCCGAAGATGTTCGCTGACGGCGATATCCTGTTCTATGCCGACGGTGCGACATGGGTATGGGAGTCCACGCTTTCCAAGTATGCCAAGAAGTTTGCTTGGGATGATGACGAGGTGCAGTGTGTGCCCTGCCCGAAGGATCCTCAAGCGGATGCTCACTATGTAACACTGAAGCAGGATTCGCTTATGTGGTGCAAAGGCTCCGATAATGCAAACGGCGTTAGCGCTTGGATAGATTGCTGCGCTACTGCTGCTCAGTCGCCTGATGTCAAGGAGGCGGCTATCCAGCAAGCTATTGACAAATACAACTGGAACAGAGAACTGCTTGAGTTCATATATTCGCTTACTGCGGTTGACGGTACAAGCCCCGTAACGCCTATCGTTGACTTCAAGGGCGGTCTGGGTACTGTTTCTGACAGCTCCGCTACCGAAGCTCCCGTACAGTCCCTTACAAATCTTGTATATCTGACGGGCGAGAGTTACACCGCGCTGAGAGAGACCCATGAACCCGCTATCCTTGCTGCTATCGACGATATCAACAAGGCGGTTTCCAACGGCTAAAAAATAGAACAATTTTATCCGCTCCCTATTTCGGGGGCGGATTTGATTTGTATAAAGCTAAAATAATCAAAAGAAATGCGAAGCTTTCCAAAAACCACTTTCGTATTATTTATATTACGTTAAATCTTATATTGAGTTAAATCATTCGTATGACTTTTGTACCCATTGGAAAATATGAAGCTGAAAGGCTTATTCCATTAATCTTTTACAATATTTTCACATAAAACAGGATTTATCGCTTGAAATTATGCACAAAATATGGTATACTCAATATGTATATTTATGCACAGGAAAAATATCGTGAAAGGATAGATATGTCAAAATTTACAAATAAGCTTTGCCCGATATGCAGAGCACCCTTTACGGAGGACGCTGATGTAGTGGTGTGCCCTCAGTGCGGCACTCCCCACCACAGAGTGTGCTATCTGACGAAAAACAGGTGCGGTCTGGAGGAGTATCACGCGCAGGGTTTTGTGTGGAACGGCAGGCTTCCTGATGAAGGGCCTGAGCCGGAACCCGAAAATATCGATCCGCATCACGCGGAATACCCCGCGGGTATCCCCGAGCCGAAGGTAATGCCCGCAATACAAGATATTGAAGATGTGGAAAGCCCCGAGGAGTATTACAAAAAGATGGTCGAGCGCCTTAACGACAACACCGAGGGTGATGACGGGGTAAGCATTCGTGAGCTTTGCGCCTACGCCTCCACTTCAGTGTTCCATTATGGCAGGGCATTCAGCGTGTTCCGCAGCGGAGCGGCGGGAAAAAGACCGAAAATATTTATGAACCTTTGTTCGGGTCTGTTTGCTCCGGTATACCAGTTTTACCGCAAAATGGACTTGCTTGGAATAGCGGCACTGATGATAACAGCTGCAAGCTCGCTGCCGTTGCTGCTTGTTTACGGCGGCATCTTAGAGGACAACGAGGGCGTATATATTCTGGTTTCTTTATGCAGATTTCTCAGCTTTGTAATGACCGTGGTGCTGTGTCTTTTCGGGGATTACCTATATTATCGCCACGCGATTAAGCGGATAAAAAAGATACGCTCGCGTATGCAGGAGCGGGGAGAGGCTTACTATGAGTCGCTTTCCGAAAGCGGCAGACCATCTTGGCTGAGGGCTGTTATAGGATTTTTGGTGCTTATGCTTACCACGGCAAGCATGGGGCTGCTGCCGAGATTTATATCGGGCTGAAAACCGAGGAATTTCCGCACGAACTGAAACAAACGGCGCGCGGCGTGGCTTAACAATAAAGAACAAAAGGACGGAAAAACTGCAAAATGAAACTTATAATTCAGATACCCTGTTACAACGAGGCGGAAACGCTGGATGTCACTATCCGCGATCTTCCGCGTCACATCGAAGGAATAGACGAGATACAATACCTCATTATCAATGATGGAAGCACCGACAGAACCGTTGAGAGGGCAAAGGAGCTGGGCGTGCATCATATCGTGAGTTTTACCCACAACCGCGGGCTTGCCAAAGGATTTATGGCGGGAATAGACGCCTGCCTGAGACTTGGGGCGGATATCATAGTAAATACCGACGCGGACAATCAGTATGCGGGCAAGGATATAGAAAAGCTTGTGCGCCCGCTGCTTGAGGGCAGAGCGACGATGGTAATTGGCAACCGCCGCACCGATACGATAGAGCATTTCTCGCCGCTGAAAAAGAAGCTTCAGAAGCTGGGCAGCGGTGTTGTAAGGCGGGCAAGCGGCACGGACGTTGTTGATACCACCAGCGGTTTCCGCAGCTATACGAGAGAAGCCGCCATGCGGCTTAACGTGCTTTCTGACTATACCTATACTCTGGAGACTATTATCACGGCGGGCGCGGACAGAACAAAGATAATGTCGGTTGACATCGACACCAACCCCGAGCTGCGCAAAAGCCGCCTGTTCAAATCGATGTGGGGGTATATAAAGCGCTCGGGCGGTACAATAATCCGCAACTATGTTATGAGAAAGCCGCTTAAGACTTTCCTTGCCATGGCGCTGGTGTTTGTACTTGCGGCTCTGGCTTTGGGCATAAGGTTTATTGTTTACCTCTGTCTGGGGGAGGGCAACGGTCACATACAGTCGCTGGTGCTTATGGCAGTGCTGGCTATCGTGGGGATACAGATAGGTATCTTCGGGCTGGTGGCGGATGCTATTTCCGGCTGCCGCAGGGTAGTGGATGAGACTCTTTTTCACGTCAAGCGAATAGAATACAACAATACCAACTCAAATTATGTCAACTATAACTGCTGCAGCTATACCAAAGAGGAAATAAAAAACGATGAAGAAGCAACTTGAGAAATTCTACTTTTCCTTTGGCGACAGGGGAGTCATGTTCATACTTTTCGCCTGCTCAGTAGTGATGCACGCGCTGCTGGCGATGATTCCCGAGCTTCCCGCCGTTCAACCCGACGAGATAGGCACGGCAAGCATTGCCGCGTTCTATTCAGGGCGCGACTGGTCGGGAATAATGTCCCGCGTGGGGTATTACTACGGCTATATACAGGCGATTTTCTATGCGCCGCTGTTTCCGATTTTCGGCGGCAATCCTCTTGCGCTTTATAAGGCGATGCTGGTGGTAAACGGAATAATCATAAGTTTTATTCCGCTGCTCGCATACCATCTTGCGTCAAAGCTTGGGGTGAACAAGGTATGGCAGAAAATCGTGATAGCGTTTTGCAGCGGTCTTTATATAACCTACGTTGCCCATTCTAAGTTTATCTGGAACGAGGCAATATGCAGCCTTTTGCCATGGCTGCTTATATGGTGTGTTTTTATGGCGTGGGACAGAAAAAATTCCCACTCCCGATTTGCTATGTCAATGCTGTCAGGATTTATGTGCGCAGTATGCTACGCGGCGCACTCGCGGCTTATCGCGGTCGTGACGGCGCTTGTCGTAACGCTGCTGGTTATGAGGATATGGCTTAAGGAAAAGATACTTAATCTGCCGGTATTTTTTATAACGATGGGATTGTCCTTTGTAACGGAGCATTTCTGCGCATCGGTTATAAAGAACGCGGTGTGGAACGGACGTGCGTCGGGCAACGTTGCGGAAAATGAGATAGGACGGATTTCTGGTTTGTTTGAAAGCGGCGGTATCGGAATGTTCTTCTCAACGCTTTTCGGTCATCTGTATACATTCATGACCTCCACAGTTGGGCTTGGAGCGATAGCGCTGGTTGTCATCGCTGTTATGGTTGGCTCAAGGATATCTGAGAATGCTCGGGCGAAAAGAAACGCTGAAATAGATGAGGACGGCACGAAGGAATATGAGCCGACAGAGCACAAATACAGCCTGCGGCTTATGCTGTTCGGTCTTTATGGCTTTTTCGCGGTTGGCGGAACTATGCTGATGTCGGTGCTTTTCAAATTCAATTCCTCCAGCATAGGCACGGCGAAAGATCTGGTGATGTTCGGAAGATACACTGACAGTACCGCGCCGCTGGCAATAATGCTGGCACTTATATTCCTGTTTATGTACGGCATAAAGCTTCGTCATATATTTGGCAGCGCTGTGATATATGCCTACGCATGCTTTGCATTCGCGGTGTCGGCATATCCGATAGTAAGGGGAGCACAGAATTATCGGGAATCCCCGATTCTGGCACTTATGCCTTGGCGCATAGGCGAGGATTTCAGTGAACCGCCCACTGAAATGAGCTTTGTAATAATGTCTTCATGCGTGTTCGCGCTGTTTGCGCTGATGGTAGTGTTTTGCTCATGCTCCAACAGGCATTATGTGCAGATAATATCGGTGTTCCTCTGCGGAATATTCATTTACACCACGGTCTTTGCGGGGGCGGGTTATCTTCCGATGAGAGCGGAGGAGAACGAGAAACATATTATTCCGGCACAGGAGGTATCTGAGCTGATTTACAACGACCCTCAGTCGCCGCCGATAGCAGCCTATGGGCTGTCTTCGCGAATGGCGTCGTTGCTGCAGTTCCTGAATCCCGACGCAGCTGTCAGCATAACGAAAAAGGAGACGGAAATACCTGAAAACTGCTTGTTGATAACAACTCTTGACGAAAAAATAACGCTTACCACTGGCGCGGAGATGCTGGGCATCACCTCGGATTATGTTGTGTACGCGGTCGGCGACGGCGCTCGGGATTATATAAGATATAAGCGCTCTTCGGACAGCGTTGCCGCGCCTGAAACAGCGGAAATCGGATAAACGACCGAAAGGAGGACTCCCTTACGAGGGAGCATGATAATAATGGAGCTTACTGAAGAAACCGGGCAGATACGCGCGAGGGCGTTCGGCGCGAAAGCAGATTATATAATAATTCCCGCGCTGTATGCTGTAACGCTGGTAATTCATATATTGATGACGCTGTGCACTACGATTTTCAATCTGACTCCCGACGAGTACAGCGTAACGGCAGTTGCCGCCCTTGCCAACGGCTATAACTGGCATGATACGGTATGCACGGGTGGATATTACGGCTACTTTCAAAGCATATTTTATATACCGGTTTTCGGCATGACCGACGACCCCTATATGCGGTACAGGATAATGCTGATAATCAACGGTGTGCTTGTCAGTTTTGTGCCGGTTATCGCCTATTGGATATCAAGCAGGGAGTTTGGGATAAAACGCCTGTTTTCAGTGCTTTTTGCGCTTATCTGTGGGTGGTATCCCGCTTATATGCTTCTCACAAAATACACATGGAACGAATCCATGTGCATATTGCTGATGTGGGTGTTCGCCCTGCTGATTTTCAGGGGGCTTAGTTCCAGTGGTAAGGTTTCCAAGCAGATATTTTCGGTGCTGGGCGGGCTTACGCTTGCGGCGGCTTACGCCACGCACGGCAGAATGCTGGCGCTGCTGGCGGCGGGAATAGTTCTGCAGCTTGTGGTGTTCTTTTCAATGAGAAAAACGCGGATATTCTGTTTTACGGGATTTTTCGGCGCGGCGGCACTGGGCTTTGCGGGTGACTATTTTATAAAGCACAGTATCCAAAGCGTGCTGTGGAGAATTGATGACGGAGTGACACCCACCAACACCATAGAGAAAATGCTGTCCAGACTGTTTCAGGTAGGCGAAGGCGGAGCCGGGCTTGCCGAGGGCGTTTCGGGAGAGAATTTCCTCAATACGCTTGTGGGACACCTTTTTTACTTTATCTCCTCAACATGGGGCTTCGGCGCGATATGCATAGCGGCGGTGGTTTCGGCGATAGTGCTCTATTACAGAAAGCGTCCGAAAAAAAGCGAGCTTGCCATTGCGGAGCAGTCAGCGGAGAGCGGCATGCCGATTGATAAGAAAACCGCAATATTTATGTGGTTCGCACTATTGGCTATGGGCGCAATATTTGTGGTTAGCGTCTGCTTCAAGGCAACTTCCACGCTGCTTACGGAGCGCGGCGATACCATGATATACGGCAGATACACCGAGATATTCTACCCCATAGCAATTTTGGCGGGGCTTACGGTGATATATAAAAATATTTTCGGAACCGTTCAGAGCTTTGTCGCTATGTGCATAGCCTCGGCGATAAACGTAATGACGGTGTTGTGGGTAATGCCCGTTGTCACAAGCGCTGACAGATTTGTAAGCGCCATGATAATGAATATCGCCCCTCTGCGCTACGGCGAGGGAATGAGGGCGCTGCTCACGCAGGAGAGCTTTATCAAAATCATAATAACCACCATGTCAATGCTGTTTTTGTGGCTGTTGGTGGGAATAATAAGAAGAAACGATAAGAACATACAGGTGTTCTTTTCCGTTCCGCTTGCGGCGCTGCTGCTTTACAGCGGGATATACGGCTATGTGTGCTACACCGTTCCGCAAAGCAAAAACGCCGCAAACGGCGCGAATAAGATAGCCGCGGCGATAGAGCTTGTGTACGGTGATTTTGACAGCGTTACCTGCTGTAACCTCACAAGAGAGCGCTATGTAAAGGGTCAGTTCCTTTACCCAGATCTGGACGTTAAGGTAGTAAGTTCCGCGTCCGCGCTGAGAAGACTGGATACACTGCCCGATATCATTATCGCCACAGATTCCGACGTGCTGGCTACGCAGGTCAAGGGCATTTATCTTGTGGGCAGCGCGGCGGCGGATATGCAGGTATATGCGGGCAATGCCGAGACAGCCGAAAAGCTGCGCGCGAAAGGTCTGAGAGTAGCGGCGCAGGGTGAGATAACCTATGTGCCGGCAGATATTCCCGCGACGGCAAACGTGCAGAGAACAGGGCTTTCCGATGGAAACGCGAATTATTCGGGGGGAAACGTAAATTGCGATGTTCCCGAAAATTCCGAAGCGACAGTCGTTATCCCGGGCGGAGCGGCTGTGTATACTGATTATGTAAATCTGCCGCTGGCGGGAAGCTATTTGTTTATAGTAAACGGCAGCGGAGTGGACCGCGGAAGGATATCCCTTACAAGCAGCAAGGGCGCGGACAACATGGAATATGAGATAATTGAGCAGACGGAAAACACACTTTGCGTGAAGGCTGCGATATCGGGCAAGACTGAGAATGTCCGCTTCAAATTGAGCGGCACAAACGGCGAGCCGATAGAGGTTGACAGCCTTACGATAAAACGCAGCTACGAAACCGCTGAATAAGCGGAAGATTCGTTAAGGAAAGGAAGCCGTTCCGATGCCTATAATTGAAAAGGAAAACAAGCGGGTCAACCCCGCAAGAACCCTTGTGGTGGGATTTCTGATTATAATTGCGGTGGGAACGGTACTGCTGTGTCTTCCGATATCATCAAGATCCCGAAGCTTCACATCGCTGTTTGACTGCCTTTTTACAGCAACCTCCGCGACCTGCGTTACCGGGCTGACAGTGGCAGACACTTATTCGCACTGGTCGCTGTTCGGGCAGATAGTGATAGCTTTGCTGGTTCAGGTCGGCGGATTGGGGTTTGTGACGCTAATTACGTTTTTCAACGTAGCCGCGGGCAAAAAGCTCGGTTACAGAACGCTGAAGAATGTCGCGGGGGAGCTGTCCGAAAACTCCTTTGAGGGAGGGCGGCGCATACTTGTAAGCATTATAAAATATTCGCTTATATTCGAGTTTTGCGGCGCGCTGATAATGATGACAGTTTTTGTCCCTCGCTACGGGGCATACGGCGTGTGGATGAGCGTTTTCATGAGCGTGACTGCGTTCTGCAACGCGGGCTTTGACCTGATGGGAACCGACGCTCCGAACACAAGCCTTATAACGGTAAACGACAACCCCGTGGTACTGATAACCATAGCGCTGCTTATCATTATCGGCGGTCTGGGTTTTATAGTGTGGGAGAATTTTCAGAATATTCGTTCCACAAAGAAGCTCACGCTTCATACGCGCGCTGTTCTGCTTATGTCGGGAGTGCTTATAGCTACAGGAACGGTATTTTACCTGCTGACGGAGTGGAACAATCCTGCTACTTTAGGTGAGATGAATTTCGGCGAGAAGCTGCTTAATGCCTTTTTCACGTCGGTCACCACACGAACAGCGGGGTTTGCGTCTGTTCCTATGGAAAATATGTCGGAGTTTTCGCAGCTTGGAACGTCGCTGCTTATGTTTGTGGGGGTAGCTCCCGCTTCCATGGGCGGCGGTATAAAGGTTACCACGCTGCTGGTAATGATAATGACGGTAGTAAGCTACATAAAGAATAAAAGTGATGTGGAGATATTCCGTCATAAAATTGACAAGCTAATTGTTTACAGAACACTGGTAATGTCGGTGCTGTCTATGTTTGCTGTGCTGATATGCTTTTCGGCGCTGTATTTCTCAATGCCCGAGGGTGCATCGGAAAGCGGAGTGGGAGCCGTTCAATGCCTGTTCGACGCGATATCCGCATTTTCGACGGCGGGGCTGAGCGCGGGCGCGACTGCGATAACTGGCTATGCGGGCAAAAGTCTGCTGATAGTCACAATGTTTATCGGTAGAATAGGTCCTGTATCGCTGATATTATCACTGATAATGAACAGCTCAAGCAGAAAGAACATCGTATTGCCCGACGGAAATATAATTATTGGATAAAGATCAAGCACATAAGAAAGTTTCAGTTCCGAGCATCGCAATTAATGCACGATAGAATGCACATTAAGAAAACAGCAGCATAGCGCCCACGCAGGAATTTTTCGCAATCCGGTGTAAAAGCGGAGCGAATGCGGAGCTTTTACACCGAGGATAGCGTAACCCGCCGCAGGCGGGTGAAGCGGTGCGGAAAATTCAAATTAAAATAAGGAGAGGTAAATGGTAACGGAAGCATTTCAGCTTGGGAAAATCAAGATGTACGTTTCGGAAGATCACAGGTTCGGGACAGACGCGTTCCTGCTGGCGTATTACGCAGGGGTAAAGCCGAACAGCGTCGTGTGCGACCTGTGTACAGGCTGCGGGATAATTCCGCTGATATTCTGCAAGAACGTAAAGCCACATTTGATATACGCGGTCGATATACAAGAAGAGGCGATAGAGCTTCTCAGCAGGACAGTCACCGAAAACGGTCTGGAGAACACGGTGCAGCCAATTCTGGCGGACTTGAGGGATATGTCGCAGAGCCTGATGGCGTATGAATCGGTGGATTTAGTCACGGCAAACCCACCTTATATGACCAGCGGGTCGGGGTATGAGAAGCTGGCAAAGCCGCAGGCTATCGCGCGGCACGAGCTGATGTGTACAGTGGATGACGTGTGCCATACGGCGGGGCAGCTGTTGAAATACGGCGGACTGTTGAAGATGTGCCACCGCCCCGAGCGGCTCGCAGACGTGATAAATTCAATGAGGGAAAACAAGATTGAGCCAAAGAGTATAACATTTGTGCATAATAGTATATTGGATAAGCCGTGGCTTTTCCTTGTCACGGGAAAAAAGGGCGCTAAATCGGGCATGATAGTGGAGAAGCCCATGATACTGCGCAACGACGATAAGTCATATACCGAGGAGTATTCAAGGCTTTATGAGTAATGAAGGCATGGGCAGACTGTCGGTTGTGGGAACGCCGATAGGCAATCTTTCGGATATCAGCCCGCGCGGGATAGAGACGCTGGAAAGAGTGGATTTTATTGCCGCGGAGGACACGCGCGTAACATTGAGGCTGCTTACACATTTTGGTATAAAGAAGCCTCTTCTGAGCTACTACAAGCCGCACGAAGCGGAAAAGAGCGCCAAGATACTGGAGCTGCTCTGCGAGGGTAAAAATGTGGCGCTTGTAAGCGATGCTGGAATGCCATGTATATCCGACCCGGGCGTGCTGCTGGTGCAGAGGTGCGGCGAGATGGGTATAGCCGTGGAGGTTATTCCTGGCTGCAACGCTGCGATAGCGGCAATTGCCGTTTCAGGCATAGATACCGCGCGGTTCGCGTTTGAGGGATTTCTGCCTGTGAATAAACGGGAAAGAGCCGATCGACTTGCGGAAATATCGGAGTTTCCTCATACGCTGGTTTTTTATGAGGCTCCGCATAAAATAAGGCAGACATTGAATGATATGGAAGCCGCTTTTGGAGGGGAACGCTCCGCGGCGCTTTGCAGAGAGCTTACAAAGCTGCATGAGGAGGTTATCCGCGGCAGCCTGTCGGAGCTTGCGCGGTATTACGATGAGCTTGAGCCGCGCGGGGAGTACGTCGTGGTGGTAGAGGGAAAACGTTGCGTTTTGGAGAAGTTTACGGCTGAACAGGCGGCGGAGCTGGCACGCGGTTACGCCGAGGGCGGCGAAAAGCTCTCAGAGGCGTGCAAAAGGGCAGCAAAGGCAACGGGAGTTCCCAAGCAGGAAATATACAAATTACTTATGAACGAATAGTTGTTAGTGATTAGTTAATAGTAATTAGTTGGCGCGCTCGGAGCTGCGCGATAAACGCGGAGCAAAGGAGCGTTTAAAAAGAGAAACATAACGCTCACACATGAATTTCCCGCAAGTCGGTGTGGAAGCATAGTTTTCCGAAAAGTGGAAAATGGAGCTTTTACACTGGGGTTAACGGAATTTTACGCATAGCGTAAAACGGTGTGGGACGGAAAATTCTTTTAAATAAGGAGGATAATATGAACAAGAAAAAAGTTGGTCCGTTTGCAAAAACTATTCTGCCGATAATCGGCGCGGTTCTGATAGTCGCGGGTGCGGTGGCATATATCTGCCTTAAGCTCGCAGATGAGTTCAGGTATAATGAAAAATGGAAGGACTATGACGAGTGCGGAATGAATTAAGGGAGATACACTCCTATCCGGAAAGTCTAAAATACCTGTCGTCCTTTTCAAAGCAAGGCGCGTCGGTGACTGATCTGACGCGCTTTTCGGCTTTGGCGGAAAAGCTTGGCAGCCCCGAAAAGGGTTTGCGCTGCATACACGTTGCGGGCACCAACGGAAAAGGCTCGGTAACGGAGTATATCGCCGCGGTTCTGACGGAGTGCGGGTATAAAACAGGGCGGTTTAGCTCGCCGTATATAGTGGATATCCGTGAGAGGATAGAGATAGACGGAGAGTTTATTGGCGAGGAGGACTTTACTCGGCTAGCAGAGCGGGTAAGGCAGGCAGAGGAGTGTTGTGAGAACCGCGCCTTCTCGCAGTTTGAAATACTCACCGCAATTTGCTTTCTTTATTTTAAAGAGCGGGGAACGGATTACGCAGTGATTGAAACAGGTATAGGCGGCACGCTGGACTGCACCAATATTATACCCTGTCCCGAGGTGGCGGTTATAACCTCCATAGGGCTTGACCACACCGCGATTTTAGGCGATACTGAGGAAAAAATTGCTCATAGCAAGAGCGGGATAATCAAAGGCGGAGTCTGTATTGCCGCGGCAGGTATATCTGAAGCAGCTTTGGAAGTAATAGAGCACCGCTGTGCAAAAAAGGGAGCACGGCTGATAATACCAGACACGCGGAAGCTTTCAGTTCGCGGGAGTGGGTTGAACGGAAGCTCGTTTTGCTATAAAAACAGAGAATACAGACTGAAAATGTGCGGATCTCACCAAACACTGAACGCGCTGACGGCTATCGAGGCGCTGAATGCGCTGAATGTCGGGCTTCCAGATGAAAGGATTGCCGCAGGCTTGTATAAGGCGGCTCTCCCCGCACGTCTGGAATATTTCCCGAAGCATACGCCTGAAGTTATTCTTGACGGCGGGCATAATCCGCAGGCAATGCTTGCGGCAAAAGAGATGCTTACCGCTGACCCACGCGAGAAAACCGCGATAATCGGCATGATATGCACCAAGGATTATAAGACCGCTTTGGAAATAATCCTGCCATGCTTCAAGGCGGCAGTGTTTTATGACGGATTCGCGGATAATGCGGTAAATGCCGAGGTTCTGGCAGGTGTCGGCGAAAGGGCAGGGATAAACTCATATTTTGCCCATGATATCCGAACTGCGCTGACGATAGGCTCCGAGGATTCCGAAATGCTTTTTATCGGAGGGTCGCTGTATATGGCGGCGGAGTTCAGAAAATTCCTCTTGGGTGAGCGCAATGAAGGAGCTTAAGCTGCCAGATGGCAGGAGCATACACTACGAGCTTACCCGTAATCAGGTCAGAAACATAAATTTCCGCGTAAAAGCCGATGGGACAGTGCGGGTATCCGCTAACAGCCGCGTTACGGTTGCGTATATAGAGCGGCTGTTAGCGCAGCGCGCAGATTATATCCTTTCCGCAGCCGAACGGCTAAGTGAGCGCGAGAACCGCAGCAAGCCCACCCTTGACAGGGTAAACTGGCTTGGCAGAGAATACCCCGTACGCATTATCAGAAGCACGCGGGAATTTGCCGTGCTGGACGAAACGGAAATTCGGATATTTACCATACGCGACGGCGACGGGGAATATCTTTTCGAGCTTATAAACAAAACGATATCCGACAGCTTTGCAGCGCTCTGCCGCGAGCTGAATGAGCGGGTCAGGCGGGAGCTGTCCGAGAGTGGACTTGAGCCTCCGCCAACGCGCATATCTATAAAGGATATGAGCTCACGCTGGGGGAGCTGCTCCTACAATAAAGGGCATATTTCCATTAACATAAGGCTTGCCGTATATCCGCGGGAAACCGTGCTCTCGGTGATATGGCATGAGTATGCTCACTACTGGCATCACGATCATTCAGCCGCGTTTTACGCCTTTTTGGAGCGGCATTTTCCCGAATACCGTAAATGGAACGATCTGTTGAAATAATATTATTGTAAATTTACGTTATGGAATAATGCACAAAATTTCAAGCGTTTGTTATGTTGTTTCAACAAGAATAATGATAAAGAATTGACATTCAGTCGTGGATATTGTATACTTAAAATAGGTATTTGTTTATATACGTATTGTGTTTTGCGGCAGTTTTTTTGGTGTATAATGTTGGATCGGCGAAAGGAAAAGGTTATGTTTTGCGTTAATTGCGGTAAGAGCTTGATAAGAGGGTATCAGTTTTGCATAGAGTGCGGAACGCCCGTTGAGGAAATGCCTGAAGAAGAAAACGAGGCTAATGGGGAGGCTGCCGGCAGTTTGCCGGAAATGCCGTCGGGGACTGGTCCTGATGAGGACGGTTCGCTTGTGTTCTGTCCTAATTGCGGAATGCATATGCAGACGTCTACCGCTTTTTGTGAAATGTGCGGAATGAGGCTGAGTGGAGGGCAGGAGAGCGCACCGCAGCAGGCAGCAATGCCCGCTGTTCCGATGTGGAATGATAATTCCCTTGGCGATGAGCTGAGCGGAATGACCGACAGTGATATCAACAGTATAAACAACTTTGTAAACGGTATAAGTGACTTCGTTGCTCCCAGCGGGGAAACGGCAGAAGCTCCGGATATTCAGGAGGATATCGGCGGCGTTTTCGACGCGGGATATCCCAATTTTCAATCCGATTATTCTGCGTTTGAAGGCTCGGCAGGTTTTGATGACGCGGCGGATACCTCAATCGCAACCCCCGATGAGATAGACGCGCTTACGGAACAGATTGCGCAGTATTCCGCATCCACAGGTGTTATACCGACAGCCAGTGCCCCGACACAGCAGTCCGTTTCTGGTATGCAGAAGGAGATTGAAACGGGCGAGGAAATACTGATGCAGAACTTTTCCATGGAAGCCGCCGATGACGAAGAAATTTCTGTTAACAACGAGGTTCCGATAATTACGGGCGGAAGTATGGACGAAGATCCGAACGACATCGCACCCATAAATCCCTATGAATTTCTTAATAATGATTTTGGTGATATTTCCTCACCTTTCGCGGATACCTCAGGTACATATGCTGAAAGTGCGGCTGCTTTTGTTGAAAGTATAATGCCAGGTATTGGAAGTATTGTGCCTGCTAATCAGAACGACGCTCCGACCATAGAGGATATTGTTGCGCCAGTGGAGGATGACGCTCCGTATCAAAGCCGGAGTGCAGTTCCCTTGTTTGATAGCGCCGCTGCATATGAGGGAAATATGTCGGCTGCCCACATTATAAATCCCGATATTTCGGCGGATTCGGCAAACCAATATGCTCCCGAATTTGAAATGCCCGTTTTGAATGCAACCGACACGGAGGAGAGTATTTATGCACAGGACCATATTATTGAGAAGCCTGTGGAAGAAACTGCTTCCGAGAATAATGCCCCGACTTATGTGGAAGTTCCAGCATATCCGTTTTTTGAAAAAAACGCTGCTTCGTCTAAGCCGCATAAGGAGGAAAGCGCCGCTTTATCTGAAAATGGTGGTCTTATTCAGCCGAACGACGAATTTGAGGACTATGCCGAGCCTTACATATCTGAGGGTCTGCCGGTAATAGCGGAGTGTAACGGCTATAACGAGGGTGAAAATGAAAAACTCCCGTTCCCATCGCAGATTCCTAATGCTGAGAATATCTCCTCTCCTGCCGAACTGCTCCCAACCGCCGAGTACAGTGATGATGGCGCTTCGGAACTTAAGCGTCCCGGGGATTCTGCACGTAAGATTACATATTGTCATAACTGTGGTCAGAATATGTTTGAAGACGAACAGTTCTGCAAGAACTGTAATGCTCCGAGAAACATATCTCTTGTGCCCGTTTCACAAAAAAAGTCAAAGAAGCTTGTGCCGATAATAGCGGCTGCCGCAGTAGTTGTTGCCGTGGCGGCGGTAATCTTGTTTATGCAAAACGGAAGAAGCACCGGTAACGTAACAGAAAGCGAAACTCTCAGTGTTTCCGATCCGGTTGGAGAGCCTGTAAACAGCGCGGCAGACCCAGCGGATACTTCGGAGAAATCCGCGGAGGTGTCGGAAATCGACAGCGAAATTAAATCGGGTACTGAGGAAAATATTTTTCCGCCCTCTGCTGTGACCTCGTCGGATATTGAAACGGAAAAAATACCCGAATCCGTTAAGACTACTAAGCCCGCCAATTCATCCACTACTCCGAAATCCTCAGCTGCTCCCAAGCCGTCATCCGCGCCAAATTCAGCGGCTGCTTCAAAACCCGCGGCATCAACTGCTCCAAGGCCTGCAACTACTTCCACCGCACCAAAACCCGCAGTTACTTCTGTGGTATCCGCGACACCAACAACACCAACAACACTCGCGGCAACGTCGGCTCAGCCAAAACCTTCCGGCTCTTCAGCAATATCCTCACCAGAAGTCACATCTCTTGAAAATGACAGAAAAGCCATAACGGATGCTGTTGCGGTGATAGCGGGAGAGGTAGGAAAGATAGAGGCGCTGGCGCAAAACGTGGTGTATGCAATGGAGAACAGCGCAAACGGTGAAAGTGCGCGTACGGCATTTTACAGCCGTGATTTCGCAAAGAATATGCTAAGTTCCATTGACAGCGGAAAAACGGCGGTGGACAAAGCAGTAAGCGCAGCCTCACCCAAGAATGGCGAGTTTGACGGCGCGTATGACAATCTTATGGTGCTTCAAGGAAAGTATGAGGCATACTATAAATTTATAAAATCCCCATCGGGAAACACAAGTAAGTTCAGTTCTTCCTGCGGAACATATCTTTCGGGGGTAACAAGCTATATTAATTCAAACTTCAAGTATTCATCCCTAATCGTGAGCGCATATACATCAAACGATAAAACTCTTGCTTACAAAGCAATCATGAGTGATGCGGTTACCGCAGCCAACAGTGCAATAAACGCATTTGATTCCGTTGAGGGTTCAATTTCGGAACTGGAAAGTTCAAACTTTGACACTGCTGTTGTTAAGGAGCTGTCAAAAATCTCCGTATCCAGGAATTATGCAAACGCTGCCGCGAACGCCCAGAAGGTGGCTGGATACGTTATGATGCTTTCAGGTGCTCCGTCGGAATACAGTTCGGCATACAACAGTTTGAAATCTGCAAGCAGCGAGCTTATCTCGCTGGTTGATCTCCTAATCATGATACAGGAGAACACGCCCGAAAACTATTCCGAATCCAGCAGCGACGGAATATCCGCTGCGAAATCCGCCATAAACAAGGTGAAAGATGCTGTTTCATAAAATTTTTAAAATAAAAACGCTCCGAGTTATCCGCGGAGCGTTTTTGCAATTGAACTAATTCAGGCGGTCGTGTTAAAACCGCATTTTAGGGTCACCGATAGTGAGCAGTGAGATGTCCTAATTGGCTTATTTTTTTTAAGAAAGCGATTATGATTTGTACAGCGTTTCCTTAAACATAGTAAGTGTTAGGTCTGCAAAGCAGTATTATAAGATCTATAAACCAGCCGATTCCAAACAAACCGAATGTAAGCAGCCATAACAGCCCAGTGCCAATTTTTCCTTCATAGAAGCGATGAATGCCAAATACCCCTAAAAACAGACACAGTATGAATGCCAGCCATTTGTTTTTGGGTCTGCCCATAGGGATAAATGCGGCGTTAACGTTGTTATTGTTGTTATTATTGTTATTGTTAATGATAACCTGCGGCTGAGCATTTGGCTGTGCGGTTCTGAGTTCGCCCACCTGCCTTCCGCAGTGTGTGCATATAACTGCGTCTATCGCGATTCGAGCACCGCAGTGTGTGCAGTATTTCAGGTTGGGGTTATATTCCGAACTCTGTCCGCTGTAAGTGTTTTCCACGGGACGCGGCGGATATTGTGCATCGTAGGTCTGAATGGGCTGAGCGTAGGTTGTCTGTTGTGGCTGTGCGTATTGAACAGGCTGCGGTTGAGCGTACTGCGTGGGTTGGGGCTGAGCATACTGTGATTGCTGTGCTTGGTTTGGCTGGTAGGGATTGTAAACCGATTGATTAGGTTGATTGGGATTTCCGTTTGGATAGACCTCACCCGTCTGCGGGTCGACATATGCCTGTTGACTGACAGGCTTTTTAAGACTTATTTTATTGGAATTGTCGTTCATTTTGGTTCCTCCGTCCGATTTTGTTTTGCTGACCGTCCGCCACAAAGACGGCATATATAAAATTGTCCGGTAAGCTGCTTTTATGAAAGCGTGCGGACAAAATAGGCAGATTGCTATATTGCTATTATATCATATTATATGGGAAAAGTTAAGGGGTTTTTGAAAAATCTTTCAAAAATGTTAGATTTTTTTAAGATTTTACCTAATAGTTCATATGACCGAAAAATAAAGTCCAGCGAAAACTCCCGCGACAACTGCCATTACTCCAACCGCAGCAAGGCAGAGCGCAATATGACCAAACGTGTAATACTTGACTGGTCTTTCGGACCCGACAGCAGGCTGAACAGATTGAGCGGTTTGTATGGGCGCTGAGAAATCACTTCCGTCCGCTTCAGAAAGCTCTATGGCTGTTGATCCTGAAACTTCAAATGAGGTCTGTTGAACGGGTGCAAAAGGACGCTCCGTTCTAAGGGTTTGTGCCGTTTCAGAGACATCACCGTTTTCAGCCTGTTCAGGTTCATAAATGAACCTGTTTTCTTCGCTTTCAGCGTTCTTTGGTGAAAGCTCTTCTGCAAAAGGTATGGACTTTACGGTGCTGTCTGTGCCCTCTTCGACATGTGTGGTGTCTACGCTGCTCATATCTTCAACAAAAGGTGCTTCTGCTGGATACCCTGAATTTGGCACTGGCATACTCTGCGAAGCACTCCAAGCGCCGCTCGAAGCATAGCTTTCCGAGGACATGGGAATGCTTTGAGGCATAGGTATGCTGTTTACATTCGGAGCAGGCGCGTCTGGAACGGTGCGCGGGTCGGACGCAGCCGATAAGGAAGCCGAAACAGGGGATGAAGGCGCGGCAAGCATTGTGGGGCTGCCGCAGAAGGTGCAGAACAAAGCATCGTTATTTATCTGTCTGCCGCATTTTGAACAAAACATATGAATTTATCCTTTCATGGTCAAGTATACGGAAGTTTATACCTTGTTAAGCTCCCGATTTTTTATAATCTCCAGTCCGTTGTTGTTGCGGACAAAGTGGAAAAGATACTGCTGAGCCACTCCCTCCGCGCCGCTTACGCATTGGGGAAGTCCTTGCGGGTAAAGCTCCGCCATAATTCTTTTTACCCATACATCCTTTGGGAAAGCGTCGAACTTGCGGAAGCCGAAGAGCAGAACGCAGTCTGCTACCTTGTCGCCCACGCCGACTATTTTCTTAAGCTGTTCCCTCGCTTTATCGAGCGGCAGCGCGTCTATTTCCTCAAAGTCCACTTCGCCGCTGTTTATCTTGCTTACCGCGTCGCATATATATCTTGCGCGGAAGCCAGCTCTCAGCGGAGAAAGATCCTCCGGAGATATCCCGTTCAGCCGCTTTGCATCGGGAAAAGCATATCCTCCCTCTATTTTCTCGCCAAAATTCTCACAGAGCCTGTCGATTATCCCCGCTATTCTGGGAATATTGTTGTTCTGGCTTATAATAAAGCTAATCAGCGTTTCAAACGGCTCTTGCTTCAATATGCGTATCCCGTTTGTGCTTTCGCAGGCGGTACGGAGTATACTGTCCTCCGAAAAGCGCCGTATAAACGCTCCATAGTTTGTCCGCAAATCAAAATAATCCTCCCATAGCGGCATGTCCTCTTCTTCTATATTATGTAAAACTACCTCACCGTTTTCCTGTGTCACGCGTAGTTTTTTGCCCATCGCGATTCCCTCAAACGCGTTTTTCGAATCCTCCGTAGGTTTCCACCGAAAACACTGCCCGCAAAGAAAGGTCTGCCCGATGTCAAAATATTTCTCTTTTATTTTATAGTCCACTTTAAAGCTCCTTATTTGAAAGAATTTTCAAAACCACAGCGTTTTCGGCTTTGCCCAAAACTGCGGTAGCTTCGCTGTAAAAGCCCCGTTTCGCTTCTCTGCACTCCGCTTTTACAGCGGCTTGCAGAAAATTTATGCGCCAACGTTCACATTACGTATGTTTTCAGCGCCTTTGGTTTCTTAATTATTGTGTTGCTCTTAGTCATTATCTCCGATTTTAGAGTGGTTTAATTTTAAAAATCTTTGTCAGACTTACCAATTCAAGCACATTAGCGGCTGAATCTTTTTAACGAATCATAGAACAACATTGTAAACCTGTCCGCTTTCATTACAAGAAAAGTTGAAAAAAGAGGGGCAATGCACGTTTTTGTCTTATTTTGCTGCTCCGTTTCCTCCAAAAGTTTTGCCCCAGTAAGGGTGAAACAGTACAAAAATAACAACATTAAACGAGAAAACGGCAGCCCATCAATTTTTTTCAACCTTTTACATAATGAGCAAACGCCCGCTTAAAAATTTAATTTAAAAAATTATTTTAATCTTTTTCCGCAAACCCCTTGATTATTTATCTTAATTATAATACAATATAGATATAAAATCAAGAGCGTAGGGCGTTTTTTCAGAAAATTTTCTTTTTTCCCAAAAATCGCCGTGCGATACCGCGAGAAACTCGAAAGGAGAGCGCTCCGCGAAACGAGCGCAAACGCAACCACATGAGAGAAAGCATACTTACCATACCGATAAACGAGGTGTTTGAACCTCGTGAGGGCTGCCCCATCTGCGCGATGAGGAACACGGTGGAGCAGCACATTTGCGAATACATAATGGGCGCGGCGATGATGGAACCGGACGTGAGAGAGGAAACCAACGCGCTCGGTTTCTGCCACACGCACTTCAATTGTCTTTTAAGGCAGAACAATCGCCTTTCTCTGGGACTTATGCTGAACACCCGACTTGCTACGCTGCGCGGAGAGATATTTGAGAAAAAGAGCATTTTCTTCACCAAGGGAGCAAAAGCTAAGAAAAGCAGTGAGATAGAGGAAACCTGCTTTGTGTGCAGCAAGGTGGACTGGGGCGTTGAGCATATGCTGGAAACGGTGTTCACTATGTTCCGCGAGAACGCGGGTTTCCGTAACCTTTACGCTTCTCAGCAGTACATATGCATCCCGCACTATAATATGCTGATGTCCCACGTTCCCGCAAAGCTCCCCAAAAACGAGCAGAAGCCCTTTATAGAGGCGACGGACAAGCTGATGGAAAATTACATAAAGCAGCTGAATTCCGACGTGGGAGAGTTCTGTGACAGCTTTGACTACCGCAACGCGGGCAAATTGCACCGTGAGGATATGGAGCACGTGCGCAACTCCATAGAAAGAGCGATAGAGTTCCTTACTTCCAGAAAGCCCGAGGTAAAGTGAATGGATATTTTGGCGATAGAATCCTCCTGCGACGAGACCGCGGCGGCGGTCATCCGCGACGGCAGAGAAATAATCTCATCCGTGGTTGCGACACAGATAGAAGAGCATAAGCTATATGGGGGAGTCGTCCCCGAAATCGCTTCGCGGCGGCATTGTGAAAGCATTGTGGGCGTAGTCGGTGAGGCGCTGGAAAAGGCAGGAAAAGCTGCCGAGGAAATAGATGCGATAGCTGTTACCTACGCCCCGGGGCTTATCGGCGCGCTGCTGGTGGGGGTAAATTTCGCGAAGGGACTGGCGTTCTCGCTGAATAAACCGCTGATTCCCGTGCACCATATCCGCGGGCATATCGCGGCGAATTACCTCGCATACCCCGAGCTTGCCCCGCCCTATATCTGCCTTGTGGCTTCGGGCGGACACAGCCATATTGTCAGGGTAAACGGCTATACCGAGTTTGAGACCGTCGGCAGAACGGTGGACGACGCGGCGGGAGAAGCCTTTGACAAGGCGGCGCGCGTAATGGGATTTCCTTATCCGGGCGGTGTGCATATAGACAGCGCCGCGAAAAGGGGCGATCCGACAAAATATGTTCTTCCTCACCCTAAGACAGCGAATCGTTACGATTTCAGCTTTTCGGGGCTTAAGACAGCGGTTATAAACCTCGTCCATAATACAAATCAAAAGGGCGGGGAAATTGACTTCGACAGCCTTGCCGCAAGCTTTCAGTATACCGTGAGCGATATACTTACTTCAAAATTTGTCTCTGCTGCCGAGGAGTACGGCTATGAAAAAATAGCCTTGGCGGGCGGAGTAGCGGCAAACAGCGGGCTTCGCTCCATGCTGGAGGAGCGCGCCGCCAAAAAAGGCATGACCCTTTATGTGCCGCCGATATCGCTTTGCGGCGATAACGCGGCGATGATAGGAAGTCAGGCGTACTACGAATATCTGGCGGGAGTAAGAGCGGGAACGGCGCTGAACGCCGCCGCTACCATGAAACTTGATATTCCGTATACTGAAAAGACGAACGGGGCGGTGTAAATGAGAAATATTGTGCTGATAGGAATGCCCGCCTGTGGGAAGTCCACCATAGGAGTTCTTCTCGCGAAATCGCTCGGGTTTACGTTTACTGATACCGACCTTATCATACAGCAGCGCGAGGGCAGGCTGCTTCAGGAGATAATAGACACGGACGGTCTGGACGCTTTCTGCATAGCGGAAGAGCGGGCGATACTTTCCGTTGCCGACGTGGGAGACACGGTGATAGCCACTGGCGGCAGCGCCGTATACAGCCGCACGGCTATGCTGCACTTAAAACAGCACGGTCTGGCATATTATCTGGCGCTTCCCGAAAAGGAAATAGAGAAGCGGCTGTACAACATAACCAGCCGCGGGATAGCCATGCGGCGCGGGGAAACCATAGAGGAAGTTTTTGCCCGCCGCCGCGCTCTTTATGAGGAATACGGCGATATAAAGGTGGATTGCGGCGGAAAAACCATGGAGGAGATAGTCTCCGAAATAACCGACTGCCACCGCGCCGCGGAGCTTGACAGATAATCGGGGAAGCGATTAAATCGGACGCATGAACTTACAAACATATAAACGAAAACGCGAAAACGCATACACATACACACGTCTTGCTCGCAGATTTAATCGGCACTTCCTTAAAACAGGGAGGAATTATGTCTGAAATAACCAATGTTGCTATGGTAAACGAACCGCCGCAGCCGTCAAAAATAAGTGGGTTCAAAAATGTATGCCTGCGCATAGGGCTTATGATGATTTGCGTTTTTGTTGCGAGGGGGATATGCTCCATACTGCTTGGACTTATGTACCCGCTTTTCGAGGATATGGATCAGATACTCGGCTATGCGCTGCAATCTCTTATGTCATTTGTATTCCTTGATGTTATCCCCATAACGCTGGCGGTGCTTTTAATTAAAGAGCCGTCAAAGGAAACGCGCGGGCGTCTTTACCAAAAGCCCGTTTATTTAAGCAGCGCGATAGGCGTGTTCCCCGCCTGCTACGGTCTGGCGATATTTATCAACCTGCTGACGCTGGCGGTGTCTTACTTTTTGTCGAAAGCCGACCTTAACGAAACGTTCAATCCTGTGAACGATCTTCGTGCAGATAACATACCTTGCGCGCTTATACTGCTGTTCCAAATGGTTGTCATAGCGCCCATATGCGAGGAGTTCTGGTTCAGGGGGATAGTTATGGAGAGCCTGCGCCCATACGGAAACGGTTTCGCGATATTCGTTTCGGCGTTCCTGTTTGGATTGACACACTCCAACTTTCAGCAGTTCTTCTATGCCACTGTTCTCGGTATTTGTCTGGGATATATCGCCATCTCTACAAAAAGCCTTGTTACCACCACGATAATGCACGCCATGCTGAACAGCGTTTCGGGTTTGCTGCTGTTTTTCATGAGCATAGATTCGGTGGGCGATTATCTCCTTGCGGCACAGAGCGGCAAGGAAGCGGAAATTACACCTGCTGTCGCGGCGTTTCTTGTATTCCAGTTTCTGGTGATAATGCTTATGCTTGTAGGAATTGTTATGGCTATATTCAAGCTGTGCAAAATACGCCGCTACAAAGTCCCTAAGGTGTGGACGGAGATTAGTACGGGAAAGCGCTGGGGGATATTTTTCTCGCGCATAACGGTGATAATCATGCTGCTTCTCGCCGCGGATTCATTTACTTATCAGTTTATTCCGAATTTGATATACAGCGGAATAATGAAGCTGACAGGTAAATAACCAAACGATTTATCAAATTAAATAAAGCCCAAGGAAAAACCGATAGGACGCTCGGCAATTCTTGGGCTTTTTATTTGCAGAAAGATAATAATCAGATGTCAGATTAGAGGGTATATGCTCCCATAAAACTGATATGTGGATTGAAAAGCTGCATTTCTGATTTGGATTATCTGGGCGCTTTTTCTCGGCTGATTTTGTTATTATTGACTTTTGGGTTTGCTTCCAATATATGTGCGACCGAACAAGAATTTGACTTAATAAAATCACCTAATACAAAGCCATATGAAAATACAACCGAACAACAAATTCCAACAATGCTAAAGCAAATCTATATAAATTATGGTTTGTTATTTCCAGATATTGAATAAATAAAGCCTAAAGAAACGCCTGTCATGTTTTGGCGTTCCTTTAGGCTTTTTTGCCGCTTGTCATATTTCCGCTAAAAAATCCTCCACTATATCAGCTGCGTTTATCGGAGACGCTTCGAATTTGTTCAGTCTGTCAACAAACCCGATGACAACGTCTTTATCAGTGCTGATATCGGGAATCGTGCAGTCGCCGCCAATGATACCGTAGGTGGTGTACCTCACCCCGTCCTCCGTCTGCATTTCATCTTTTGTCATCTTCCACATAGAAGTCCTCCTTTTTGCCCAAAGGGCGTATGTAAAAAAGCAAATTACCATTCTGCCCTAACAATCACGGGCAGGCTTAGTTATAATTTGCTGGCGCGCTTATTATTGGGTGAGTTTATGGATTAGATTTTTAAATAATAAACGTCCTTGATTTATTATACCAGAAAATCAGTGATTTGTCCGCTAAGATTCCGTTAAGATTTTGAAATTTAAAAATTTTGTAAAAAATGTAAAAAAATAGATTTTATTTTCGGCAATTTGTATAATATCTTATAATAAATTTATAAAATTAAAACGATTATTGTTGAAAAAAGGCAGAAAAATCCCCTGTTCTGAATGGCTGAATACGACATATTCCCGAAATTTGTCTAAAATTCAGATGAATTTGTTAAGATTCTGTTAAGGAACAAACAAGGGTTGTGGAACCGGATATGACATATAAAGTTCATTTTAAGCCTGCATTGCAGCATATAACATCTGATAAGCGTCATATGAATATTGCGGCTTCACAGGTCATACAATGTAGCGGAGAAATGCCGAACAAGCAGGGAAAACGAAATTTCGGTAAATGAAAAATATGAAAGGAGAAGCTCCCTTGAGGGGGCACATCGGAATTATGACAGAAAAAAGACATCATTCGGGAAAAGCGCTGCTTATGGGGGTCTTGCTGATACTGGCTGCTGCGGTTTGGGGCGTTATACGTCTTAACACGGTCAACAATGGCGGCATAGATGGTTCTACCAACGAGCAGCGCCTTGCATACATAAACAGTTACGGCTGGGACGTAGGAATAACACATACCGATGTCAGAGAGGTGCGCGTTCCGCTGGAATTTGACGAGGTATACGAAAAGTATAACGAAATTCAGCGGGAGCAGGGCTTTGATCTCAGAAAATATCGCGCCTGTACGGTAAAAAAATACACCTACGCCATTGAAAATGCGTCGTCGGATTCCGTTCCGATCTGCGCCAATCTGCTGGTGTATGAGGGAAAAATAATTGCCGCGGATATATCATCGTCGGAAGCAGACGGAGTAGTAACGGTTCTTGCAAAATAAAACATTGTTCGACAGCGCGAGAACTGCACGCGTGATTAGTGTTGGCTTCGGCTTGACAAATCCTTTTAAAAGATATATAATATAGCTACGGAAACGTTGGCTAAAACACAAACGCACCGCTCGTATGGGATAGCTCACAGGTTTGGCTGCACCCTTTAATCAGCGATTTCCTATCTTTTTACGAGGAGCGGTAGGCATGAGAAAACGCAGTGCTGTTATAGCGGGAATTGCACTTATGTTTACTGCGGCTGCGCTTGTGTTTTGTGTTCGGTCGGGCAGGGAAACCCCGGATTTCATATTCTCAGAGCCTTCTCCGGTTTTGATATCCTCCTCTGAAACAGTCGGTTCACATGAAACCGCTTATTTTGAGGAAACTGCTGAATCCGAGCCGAGCGCTGCGGAGGAAGCAAAGGACGCCTTGTCGGTTATTACCTCAAACAATCCCGAAAACTGTTCAAAAATCACCTTTGAAGGGTTTGATATAATTATTGAGGGCATAAGCAAAGACAGGTATGTGTATTCGGCGTGCCTTGCTTCTGACGGTCTGGAGGAAAAGGCAGAGTACAACGGGAACAATTATGGCATAATTTTAAAGAACAAACACAGTGAAAACGGGTATGATACGGTGTATGTTTTCAATTCTGACAATTCTATCACTGATTATCGAGTTAAGGTAACTTCTGACGGATTTGAGCCGATAGACACTGCCGAAACCGCCGAGAACAATCTGAGGTTGGCGGAAAATCCCATTGCGCTCCCGCGGGAGGGTGTCCTGCAATATATAACTTCCGACGGCGATTTCGCAAAGGCACGGGAGATCATGAGGCAGGTGGAGGAAATTTCCGATAAAATTTGCGAGGGAAAAACAGGGGATTATGATAAGATGTTTGCAATAGCACAATGGGTAAGCGATAATATTTATTACGATTTTGACGCGAGAACAGAAAGCGTTACCACCGAAACGCTTTCTCTTTCTCATATTCTCGAAACACACAGAACGGTTTGCGGGGGCTATTCAAATCTTTTTTCCGCCTTGTGTGCTGTGCAGGGTATTAGGGTATGCAATATCAGAGGAGAGGCGCTTAGTGGGTCTTTGAGCTATGCTGAAACCGATGAGGGCGAGATGCATGAATGGAATTACGCGGTCATAGACGGCAGGGGCGTATGGGTCGATACGGGTTGGAACAGCTATAATACCTACAAGAACGGAAAGCATAAGTATGGTGGAACTCATATAAGATATTTTGACCCGACAAATACCGTTTTGTCTTATGATCACTGTGTCAGAACGTGTGAAATAAGGGATTATTACGCCGCGTTGGATTAAAAATCAGCCGTACTTCGGCTGAACCGAATAAAAAAATCCGTCCACAATTATGTGGACGGATCATTTTGTATTTAAAGTGTTGATCTGGGATATTATGCTGTTAAGTTATGTTGACGAGAATTAAATTATTTAAAAAAATTCAAAATTCCGAAGTGTCAACATTGCGTTGCAGTAACTTTTTCTACGAACTGGTTCATCTACTGTAATGTGGACAGTTTTTTATTTTAACATTGTATAATATCCTTAACCACCTCTCCAGCGATTATCAGCCCTACTACGGGCGGCACAAACGCGGTGCTGCCGGGAACGGTTTTTCCCGCAGGAGCATTCTCAGAGTTATTAGCGGGAGCAATCGGTTTTTCCCTTGAGTAAACCACCTTAAGCGCCCCGACTCCTCGCTTTTTAAGTTCATATCGCATTACCCTCGCAAGCGGGCAGACCGAGGTCGAATATATATCCGACACCTCAAAAGCGGTGGGGTCCAGTTTGTTGCCTGCGCCCATTGCGCTTATTATCGGCACTCCGACAGACTGCGCCCGCATTATCAGCTCAATTTTGCTCGTGACCGTATCTATCGCGTCAACGATATAGTTATATTGCGAGAAGTCAAATTCCGCGGCGATTTCGGGGGTAAAAAATATACTATGCAGTGTGAGCTTGAGGTTTGGATTGATATCAAGCAGCCGTTCCGCCGCCGCTTCGGTTTTGTACCTGCCTACGGTGCTGTGCAGCGCTATTATCTGGCGATTTATGTTGGATTCGCTTACCGTGTCGTTGTCGATCAGATCAAGCGCTCCTATGCCGCTTCTTGCAAGTGCCTCGGCAGTATACCCGCCGACTCCCCCTATTCCGAAAACGGCGACCCTTGCCGCCGACAGGCGCTCCATTGCGTCGCTGCCCAGAATAAGCTCCGTTCGTGAAAAAATGCTCATCTAAGCTCCTTGTTTTAATTTTAAATTTTACGCGGCACGAGCGGATATGTGGGGTAATCGCCTCGCTGCATTCCGCGCAAATACGCTCTCTCGTGAAAAATTTTCTGCGCGGGCGTTGTGTTGCTCTATGCGAACGCTCATTTTCTGCGTGGTCTTTAACAGTTTTGAGCCGTTCAATTATCCTTTTACCGTGTAAAACTGTTTATTATCGGTAGTAAATTTTATTTTGACGCCCAGCTCCGCGAAAAACGCCGTAATATATTTGGTGATTTCTTCTCCGCTCTTATCCAGCGAAAAGGATTGCCCGCCGCAGCTGTCGTGGAAATGCAGTTCCGCCGAGAATTTGTCAGCAAGCTCCTTCTTGAGCCGCGCTATCTCCATTGTGGATATTATCATAGTTTCGCCTTTCCATAATACATTATTTTCATTTATTTGTCAAGCGTTTTAAGGCTTGCGGCTTGTTTTACGAGTTTTTTTAGCCGTTTCCTCTGCTCGCTTCTGTGATTTGAGAAGCTCTTCCATATGATATTCTATTTTGCCGCGGTTGCGTTCCGAAAGACCCCGCCAATTTTTTATCAAGGCTTCCTCTTCCTCTGTCAGTGACTGCCCGCGTTTGAACACACTGCGCCCCGCAAGGTAGTCCAGACTTACGTTATAAAATTCCGCCAACAGTATTGCACGGGAAAAGGGAAGCTCCCTTTCTCCTTTTTCATATTTTCCGTAGTATTGCGCGGTAGTGCCGAGATATTCCGCGATCTCCGTCTGCGTTTTGTCCGCGTCTTCGCGCAGATCTCTCAGCCGCTTGTAAATGGTCATTTTCCACGCTCCTTTCAAAAAAATATTATCATATGTGATTAAAGGGGTTGACTTTTTAACTAATATAGGTTATAATATAATTATTAAGAAGTCATAAATGATTATAAAAAAGAGGAGGAATTATTTGTGATGTTAACGGAAAAAGCAAAACGAGTTTTAGCATTATCGGTTGTTGTGGGTGCCGCACTCTCTTTAACGTCATGCAAGTCTATAGTAGAAGCGTTAAATGAAACGGCATCGGGTTTGAATGGCGCCGCTTCGGAAATAAACAGCGCTATTTCGGATATTTCAATCGACGATTTGGAGCGGCGGGAAAGCGAAACTGCCTTTAAAGAAACAGTTCAGCCGTCATTTACCGAGGAAATGCCGCTCTCCGAGGAGACGTATACGGAGGATATGCCCTCTCTTTCGGAGAATATACAGGCAACGGCCGGGATACGTCCCGAATTTAAAGAAACCATGGACAGCTATGAAGCGTTTTTTAAAGAGTATGTGGATTTCCTGAAAAAATATGAAAGCTCCGAGAATACGTTAGGTATGCTTTCGGATTATATGGATTATATTTCAAAATACTCGGAAATGAGTGAAAAGCTGGATTCGTTGGACACCGATGCCATTTCCGAGGAAGAAACAGCTTATTACATAGAGGTTACAATGCGTATAACCGAGCTTTTGGGGGAACTTTACTGATAAAAACATATTTTTGATATTGGAGGGTAAAAATGGAAATAAATGTAACGGAAAAGGAACATATAACGCAGCAGCCTGTACAGCAGTCGGAACCCCGACAGCCTATACAGCCCGTTCCGAGGCAGCCTATTCAGCCTGTGCCAAACGGTTCGGGGACGGTTTTTTGTAAATTCTGCGGCGGGCAGATACCTGCCGAGGCGGTTATATGTACCCTATGCGGACGGCAGGTAGAACAGCTGCAAAGCGCACAGCCCATGCAGCCGCAGGTGGTTATCAATAACAGTAACAGTAATGTGAATACCAATACGGTTTATGTTCCCATGGGCAGACCAAAAAACAAGTGGGTAGCGCTTATTCTGTGCTTTTTCTTCGGCGTGTTCGGCATACATCGTTTTTATGAGGGAAAAATAGGAACGGGAATTATCTGGCTGCTTACGGTTGGTCTGTTCGGGATAGGAGTTTTTATTGACTTTATACGAATTTTATTTAAGCCTAACCCTTATTATGCTTAAATGATGTTTAAATTAACCGAAAAACATGCAAAATGTACACACATATATATGTGTAAAAGCAATGAGAAACGCAAATTAAAAGCCCGCCCGCGGTATACCGCAGACGGGCTTTTACAATTAATATCAATCCTTGCTTTTATAGTAAAGCCTGCAATGGCAGTACCCCTCAAATTCGGGGTCGGCAATCTGCCCCTTGAACTCCTCGCACATACATACGTTTTCGGGTGTTCTTTGCCGCTTGCATGGGCAGTATCCGCCTGTTTTTTTCAAGCCCTCCCGAATCATTCTTACGACCTCTTTATCCTCGTTTTCTTTAACCATGCCGCACCTCCGCGTTAAGTACATAATATAAAAACGACGGCAAAATGCGCCGCCGTTTTCCTTTTTTCGTCAATCGATTTCAACGGAAATCTTCTCGTCAAGCCTTACCGCGCCCGCGCGCATAACCGTGCGTATCGCCTTGGCGATTCTGCCCTGCTTGCCGATGACCCTGCCCATATCGTCAGGGGCAACGTGGAGGTGGTATACAACCACACCCGTTTCGTCAGGCTCGTCCGCCGTAACCTGCACCGCGCTTTTATCCTCTACAAGAGCGGTTGCGATAGTGATAAGAAGTTCTTTCATAATTTCCCTCCTTGGGAGCTTTGAGACGTTCATCTCGACCTGTTTTCCATAATCAATTAACCTTTAAGAAGTCTCTTAACGGTATCGGTAGGCTGCGCACCTTTCTTGATCCATTCCTCAGCCTTCTCCTTGTCGATATTTACGACGATAGGCTCCTTAGTGGGGTCATAATAACCGATTTCCTCGATAAAACGACCGTCTCTGGGGTAACGGGAGTCAGCCACAACCACACGATAGAAGGGAGCCTTCTTAGCGCCCATTCTTCTGAGTCTTATTTTAACTGCCATTTCTATTATCTCCTTTCCGATAAAAATTATCAAATCGGGCATACCCGAATTTAATCTGTTATTTTCTCTGAAACTTTGAATCGTTCGGAACAGTCCCGCTCAAAACGGGAAAGTTAAGATCAACCGCTCGGCGTTCGCGCCGCCGTACACCGATAGGTTCAGAAACCCATTCCGCCCATATTCATGGGAAATTTCGGCAGGCGTTTTTTCTTTCCCTTGCCGCCAAAGCCAAATTGCTTCATCATCTTTTGCATCTGCTCGAACTGCCGCAGAAGCTGATTAACCTCCTCCACTTTCGTGCCACTGCCCGCTGCTATCCTGCGCTTGCGCTTTGCGTCGATGATGGAGGGCTTTTCTCTTTCTTTGGGCGTCATTGAGGAAATTATCGCTTTTGTGCGGGGCATCTTCCTGTCGTCAATGTCCTCCTCCTTGACCTTTCCCGCTACCCCGGGTATCATGTTAAGCAGCGAGTGTATGTTTCCCATCTTCTCTATCTGCTCAAACTGAGCGTAAAGATCGTTCAGATCAAATTTGTTCTCCTGCATTTTCTGCATGGCTCTTTCGGCGGCTTTTTCGTCGATGGCGGATTTCGCCTTGTCGATAAGCGTAAGAACGTCGCCCATTCCGAGAATTCGGCTTGCCATTCTGTCAGGATGGAAAGGCTCGATAGCGTCTATCTTTTCGCCGATGCCCGCGAATTTAATCGGCTTTCCGGTGATAGCCAGCACCGTAAGCGCCGCGCCGCCCCTTGTATCGCCGTCAAGCTTTGTTAGGATAACGCCCGTAATGTCCAGCGTGCTGTTGAAGCTCTCCGCCACATTTACTGCGTCCTGACCCGTCATGGAATCTACAACCAGCAGTATCTCGTTGGGCTGGGTCTCCCGCTTGATGTTTTCAAGCTCCTCCATCAGCTCCTCGTCTATGTGCAGGCGTCCTGCCGTATCCAGCATCACCACGTCAAATCCGTTGTCCTTGGCGTATTTTATGCCCTCTTTGGCGATTTTCACAGGGTCTTTCTGACCCATTTCAAAAACGTGCGCTCCCGCCTTTTCACCCATTATCTTCAGCTGCTCGATAGCCGCAGGACGGTATATGTCGCACGCGACCAAAAGCGGACGGCGGTTCTGCTCCATAAGATGTCTGGCGAGTTTCGCACAGTGGGTGGTTTTACCCGCGCCCTGAAGTCCGCACATCATTATAACGCACGGAGGCTTGCTCGGAAAATCCAGCCGTGCGGTGGTGTTTCCCATAAGCTCTATCAGCTCGCCGTGAACTATATCAATTACCTGCTGTGCGGGTGTCAGGCTTTCCATTACCTGCGCGCCCAGAGCCTTTTCGCTGACCCTGTTTACAAAGTCCTTTGCCACCTTGTAGTTTACGTCAGCGTCCAGAAGCGCCATGCGCACCTCACGCATAGCGTCCTTTATATCCTTTTCGTTGAGCTTTCCGTGACCCTTAAGCTTTCCGAAAACGTTATTCAGCTTCGCGGATAATCCCTCAAAAGCCATTTGGAAATCCCCTTTCTAAATATAAAATTATGTTTTTTTATCAGTTTTGACCTAAAGCTGGTTATATAACAAGAGTTTTCCGCATCGCGACAACGGTTTGCGTAGCCGATAGCCCTTCGTTGAAGCAATTCCCTGCTTTGCGTTGCTTTAACCGAGATTTACGGAAAATTAACACGTGGGAGTTATGCGGTTCTTTGCTTTCAATGTCATTGATTTTATAATTTTATGCGGCATATGACTGTTCCGCGTTCTTTATAGCTCGCACTCTATTTTTGCAAGTAGCTCTTTCAGCTCCCCAAAGCGTGCGTCGCGATAATCCTTTGAAATATCACATAGAAGCGTCTTTGCCTTGCCAAGTTCACCTGATAGCGTTTTAAGCCTTTTGGCGAATCCGAGAAGCTCCTCCAGTTCAATAAGCCGCTGCTCGCCCTTTTTTATTGAATACGCGGCGCTTTGTCGGGTAACCCCGCCCGTTTCCTCCGCTATCTCCGAAAGCGAAAGATCGGCGTTGTACCGCATATCCAGCGCCTCGCGCTGTCCTTTGGAGAGCAGCTCGCCGTAAATATCAAGAAGTATCACAAAATCAAAGCCGCGCTCCATAATATCGCCCTTTCGTGAGGTGTCAAGTAAAATTACTTTCCACAGCAGATATTATAACAGCATTTATTCTATTTGTCAATAGGTATTTTAAAATTTCTTATAAAAACCGCGCAACAGTTATTTTTCGACTGCTGAGGCGGGATTGTAAGAAATCATATCATAGTTCATGTATGACCTTGATCGAGCGTTTTTAAATATAATTATTTGATGAGCAAAACTCATTTTTGAGTATACAAATGCACTATATATCTCTTATGTAAGTTTGCTAAGTCACATAGTGTAGTTTTATCTTGCTAAATTTATATTTTGCACAATCTTAATGTTATTAAAGGAGTTTTTTGAAAACCGCAACACAATCTTTTCAGCTTTTTTGATGATGTCATTATTTATGGACTACGCTGCTGCGGGGTCTGTGCTAACGTATATACCCGCTGTTTCATGGAATAATCTCGCGAATCCGCCAAGAGTGTTTCCAACGTTTCATAATCCGTTCCCAAACAGTTTATCACCAATAAAATTGTGTGACTTCTAAAAAATAGATTGAGTCATAGAACAACATTAAAACTTCAAATCATGATTGTTAAAGCATATCCACAATAATAAGTTCAAAACAGACGGACCCAACCCATTTAAAGAACAGCTGTTTTTCCTAAAAATCCCTATAAAAAAATACCGTTGACACAATATATAGATTGACAGAAAGTTAAAATTATGGTACAATATAAAATGATATTTTAAATGAAACGGGGGTATAGCTTGATGATATGCGCGCGCTGCGGAAGAGCCTTTGACGAAACGAAACAGGACTACTGCGGCTTCTGCAAGACCGTACACGCGCCAAACGGCGAGGCAGTGCGGGATATCAAAGGCATACTCCGTTATATTTCGGGTCGTTTTGGCGCAGAGACGCTGCTGGACAGGCGGCGCACCGACGCACTCATAGCTGATATTTTTCCCAAAGAGCAGGCAGTCAGGCGGCTTATCTACGTCGCACTTTACGACGGCTGTGCCCATAAGCTGTATGCGGTGAGGGAGAAGCCCTTTGAAGTGCGCTGTGCAGCTGCTGCCCGCTGCGTAAAATCTATGCGTGACGAGATAGGCTTAAAGGGTCGGATAGCTGCTGATGCCGTCGAGGCTGTGGGCGGCGCTATGGGCTGCGAGGTAGCCTTTAAAAAATCCGAAAAGCTTCCCGCCGCCGCTACCGAAAGCGTTAAAAACATTACCGACGCGGCGGAGCAGTACTCACTCGGGCGGCATTTTGATCGTCTGCACGATTATGAAAAGGCGCTGTATTGGTTTGAGCAGTCAGCGCTTCAGGATTACGGAGAGGCTCAATACTACATGGGCAGCTATCGGCTTGAGGGCAGAGGCGGCGCTCAGAACGCAGAACAGGCGCGGGAGTGGTTTCTGCGCGGAGCGGAGAACGGCGTTGCCAACGCGGAGTATATGGCGGGGTATTTCTGCGCTGAGGGCATAGCATGTGAAATAGATGAGAACGCTGCCTTTGAACACTTTATGAAAGCAGCTTCCGCAGGCTCATCTGAGGCAATAAGCGCAATAATCATGTGTTATGAGAACGGTATTCATGTGGAGAAGAATCCTGCTATTGCCGAAAAATGGCGCAAATTTGCGGAAAACGGCACCCCTGTTGACCTCCTTTCTGAGGCGGAAGCACCTCAGCCGACTCCCGATGACGGAGAGGAGCTTTACCAGAGTGCGCGCCGCTGCCTTGCTGACAAGGATATGGAGGGTGCGGCGATGTTTTACCGCCGCGCGGCTGAGATAGGTCACCCGCGCGCGCAGTGCAGTTATGGAAAGTGCCTTTATCTGGGAAGCGGCGTTGAAAAGGATACAGCCGAGGCATTCAGGTGGTTCAAGACGGCGGCGGAGAAAAATTTAGATATTGCGCAGTATAATCTTGGTGTGATGTATCTTAAGGGAGTTCATGTTGAGAAGGATCTTTCGATAGCGCGGCATTATTTTACACTCGCCGCTGATAACGGGCATGCCGAGGCGGCAAAGATATTAAAAAAGCTGAAATAACGATTTGGCAGTCGGCGGGGCGGATGAAATAGACATAAGAATTTTAGGTGATAAACGCTTTAAAAGTAAAAGCTTTTACGCTCGCATTCGTAAAAAAATGAAGCAGCCAAAGGTGCTGAAAGCAGAGAATCACCAACCGTTTGTGCATAAATTTTTCGCAAGCCTCTGAGAAAGCGGGGTGATAGCGCAGTTTTCGGCGTAGCCTAAAACGCAGCGGTGCGGAAAATTCTATTAAACATTAACTTAAGGTCAACATTACTTAAAAGCGTTACAGCTCCAAACCGCGCAAAAAAACGCGGGGGATCTTAAATCAGGAGGACAAATTATGAAAGCAGCAGTAATTTTAACGAAATGCCGTCAGACTCATGAGCTTTTCGGGATACGTTCCGAGCAGCGTGAGGATGGCGCGTGGTACGCCACATGGGCGTTCAAGGTAAGCGAAAGGACCGCGGGACGAGAGAAGTTCGGCGATACTGAGATAAGCGGAAACGTGTATGTTACCACCGAATATCCCTCCTGCCCCTATTGCGAGGCAAAAGGTTTTTTTCAGTGCAGCGAGTGCGGAAAAACCACCTGCTGGGACGGTGAGGACGAAACTGTATGCGAGTGGTGCGGCAACGCGGCTGAAACCTCGGCGGAGGAAAGCTTTGAGTCCCTGTCGGGAGGCGGTTTCTGATGCTTAAGATCGGCGACAGAATCCCGTTGGAGCTTGGCGGCGCGGCGAAGATAACCGCAGTTCTCGGTTCGGGTGGACAGGGTACGGTCTACCGCGCGGAATTTGCGGGAAAGGAATACGCCCTTAAAATGTACTTTCCGAGTAAGCTGAAGCGACCCGAGCTATTCCGCGATAATCTTGCACGGCTCACCGAGGAGGGGGTGGCGGACGAGGCTTTCCTTATGCCCAAGCTGCTTACCGCGAAATATGATGGGAGCTTTGGGTTTCTGATGGGGCTTATCCCGGAGGATTACAAGCCGTTTTCCGACATTCTCAATGCTCGCGTAAGGCTTTCGGGGCTTTATTCGGTGGTAAATTCCGCAATAAGGATAACCTCCGCGTTCCGTACGCTTCACAACAGCGGCAAAAGCTATCAGGACCTGAACGACGGTGGGTTCTTTATCCGCCCGTCCGATGGGGACGTGCTGATATGCGACTGTGACAATATAGCTCCTTATGGGGAGCATCTGGGGATAGCCGGTAAACCCGGGTATATGGCGCCAGAAATAGTCCGCGGGGAAAAAGCCCCTGATAAACTTACCGACCGCTATTCGCTGGCGGTGGTGCTGTTCAGGCTTCTTTTGAGAGGCGACCCCCTTGAGGGGAGCAAGGTGCTGAAAAGCGTGTGCCTTACCGAAGAAGCGGAACGCCGCCATTATGGATTTGAACCGATGTTTGTGTACGACCCCGACAACGACAGTAATCGTCCCGTCCGCGGAGTACACAATAATATAATAAAATTTTGGAGGATAATGCCCGACTATATCCGCGACGCCTTTACGTTCTCGTTTACCGTGGGTATAGAGCAGCCGCAGAAACGGCTTATTGAAAAGCAATGGCTGGATCTTCTGATACGCTTAAGGGGCGATATCACCGCCTGCTCCTGCGGAAGTCAGAGCTTTCTCTCGACAAGCGAAGCCGATGCTGAGGGAAAGATTATCTGTCCCTGCGGGCAGCATTACCCAAAGCCAATCACTCTGAACGGCGCAAGGCAGAGCATACTGCTTTTTGACGGTGCAAAGCTGTTTGACGACAGGCTTGGCGTAACCGCCGAGGTGGTACGCAACAAAAACAATCCAGGATTATGGGGGCTTAAAAATCTTTCCGATAACGAGTGGTACTGCACCCTGCCAAACGGAACGGAAAAGACCATACCGCGCGACAGCGCAGCCCCTATTTTTGTGGGAACATCGGTTAAAATGGGTGGAAATAAATATCTTATGGAGGACTGATCATGAAGAAGATCATTGGCAAGATCCTTTCTGCCGCTCTTGCGTTGTCGTTATCTCTGACCGCTCTCATGCTGCCTTCCTCGGCGGCTGAAGCGAACTTTGAGAACGCGAACCAAGCGGTGGAAAACATTACTGTGGGCTGGAATCTGGGCAATGCGCTTGACCCTGTGGGCGACTGGATTGACAGCTCAAACGGCACAGCGCCTTATGAAACTGCGTGGGGCAATCCCGTAACCACCAAGGAAATGCTGACGGTTGTAAAAAATGCGGGTTATAACGCCGTAAGGGTACCCGTTTCATGGGCGCAGCATATCGACAATGAGGGCAATATTGACAAGGTATGGCTTGACCGTGTAAACGAGGTTGTAGACTATGTGATATCTCAGGGTATGTATTGTATTCTCAATACTCACCATGAAAGAGATTATTGGTTCAAAGCTTCCATGAGCAGCTACTATACCTATGAAAAGCGTTTTTCAAACCTCTGGAATCAAATTGCCACCCGTTTCCGCAATTATGACGAAAAACTGATCTTCGAGGCATACAACGAAATACTTGATGAAGCGGGAAACTGGACAGAGTCCAACAGCACCGACGCTTACGAAGCGGCAAATAAATTCAATCAGCTTTTTGTCAATACTGTACGCCTTACCGGAGGCAATAACAGTATGAGAAATCTGATGGTTCAGACTTATTCCGCAGGCAGCTCGGACAAAACCTTCAATAATTTTGTTATGCCTAATGATACCGTCAGCAACCATATTATCGTACAGGTACACAATTATGATCCGCAGGCATTTACAAACAAAGACGTAACATGGACAACTCCAACTAAGGAATGGGGTTCTGATAAAGATAAGTCGGAAATTGACTGGATTATGCAGAATTTTAAGAATTTCTCTGACAGAATCAATGCTCCGGTTGTAATTGGTGAATTTGGTTCTATGGATCAAAATAACGAAGCGGCGAGGGCAAGGCACGCAAGCTATTTTGTAAAGGCTGCGTATGACCGCGGAGTTAAATGCTTTGTTTGGGACGACGGCGGCAATTATACACTGCTTGACAGAAGATCACTGACATGGAAGTTTCCTACTATCGTTGAGGAAATGATAAAATCGGTTCCCGCAAGGATCTCCGAAACGCCTGTTTCCGAAATTGAGTCCCCTGATGTTCCTGAAAGCCTTAAGGCAACGACAAAGTCCACAAGCTCCATCGATCTTACATGGAATGCTTCGGATGGCGCTACCGGCTACAATATCTACCGCGCTTCCACAAAAAGCGGTGAGCTGAAAAAAATCGACTCCGTTCTTGATACAAGCTACACCGATAAGGGACTTAAGAAAGGTACTACCTATTATTATGTTGTAGAGGCATATACTGCGGCGAATGATTCCGAGGCTGTTTCTGAGTACAGCTCAAAGGTATCTGCGTCGGCCACGTCCCCTGCTCCATCTTCTGTTACCGCGAAGAAATCCAAATCTGGTTCGGCAGTTATAAAGTGGACAAAGTCTTCGGGTGCATCTGGATATGAGGTATTTATTGCACCAAAGGGCGGTAAGTTCAGCAAGGCTGCTACAATAACTGGTAGCTCCAAGTGCTCCTACACCAAAACAGGACTTTCCAAGGGAAAGACCTATAACGTAAAAGTACGTTCTTATGTTACTGTAAATAACAAAAAGGTATACAGTCCATATACCCAAACCGTAACTGTAAAGGTATAGCAGTATAGCCAAATACATAAACGACTGCTTGCATTCACGTATATTGACGAAAAAAACCTCAGCGGTCGTGGACACAGAAATAATCTGCAAAACGCATATTTTTCAGAGCTGCTCTCTAAAGAGGCAGCTCAAAGTTTGTAGAAAAAGTTATCGCAACGCAGTGCTGACTCAGGAAATTCTTCGCAATAGCCTGAATGCACAACACTTTGCTTCGCCGCGTATTATGCATTCAGGCTCTCGTTGAACTTGTACAATTTGACTAAAATATACTGTGCAATTGCTTGACAATAATTGTGTGATATTGCCTTAAATAAATCGGGTTAGATCCACACTTTATATAAAGACTGTGCGGCAGCCATATAGGCTGCCGCTTTTAATGGTAAATATTTTCTGTCAGCTTATTGTTATCGCTGAGATATACATTGCCGCAGCGCCATCTTTGGACTGCGGAACGATTTTCAGGGTATGTTCGCCTTCATCAGGGAACACCGCTATTTCCGCAAACTCCGCATAGTTGCCCCAGCCGCCGCTGAAGTCGGTATCAAGAGTGGTTATAAGTTCACCGTCAATAAATATATCCGCCTTAACGGGGTTGCTGATGGTCTTGCCATAGATAAGCCCGATGTTTTTCGCGGTCACTTTGAACTCAATGCCGTCCGCTTCGGTGAACTGTCCGTCAGAGGATTTGAGCATCCAGCTGCCGTTAAAGCCGCCGAATGCAGCGTCCCTTACTGCAAATGCGCCCAGAGAAACTGGCTCGGTATCAATGGGTGTGAGCAGTTTGGCGTTAAGGTATTTTTCACCGGATTCTGCAGGCTGTGAGAAATCACTTTCCTCACCGCTTATGCTGTCGAGATTATCAATCACGGATTGGAGGTAATTGGTGATGAGATCGGTAAGCAGGGCATGTCCCGGAACATTGGGGTGAATGTTATCGTCGGAAATGTCCGTCCATTTTATGTAGCCTTTGTCAATTATATCGAGTATGGCGTCTTTGTAGGATATCATGGGGATATCATATCTCTTCACGATCTCTCCGTGATAATCCTGGAAGCTGGTGCCGTTGTCCTGCGTCATCGCGATGGTAACTACCGCAGGACTGCTTTCAGCGAACCACAGCTTTCTCATAAGACTTTCATAAGTGAGCTTATTCAACTCGGTGTGCTCTGTGGTGTCATTTACAGAGAAATCTACAAAAACTATGTCAGGTTCATGTGAGAGCACATCTTTGTCGCAGCGGTGAACTCCTATATAGGAGCCTGTTGCGCCTATTCCCGCGTTTACATAATTAACAGTGGAATCAGGGAACTGCTCCTGAATCCAGTTGGCGGTAAGCCGCGCGTAGCACAGGTCGTTGCCCGCGGAAGACCCTTGCGTGATAGACCCGCCGAGGAATGCGGCGGTAACCTCTTCACCCGCTTGAAGCTTCTTAAAAAATTCCACAAGCCTAACCTGATTTCCAACGTTATAGCGCGAATTAGCTATCATAGTCGGAGTTAGCTCTCCGCCCAAGGTATAGGGTATTTCCTCGATAGCATCCTGTGATTCGCCCTTGCTATCCTCGCTTTCGGGCACTTCGTTTTCGGTTGTGTCGGCATTTGTGCGGCTGTCGCCTGCATTGTCGCCGCTGCTGGAGGTGTTGTCAGCAGCACTGCTGTCCGCTGCGCTTGATCCACTGTCGGATACCGTGTCATTTTTGCATGCGGTAAGCGAAAGCACAAGTGCGGCCGCTGCCATGATAGCCATAAATTTCTTCATAAGTAATTCTCCTTTATAATTAAGCCTTGATGCTAAATTTGACCGCCATACAGACATTTTTGCAAAGTCGTCCGCACAGAAATCGGGAATAAGCATAAGGCTTTGCTGACAAATCTCTGCGCTAATCACTAAGCGCATATTGATTGAAATCGGGAAGCTCGTCAAGAGTCAGGCATATCTTGCTGTTGTAAGCGTTATACAGGCTTTGCCAGTCGGTGTATACCTCTGATAGGTTTCCCTCGCTGTCAACTATATAGCTGCCGCTGCCTATGGCGAACCAAAGCCACATGGCGTTGTCGCGGAGCATATATTCGGGCTTAGGCAGGCTGTCGCAGGAGGTTATTGCCATAGGCTTTTTTTGCATGTCGGGAAGTTCGGACAGTGCCGAGAATCTGCCAGCAAACGCGGAGTCCGATTTCTCAAATATGCCTTGACCTATAATGTCGCAATAACTGTTCCCGGGGTAAAATTCCGAGTCACTGCCGTTCCATACCCATATGAGGTTGCCAAGACCGTGAAACTTATTGAGGCGCTTGAATATAAATTCCCACAGTTTTTTATATTCTTCGCTGTTTCCGCCCCACCAGTACAACTCGCTCTCACCATCGGGAATAGGCTGCCAAATAACGGGAACATCTGCCTTGTCAAAACGTTTGAGAACTTCCGCAATCTTATCCAGATCGTTTATCAGTGCAAACATTTTGTCTGATACGAAGCCGTTGTCGTGCAGAAGCTGCACCTCCTCCGCGCCGGATATCGCAAGCTGCTCCATGTCCTGACCGCCGATAGCCGAGGTGAGCCGGAAATTGGTTTCGGAGGTCAGCGCGGCTCGGCTTGTATCAGGAGAGTACCAGTGCCATGTGTAGGACACAAGACCGCCCTTTTCTCCCCACTCCAGAGCAAGCTGAATTTCCTCCTCAGCTCTTTCGGATTCCTTGTCAAGAAGCGACAGCGCAAGCTCTCCGCATCGAATTGCGGGATATCGTCCCGTTTCCTTGTATATTGCCTCAATCTCCGCGTTGGTGGCGGGCGTTACGTTTTGGGCGGTTATAATTCCGCTGCCGAAGGTGTCTGTAAGATATTTCATTACCCCTATCGCCGAAACCGACGCGTTGGAGCTTACTGATGAGGAGTGTACAAGATACGCTTCGGGGTTTACGGAGTCGGTATCCTCCAGCATAATGTAGTCTATTGCGGCGCTTCCGCTCTCCACGGTAAAGTTGAGCAGCATAGCGCCCTCCGACATATATATACAGTCGACGGCATAAAGTCCGTAGCCCATATCGTCGGACGGCTCAATGTAAAACATTCCCTCAGTACGGGTCTTAGCTGTAAGTCTTATGACCGCTCCTTTTTCCGATTTCGCGGCGATAATAACTCGGTAGTGCTGCGGCTGCGGTATTTCGGCGATGTGTGTAAGTGTCATTCCCTTGTCCAGCACTATATATCCGTGACCGTCGTATTCTCCGTCAGTACGCACACTGCCGTTAAATACGCCGCCTTCAGCGTTTAGCTTTATAAGCTCGTCGGATTTATATATATCGTAAAGTGTAGGAGAAATCTCCTCAATATTCTCCGCTTCTTCGGTCTTCGGCTCGGAACTTTCACTTACAGCAGTGCTGTCGGAGCGATCGGGTATGCTCTGGCAGCCGCACAGCATAAATATTCCCAAAAGAAAAGCGGCTGTTTTTTTCAAAAGGTTCATTTTCACTCCAAATTTATTCAATAACTATAACATCTCCATCGTGAATTTCCTCATCCAGCCTCGCAAATTTTCCGTTTATTGTAATTATATTAGAGTGCGCAAGCAGTGTTGTGGGGTCGTCCGAAAAAGCAGATGTAATATCCAAGAATATTGGTTGGCGTCCGTCTTCGGGCAGAGGGAGGGTACATTCCATTCCATTAAAAGAAATGGATATCCCGTTCGCGTCCTTTTCAGGCTCGGGCTGCACGGGTGATACAGTTGGTACGGATTGAATCGGCTGGTCAGGCTGGTCGGAATATTTGGGTTGCTCAGATTGCTCAGATTGTTCAGATTGCTCAGGTTGAACAGTTTGAATGGGTTGAGCAGGTTGATCGGGCTTAGGCGAATGCACTGATTGAACCATTGGTTCACTTTGAACGGGCGACTCAATTTTGGAGGTGTTTTCGGAAGGGGGTAATAGCGTTTGCTCCTTCTCCTTTGCGGGGGTGGGCACGTCCGTTTCGGGCTGAAGCATCTTTATCGATGCGGAGCTTGATTCCTCTATCACATCTCCATCGCACAGCACCGTTTCGCGTGACTGCTGTTTTCCGTTAAGAAGCACCCTGCCCGTTACCTTTGCAGAATTGAGCAGCTCGCCTAAGGTCACGGAATGCTCTAAGATATCATCGCCGTTATGTATGTCACGATCTGAAGAAACCGGGCGTCCGTTTACGAAAATCCTGCGCTTTAAACTCCATTCGTCTCCGAGGAGCGTTACGGTTATGGAGGAAACCACCGGTATCTCGATATAATCCGACAGCCTTGCGGATGCATCTGCGCCGTTTTCCGCAGGGGTAACCTCCACTTCGTCACCGCCGCCCACTGTAGAATCCATTGAGGCGTGTCTGCCGTCTATGATTATTTCCGCGGGCTTTGCGGGTGTTCCATGAAGTGTAACGCGCTCTCCGTTCAGTGTAAAGGTAAGATCTTCGCCCGCTTTTGCCGTGAGCGTTTCGGGGCTTATATCTCCGAGCGGCAGAAGCTCAAATATTGTAAGGCGGCTTGTGCCCAATGCGCGTATTTTATTGCCGTTTAGGGTTATGGTCGTGAAGTCGTAAGACAGTCCCTCGCTGTTGGTTATGGCTATACCCAAAGGCGTAGCATGCTCTGCGCCTATTTGCAGATCATCGGGCGCTGTAATTCCCCGCATAAGCTCCCGCCGTCCTACCGTGACCCTGCTCGGGTCAAGCTCCAGCTTTTCAGCAAGCTTTTCGGAAAGACCTCTCAGTTTGCTGCCGCCACCCACCAGAAATACCGCTTGCGGAGGAATGAGGTTTGCCTTGAGTATTTCCGCGGCAATGGTTTCGGCAAGCGTTTCCGCTGAGGGTGCCAGCAGTTCGGTAAGCGCTCTGTCCGTTACGGTGTGCTCTGCAAGCAGTATATCGGTGTAGGTCATCTGCTCGTCAGTACAGGACTTTATCCGCTCAGCGGTCTGAAAATCCACCAGCAGGCGCTTCATAAGGTCCTCGGTCACCTCGTCGCCCGCAACTGTTGCCATTCCGTAAGCGACCACGCTTCCGTCGCGCGATATCGCTACGTCCGACGTTCCCGCGCCGATATCGCACAGTGCAATATTTATCAGCCGCAGGTCGGGCGGCACGATGACGTTCATTGCCGCGATAGGCTCCAGCGTAAGCCCGGCCGCCGTAAGTCCCGCTCTGTCAATAGCGGAGCAAAGGCTTTCCACCACGAATGCGGGGAGAAACGCCGCGATGATTTCGGTTGTGAGCATTTCGCCGCGGTGTCCTACAGGAGTAGCTACCTTGTAACCGTCCAGCATTATCGACACCACGCTGTGCCCGACACAGTAGGAGGAGTCACCCTGATTTTCTTCCGCAAACTTGTCCGAGGTGCGGCGCACTGCCTCAAGTTCTGCTTTTTTCGCGTCCTTGGCGGTTAGCGTCTTTTCGGGCGGCAGAGCATGCTCCCATGTCGCCCGCACGGTTTTCAGTGTGCGCCCCGCCGCAGCTATACAAACCTTTGTAAGCTCTATTCCGCTGCGCTTTTCCAGCTTTGCCTTTACTCTTTTTATTACCTCCGCAACCGCCGCGATATCCTCTATCTGACCGTCGCGCATGGAGCGCTTGCTGTGCTGTGCGGTTTCCATATCAAGTATTTTGTATGCGCCGCCGCTTTTTTCCGCAAGAATACCCACAACACTGTTTGTGCCGATATCCAGCGCGAAAACAGTACTGCCCTGAGGTCTTCTTTTGGGAGCGGGCTTCTTTTCCGCTTCGGGGGGATTTTTTCTTGAAATCTCGGGAACGGGCTTTTTAAACTTGCCCGTTTTTTTCTTATCTTCCATAATATCACGCTCCCTCGGGGAGCCTGCCCCTTTCAAATTATTTCCGTTTTGCAGTATAATATGCCGCGTTTCAGTGAACTATCCGGTATAATCGGTTCCGTAAGCTATCTTAAGCGTATGCCCGTCAATCAGTATGCCCTTGCTTAATGTAATGGGGAGCTTCTGCTTCTCGGTAAACCCTATAGTTTCGCCGTCACGAAGCGTTACATCGCTGTCAATAACATATGTAGCCACACTTAGCACAAACTCCCGTATTGCGTTAAGGTCGGCGTTTTCCGAGGCGGTGTATACCTCCATTTCCTCCTTGCCGAACCTCCTCATTCCGTAGGTATAGCAGCCCGCCATTTTGCCGTCGTTATATAATCCGAACCATACCCAGTTCAAGAGCGGGATTTGCTGAGATTTTATCATTCTTGCACATACAAGATACATTGCCGGCTCATACACCGCGCCTTCTTGGTAAAAGGCTATTGCGCTGTCCTGCTTTAAAACGGCGGCGCTTGCCATTACGTAAAGCCGGCCTTTTTCGAGTAAATCTCCGTTATCACCGAGTATACATATGAGCAGGTGTGCTTTATGACTTTTTACGGTTTCCACGGCGTCACGCCACATATAATTTCCGCGCGCAAAATGCTCGGGAGCACCGTCGGGCACGGGCGCAGGCATCATTCCGATAACCAGCGTAAAATCGCCGACGGGAGCGTAAACAACATCGTTTTCCTCCGGCTTTTCGTCGGGAATGTCAACGCCCCATTCAGTTTTCATATCCTCTATAAACTTTGCCTTGCTCCATTCCGCCTCGCTCAGCAGCGCAAAGCCCGCAAAACTTCCCACGTCGCTTTTTTTCTTTTTGTCGGACATCGCCGTTTCCTCCGGTTATGTTAATCCTTTATTTTCAGTGCCCTGCTCAGTTCCTTTTCCACCGAGCGCAGAGTTACGATAAGTACGGTATCCCCACCGCAAAGTGTTGTCTGACCGCGAGGGATTATCGTTCTTCCGCCGCGGTTTATGCAGGCAATATTGCACCCCTGCGGCAGCGGAAGCTCAAACAGCTTTTTTCCTTCCAACGGGTAGTCCCTCGGAATGGTTATTTCCAGAAGTGAGGCTTCGTCGTCGCTCAGCTTTATCAGCTCTTTTATAGCACTTATATCCACTTCGTGCTCCAGCTGGCGGATTATATTATCCGTCGCGGAAATAACTATATCTACCCCAAGGCTTTTCATTGCTTCGGCGTTTTTGGGATTATTCACCTTTGCGATGGTTCTCTTTACTCCGAATTTCTCTTTTGCTATCTGACAGCACACAAGATTGCTTTCGTCCCTGCCCATCACTGCTATTACCGCGTCCGCCCTGTCCGCGCCGCAGGCTTCGAGTGACTCTACTGCTGTGCCGTTTCCGCAGCTGACTTCTGCGTCCAGATTGTTGGCGCAGAATTTGCTCTGCTCCTTGTCGCGCTCTATGATAGTAATATCATAATCATGCTCCAACAGCGTTTTGGCAAGGTAAAAACCCACTTTGCCGCCGCCGACAATAATTGTTCTCATGCTTCCTCCTGATTTGGGTGATCTAAAACAAATGATTTAAAAGAATTTTCTGAACAGCAGCGATAGCACTTTGCGTTATTACCGCCGACCCATTGCGATATCGAATTTACGCGGGGTTTTACACAAGCATTAAGGTATTGTCGCAGACAAGGTGCTTGTAAATTGTGCAAAGCTCAGTTCAGTGGTGACACCATTGCGAATATCGGAAAATTCATAGATGTGCCGCAGCACTCGGCTTTTAGTGCCTTTTACCGCTTTGTTTTTACGTGTCGGAAGATTTTTACGCCCTGATAGCAAATATCAGCCTGTCGTCCTCAGTAAATGTTATCTGCTGCCCGCTGTACATCACAAGACCCGCATTTTTTCTTATTATCCCAAAAAGAATCTCGCCCGCTTCATATTTGATGTCCGAGGGCGTTTTTCCGATAAGCGATTCGGGGATATCCATTGATGAAAAATGTACGGTGTGATTCTCAAAATTCAGATCCGCGCTTACCGCGCCCGCCTCCTCTATCGCGGAGCACGCCGCGTTTACGGTAAGCTTGGTGGGGCAGATGATTTTTATGCCCATCTCCCCGAAAACCTCACTCTTTGTTATGTCAATTATTCGCGCATAGATTTTCGGAACGTTGTAAAGCTGCCTTGCGAGCTGCGCCACCATCAAATTCATATCGTCCTCGTCGGTGACGGCGAAAAGCGCATCGCAGGTGCTTATACCCGCGCGTTTAAGCACGTCCTGATCAATTGGAACTCCGGTGGTGGTGAAGCCGCCGAACTGTGAGGAAAGCTCGTCAAAGCGCTCTTGATTTCTGTCTATTACCGAAACGTCATGCCCTTTCCTGTCCAGCGTTACCGCCAGAGCCGCTCCGACTCTGCCGCAGCCTATCACCAAAATGTTCATGCTGTCCTCCTGATTTGAATTTGAATTTTTTGGACCGCTGCGTTTTCAGCTTTGCCTAAAACTGCGATGGTTTTGATTTGAAAACTTCGTCCGCTTTATGGGCTTTGCTTTAAAATCAACTTGCGGAAAATTTATGCGTGGACGTTATGCGATCGCTTTTGAGCGTCCCTTTGCTCCGAGAGCAACTCGTGAATCCGCATTACCTCTATTTGCCTACGCAGAAGCGCTTGAAAACCTGGTCAATAACTTCGTCGCTTGCCCTGCGCCCCGAAAGCTCATATACCGCGTCAAGAGCCTGCTCCAGCATCACGCCTATTGCGTCGGGGGTAACTCCCGCCAAAACTCCGTCCAGCGCTTCATTCACCGCCCGCGCCGCGCGCGTTATGCAGCTTCGCTGGCGTTCGTTGGCAAGATATCCCGCGTTGGTGTCCAGCTCATTCAGCCCGAAGCGGGAGTTT
>CAJTMU010000001.1:0-22943 GCA_910577365.1 uncultured Oscillospiraceae bacterium | reverse complement strand
TATCTCTCGCGAAAGCACATCTGCTGCGGAGCTGTTCTTCGCGGAGATGTCAACCGTATTGCCGAGCCGATTTTCAAGCTCCCGACGATCCAGCTTTTCGTCAAGGTCGCACTTATTTATAATGGCAACGATTTCCTTTTTTTCCGCATGCTTCAGCCGGTCCAGTCTGTCAAGCAGTGAGAAATCCTCTTCCGAAAGCGGACGGGAAGCGTCAAACACCGCAAGCACAAGGTCGGCGCGCTCTAATCTTTTCAACATTATCTCAACGCCGATTTTTTCCACCTCGTCCGAGGCTTCCCTGATACCCGCGCAGTCTGCAAGCCGCAGCACCGTGCCGCCCAGATTTATCGTTTCCTCCACCACGTCACGCGTTGTTCCCTCAATATCGCTTACGATACTGCGCTGCTCTCCCGCAAGAAGATTCATAAGAGTGGATTTTCCCACGTTGGGTTTTCCAACAATGGCGCAGGATATCCCCTCTCTGATAAGTCTGCCCCTGTCATAGCCCGCAAGCAGTGCGTCAAGCTCACTTTTTACTGACGTCAGCTTTTTCGCAAGCCATTCCTCTGTTACGGTTGGAGTATCGTCGTCGGGGTAATCTATCCATGCTGAAATATACGCGCTTATCTCAGTGATTTTTTCCGCAGCACTTTCCGCGCGGCGGTAAAGTGCTCCCTCGCGCTGATTGTTTGAAGCCGCCAGAAGCTGTCCGCCCTGCGCCGATATAATATCCGCAACAGCCTCCGCCTGTGTAAGCGACATCTTTCCGTTAAGAAGCGCGCGCTTGGTAAATTCACCAGCAGCCGCCGGTTCAGCCCCCGCCTTTATGCAAGCGGTCAGCACTCTGCGTGTAACATATATTCCGCCGTGGCAGGATATCTCAGCCACGTCCTCACCTGTATAGCTGTGGGGCGAACGGAACATAAGAATTACTCCGTCGTCCAGCCTCTCCCCGCCATCGTATATTTTGCCGTAGGCCGCGCGGTAACCCTCCAGTTCTGAGGGCAGCCGTCCTGATACGGGTCTGAAAACCTTGTCGGCGACCTCGTGCGCTTTCTCGCCCGAAATGCGTATTACCGAAATACCTCCCACCGCGGCAGGGGTAGCTATCGCACATACGGTTGACATAATTTTCTCCAAATCTCAAATTATTTTTTCCCAAAAAGCGACTTGAAAAAACTCTTTTTTTCGCTTTGTTGCTTTTCTAGCTGTTCGTTCTTGACTTCCGGCTCGTCCGAGAACACCGAGAGAAGAATGGGCTTTGCTTTAAATTCCTCTCCCATATCGTTGAGCAGGTAGGTGTAGGTTCTTGTAGGCGCGTTGACGGCGTACTCCGAAAGCTTGGAGCATTTCAGCACTTCATCCAGCTTTTCCGCCATTCTATCCGGAATAGCCGCGGCGGCAGTGTCGTAATATTCTTCGCATGCTATATTGTATTCCTCCGCAGGATTTCTGCCCGCTATCTGCGTAAGGTGGATACCCTCTCGCAAATAGGCGGTGTAGTCCAGATAGTCGCACCAGAACTCGTTAAGCAGCGCCGCCAGTACTTTATTCTGGAGCGCCTGGAGCGGCTTTTCGCCGAATTTCTCCGCCGCCTGCCCATATGCTTCCTCTGCGTTTTTTTGCCACATTTCGCTGTTGTAGTTTCCATCGAGAAGAGCCTTTCTGCGGCGGAAGGTAAGCTCGCGGTGTTTTTCGCCAATCATGGTGTACTTCATAAGGTTTGCCCGCTCATCGCAGGTGTTTCCCTCAGATATTCGCTGGATACGCTCCGCTTCTTTCAGCAGCGTTTTGTCATCCAGCACTCCGCTTACCTTTTCCGAGGGATAATGCCGCCCCGGCACAAGAGATTTAAGGTCAAGCCTTGTCATTATCTCGTCGTCAAGAGACGCGAAAAATCTGCTCTCGCCAATGTCACCCTGACGCCCTGCTCGTCCGCGGAGCTGCTTGGTTATCCGTGAGCTTTCCCTCATTGAAGTAGCAAGTACCAACAGACCTCCCGCCGAGGTAACAAACTCCTTTTCGCGGCAGTCCTCGCCGCCCAGCTTTATATCCACTCCGCGTCCCGCCATATTGGTGGAAATGGTCACCGCGCCCTTTTCTCCCGCGCGGGCGATTATTCCCGCTTCCTCAGCGTCATTCTTGGCATTGAGCACGGAGCAGTCTATTCCGTTTCGGCGCAGTTCTTCGGCTATGCTTTCGCTTTCCTCTATACTCTCCGTGCCGACAAGCACGGGGCGCTGCGCCGCCGACGCTTCGGATATCGCAGCGATTATCGCTTTGCGCTTTTCTTCGCGGTCGTAATACAGCTCCAGCTGTTTATCTTCTCTTTGGCAGGGCAGGTGGGTTGGTATAACGTCTATATCCAGCGCATACAGCTTTGAAAATTCCTCCGCCGCAGATTCTGCCGTGCCCGTCATGCCCGCTATCTTCGGATAAAGCCGCGCGAAATACTGAAGCGCAATATTCCCCATTATTCTTCCGCGCGATGTTATTTTCAGCCCGTGCTTGGCTTCCGCCGCCGCCTGAAGCTCCCCGGGGAACACTCTGCCCTCCGCAGTTCTTCCTGTAAATTCGTCTATCAGCAGTATCCGTCCGTCCCTGACAATATAATCCTTGTCCTCTTTGAGTATATGCCGCGCTTTCAGGCAGGCGCATATTTTCGCCAGCAGCGGTACGCCTTCTTCGGAATACATATCAAGACCGAATAATTCCTCCGCTTTATCCGCTCCGTCATCGGTCAGATAGACGTTTCTGCTTTCCTCGTCGTACTCAAAGTCGCATTCTGTAAAGTCCTCGACCTTTTTGTAGACCTCCGCGGTGCCGCCGTCCTCTTTTACAGCGATATCACCCGCGATAACCAGCGGTATTCGCGCCTCATCTATAAGTATGCTGTCCGCCTCGTCCACTATCGCCATGTTCAGCTGTTCGGGAAATACCATCTCCGCCGTATCGAAGCACACAAAATCCCTGAGATAATCAAAGCCTGCTTCCTTTGCCGTTATATACAGAACCTGCTTTTTATACAGCTCTGAGCGCTCCGAGCGCTCGGTCTTTTCCGTGATATATCCCACTGAAACGCCCATCTCGTCGTATATAGGTTTCATCCACTCAAAGTCGCGCCGCGCAAGATAATCGTTAAAGGTCAGTATATGAACATTGCCCCCGTTCAGAGCCTCGCGGCAGGCGGCAAAAACTGCACACAGCGTCTTTCCCTCACCGGTCTGCATCTGTACAAGTCTTCCCGCGGAAAGTGATATTGCCGCAGCAAGCTGCTCGTCAAATGGTGTTATACCCAGAGCTTTTTTTGCGGCGTTAAAGCAGCGCGCAAATATTTCCTCATCGGTTTGCCCCATGCATTCCCCGCTTTCCGCAAGCGCCTTTATCTTAGCAATAACTTTATTATCCACTAAACTTTCCCCTTATTTAAAAGAATTTTCCGCATGTTTTTGAAGAATTTTTCATACCGCTTTATTTTGGCTTTGCCGAGAACTGCGCTGTCCTCGATTTGAAAGCTTTGCCCGCTTTGAGGGCAAAGCTTTCAAATCGGATTTCAGAAAATTCATGTGCGGGCATTACTCGGCTCTGGGTTTTCGGCGACTTTGAACTGTTGATTTTTGCGCGGCGCTAACGCTTTACCTCTAACGTGTATTGCCTCAGCTCATCGTAACGGCATTCCAGCCATTTCGTGACTGTTCTTGTGGTCTGCCCCAAACTTGCCATTTCCGTAAGCCGCTCAAAGCTTACCCATTTCGCCGCACAAACTTCAATCGCCTGAAGCTTCATTACCTCCAGCGGCGCGTTTTTGTTTACAATATAAAAATCTCTCAGCATACTGTCTGTGGTGAGAGTCCATTCAAGACGTATATCTTCCGGCTCCACGCTCAGCCCCGTTTCCTCATAAAGCTCACGCACCGCCGCCTGTCTGCTGGTCTCTCCGGATACGGCGCAGCCGCCCGAGCATTCCCAGCGCCCGCCGCTGGTCTTTTCGGGAACACGCTGGGTAAGCAGAATCTCCCCGTCACTATTGACGGTCATTATCTGCACCACAATATGATATTCGCCCCTCGGTATAGGTTCGCCGCGACGTATTTTTCTTCCAAGCGGTCGCCTGTCTGCTGTGTAAAGATCGAAAAACTCTATATTTGTGTCGGTCATGCCCTGTCAAACCCCACTGTGCCTTTAGAAAGGTTCTTTTTAATCAGCTCACAGCGCTGCTTTACGCAGTCAGCCGAGCGGAGCGGGTCGGAGGGGGTATTAAAGGTATAATCCATCAGCTTTTCTATCGTTGTGGAGGCAACATGAAGTCTGGTGTCCGAGGAAGCATAATAAATATAGACCTCGCCGTTATCCCTTACTATCGCGCCGTTTGTGAAAACCACGTTTGAAACGTCGCCCACGCGCTCAATGCCATGCGGCGCGATAAACAATCCCGACGGGCTTGCGATAAGCTTTGAAGGGTCTTTAAGGTCGGTGGCAAACACATAGATGACATAGCGCAGTCCCGCCGCAGTGTTGCGCACGCCGTGGGCAATGTGTATCCAGCCCTTGGGCGTTTTTATCGGAACGGCTCCCGCGCCGTTTTTCACCTCGGTTATTGTGTGATATACCCTCGGGCTTATAACCTTTTCTTCGGTGCACAGCACGGGGTTTGTGATATCATCGCACAGCGCGAAGCATACTCCGCCTCCCGAGCCTGTTGAGATAAAATCGTCCTGAGGGCGGGTATAGAAGGCATACTTTCCGTCCACAAATTCGGGGTGAAGCACCACGTTGCGCTGCTGGGGGGATTTCGAGATGAGATTTGGCAGGCGCTCCCATGTTGTAAGATCCTTTGTGCGGACGATGCCAGCCTGAGCGGTTGCCGCGGAAAGGTCGGCAGCGGACTTGTCCTTGCTCTCGGAGCAGAACACGCCGTATATCCAGCCGTCCTCATGCTGCGTGAGCCGCATATCGTAAACGTTGGTTTCCTCGGGGCAGGTATCGGGCAGTATCACGGGGTAATCCCTGAAACGGAAGCCCTCGGTGGGCTTGTCGCTCTCCGCCACCGCGAAAAAGGACTTTCTGTCCGCGCCCTCAACTCTTGCAACAAGGCAGTATTTTCCATTGAGATAAACCGCGCCCGAGTTCATGACCGCGTTTATCCCAAGTCTTTCCATAAGATTGGGATTATCCTCATGGGATAAGTCGTAGCGCCAGATAATCGGCGCGTGCTCCGCGGTAAGAACGGGGTTTTCGTAACGGTCATATATACCGTTATAGAAGTCGGTTTTGGGGTTCGGGCGTCTTATAAGCGTTTCCTGCGCCCTTATCATTCCCGCCAGTCTTTCGTCAAATTCTTTTTTTGTCAGCATAAATATCCTTCCTCTCAAAAACCGCTTGATACAAACTTTTTTTGCGTATAGCGCGTGTTCCCGCGGCTTCTTAAATCCGCTTTATATCATTGTCGGATTTATTTTAGGGCACCTTTGAAAACCGATTTGAAAAGCCAAAATTGGCAGGCTTCGTCGGCTTTCCTATCAGCCGGCGAAGCGCGGTATGCCTTGCAATGAGATTTGACAACGCAGACGGCGTGCTCTGCCATTTTTGGCTCAAGCAAGGTTTTTAGAGATGCCCTTTATTGTTTTGCTACTATTATAACACATATTAAAAAATATTTCAAGGTTGACAGAAAGGATTTTAAGAGTTATAATAATAAAAAAGCGGCGCAGCGAAAAAATTTTTAAAAAACTGTCACAAAGTTATGTCTGAGTTGTCTAATATTATTAAGCTCGAAAAGGGCGGATTTTCTGTCGGAATACTGCGGCGAATACGGCGGTGGGAAGTGCCGCTGTAAAAACAGGGTCAATTACGCGGTGATGTGCCATAGGGTAGACCCGCGGAAGTGTGATTTTTCGGAGCATACTCTGATAAGCGTCAAAGAAGCTATGGAGAATATTGACGAGCTTTCCGGCAGCTTTGAATTTATAAAGGCATATGAGTCACCCTAAAAGATAAAGAAGTTTACCGCAGAGTTTGTTTCCTCCGAGCAGCTTACAAGGGTAACGGAAGCCGTCGGCAAATAGCCGTAAATACTCGAAAAACTATTTCGCGAGCGCTCGCTGACTTCCGCGCTATGCTGCAATCCCCGCGGAAATTGTAAGGAGAAAATGATATGTACGATCTGATAATTTTTGACCTTGACGGCACTCTGCTGGATACTATCGGCGATTTGGCGGCGGCGGGGAATTACGCGCTGGAAAAGATGGGCAAGCCGCTTCACGGCGTGGAGGAATATAAGATGTTTGTGGGCAACGGTATCCCGAAGCTTATTGAAAGAATGCTGCCTCAGGGGCACAGCGCGTCGGAGGAAACCGAAGCGCTCGGTATTTTTTCCGAGTATTACGGCAGGCATAAATCAGACAGAACCAAGCCTTACGAGGACATGCGGGAGCTGCTTGTTGAGCTGTCGGCGGCGGGGATAACCTGTGTGTGCAACACCAACAAGGCGCAGGAATTTTCGGAGGAGCTTATAAGGAGCGTTTACGGCGATTTGATAAGGGAAATCGCGGGCGCGGGTCGGGGATTTCCCGTAAAGCCCTCTCCCGAAGCGGCAAATGAGCTTATCAGACATTTCGGCGGTAGGGCGCTTTATGTGGGCGACAGCGGCGTGGACATGCAGACCGCCGCCAACGCGGGCATAGACGCGTGCGGCGTGCTGTGGGGCTTCAGAAGCAGGGAGGAGCTTGAGAGCTTTTCTCCCAAATACATAGCCGCGGACGTTGCGGAGCTTCGCGGGATAATTCTCGGGAAAAGGGATTAAGAGGGGCGGACCAAAGCATTTGCATAATTTCCGGCACACCAAACAAAATTAAGGCGCGGAGCATTTAAGCCCCGCGCTGTTTGCGTTTTTTCCTGTTATTCCTTGTAGTAGCGTTTGAGAAACTGCTCCAGCAGCTCCATTGTTCCCTCTATACCAAGCGCGGAGCTGTCAAGGCATATCTGATAATGCTGGACTTGCCCCCAGCGCCTGTCGGTGTAGTAGTTATAGTATGACACACGCTGCTTGTCAACCTTTTTGACATATTCCGCGGCGTGCTTTTCCTCAATGTTGTAAACCTCGATAGCCCGCTTTACCCTGTCCTCAAACGGAGCGGTTATAAAGACGTTGGCAACGCCGTTGAAATCTCTGAGCGCGTAGTCCGCGCAGCGGCCAATTATCACGCATGAATGCTCCGCGGCTATCTTTTTTATGGCGTTCTGCTGGGCGAAGTAAAGCGTGTCGTCAAACGGCATGGAGCCTTGCCCGTAAGCGGTGGACAGCAAGTAAAGGAAACTGTTTGTCCGCTTTTCGTCGTTTGCGGTAAAGTGCGCCTTGTGAATGCCGCTGTCGTCCGAAGCAACATCAAGCAGCTTGTTGTCGTAAAATTCTATTCCCATTCTTTCGGCAAGGCGCTGACCTATTTCGCGTCCGCCGCTGCCGTATTGCCTTGAGATGGTGATTATTTTGTTAGCCATAATGCAAGCCCCCTTTTGTTAAAGTTGGATTTACGGTCTAAAAACGTATGCGGCAGATTTTTGACGCCGTAAAATCAACAACTCTGTCTTGTTTTTATTATATCATACCTCGGGCGGTTTGTCACAGCTTTTCACAAATTTTTTTTAGCATTTTTTAAATTTTTGGATATTTTCACAAGAAACACGACTCGTTTTGAACATAATCAACAAGCGGCGAATTTGCGTCTTTTATGTTGTGATTTGCCGGTATGCTTCGGGGCGTCTGTCGCGGAAAACTCCCCAGCTCATGCGCAGATCCGCGATAGCGTCAAGGTCAAGCTCCTGCAAAATCACGCAGTCCGATTCTCTGTCGGCGCTTTGGAGCAGCGCGCCTGTGCCGTCGGTGATGAAGCTGCTACCGTAAAACGTCAGCGAACTGCTTTGATGTGAGTTATCCTCGTCGGGGGTTACACGCTCGATCCCAACGCGGTTTGCGGCTATAACGGGCATGAGGTTTGCGGCGGAATGCCCCTGCATACAGCGCCGCCAGTGCGGCATACTGTCACATTCGATTATCGGCTCGCTGCCTATCGCGGTGGGATAAAGAAGAAGCTCCGCGCCCATGAGCGCCATGCACCTTGCCGCCTCGGGAAACCACTGGTCCCAGCATATCCCCGCGCCTATCCTTCCGAATTTTGTGTCCCATACCTTAAAGCCCGTATTCCCGGGGGTAAAGTAGAATTTCTCCTGATAAAAGTGGTCGTCAGGGATATGCGTTTTGCGGTAAATGCCGAGAATTTCCCCGTCTGCGTCTATCATGGCTAAACTGTTGTAAAGCACGGTGTTGTCCCGCTCAAAAAAGCTTATGGGAAGAACAACGCCAAGCTCACTCGCAACGCCCTTAAAATGCCGCACAGCGGGATTTTCTTCTAACGGAAGCGCCAGCTTATAGCTGTCGTAGCGCCGTTCCTGACAGAAATACCAATTCTCGAAAAGCTCGGGCAGAAGTATGATATCAGCGCCTTTTGCGGCGGCTTCCCTTACGAGCTTGTCCGCTTTCTCGACAGACTTTTCGGGCGTTTCGGGTATTGACATCTGCACGGCGGCAACTGTTACTTTTCGCATTTTAAATCTCCTTATCTGAAAGAATTTTCCGCACCACTCCGTTTTCGGCAAAGCCGAAAACTCCGTTAGCCTCGATTTAAAAGCTCCGCTTCACTTCGTTTCGCTATGCTTTCAAATCGGCTTGCGGAAAATTCATGCGTGGGCGTTCTGTTACTCTTGTTTAAACGCTCCTTTGATGCGCGGGCGTTTTGCCGCGCTTTGCGGGCGCTGCTTTTCCGCGCAGGGGCGGGACGGCTTGTTTATACGGCGCCGTACAGGCTTTGCGGGGCGTGCTTTTCTCCCGCCTTATATTCTGTGGGGAGCAGTGCCGCACCGCTCTGAGCGGCTTGTATCATCTTTTTGGACAAATCGGCAACGTCCTCCGCTTCAAGCGCTTTTTCAACTTCCAGCCAGAGCACCTCGCTGTTCTCGTCATGGTCGGAGCGCGCCTCGCCGCCGATATATTCCGCGCGGAATATCACATACCAATCATGCGCGTTAAACCTTATACCCACTATTGCCACAGGTTCGGCGGCTATACCCGTTTCCTCCGCAATCTCGCGTCTGACCGCGTTTTCGGGGGTCTCTCCATGCTGAATATACCCGCCCGGGATTATCAGCTTTCCCTTGCCAGCGCCGTAGGTGTGCCGCGCAAGCAGAACTTTCCCGTCCCTTATAACAACTCCCGCCGCGGATTTTTCCCAATTTGTATTTTCTTCAGCCATCTTTTGCTCCTTATCTGAAAGAATTTTCCGCACCATTTCGTTTTCGGCTTTGCCGAAAACTCCGTTAGCCTCAGCGCGAAAGCGCGTTTTTGCTTCGCAAAAACACATTTCCGCACCGGCTTGCGGAAAATTCATGCGTGGGCGTTACGCGCCTGCTCTTTGAGTGTCCCTTTGTTCCGCGATTATCGCTTTGCTCTGAGAGCGTAAACCAACCACTAATCTTTAACAACTATACTTTATAACGCATACTCCATAAGCCCGACAGTAAACGGCAGATGCTCATATTTTTCCGTTCCGATATGTTCAAATCCGTTTGACAGATACCACCGCTTCAGCACCGCGCTTTCTTCTATAAAGCTGAGCGTCAGCAAAGAAGCGCCCAACTCTCTTGAACGTTTTTTCGCGTCATCTAAAAGGATTTTTCCGCAGCCGTCATGCCGCCGCTTGGGAATAACCGCAAGATTATGCAGCTCATACCGTCCGTCTCCCTTGTCCGACAGGGAATAATACCCGATAAGCTCATCCCCGTCCCAAAGCCCGAACATCATAAATCCCCAAGCCCAAAAATTCCTTAGCTTTTCAATTTTTATAAAGCTTGTGTGACCGGGGCAGTTTTGCTCGGTAAAACCGAAATCGTGCGCAACTGTTTCAAAGCTCTTATGAATTACTTCAAGGCACAGCGGGAGCTGTTCCCTTTTTATCGCCTTTATCACCATTATTTGCCTCCGAAAACGGGTATCTGCTGTGTTATACAGTGGATATTTCCCCCGCCTATCAATATATCGCGCGCGTAAATCGGGATAACTTTCCTTTCGGGAAAAAGCTCTGTTAGCTTTTCACGGGCAGGCTCGTCGGCAGGGTCTCCGAAAAACGGCATCACCACCGCACCGTTGGAAATATAAAAGTTGACGTAAGAAGCCGCCAGCCGCTCGCCAGCCGTTCTGGTCGGCTGAAAATCCATCGTGTCCAGCCCCTCGCACTCCTCGGCGGTTATCGTGACAGGCGCGGGGCAATTCAGCTTGTGAATTTTAAAAGGTCTGCCCCTTGCGTCGGTTGACTGCGACAATATTTCATAGCACGACTTTGAAAGCTCATACTGCGGGTCGGACTTGTCGTCCGTCCACGCGAGAACCACCTCGGCGGGGCGCACAAACGCACAGATATTGTCAACGTGTTCGTTGGTTTCGTCATTGTAAATGCCGCGTTTGAGCCATATCACTTTTTTAACGTTGAGGCACTCCGTCAGTTTGCGCTCGATCTGCTCCTTTGTCATGTCGGGATTGCGCCCCTTACTCAGCAAGCACGCCTCTGTCGTGATACAGGTGCCCTCGCCGTCAACATGAATTGAACCTCCCTCAAGGACAAAGCCGCTCATATCGTACATATCCTTTTCATACAGATCGCACAGCTTGCGCGCCATTTTGTCGTCCTTGTCCCACGGGAAATACAAACCGTCCTCCAAACCGCCCCACGCGTTGAAGCTCCAGTTTATGCCGCGTATCTCGCTTCCGTCGGTTACGAATGTTGGGGCGTAATCGCGCGCCCACGAATCGTTTGAGGACATCTCCACCACCCTTATATGCGGCGGGAGCAGGCGGCGGGCGTTTTCATACTGCTTTTCGCTTGCGCACACGGTCACTCGCTCGCTTTCGGCGATAGCCTCGCAGACCCGCGCAAACGCCTTTCGCGCAGCATATGCACCATACTGCCACGAATCGGAGCGCTCGGGAAAAATAAGTATGCAGCCGTAATGCGGCGAAAATTCCGCAGGCATATAAAACCCGTCCGCGGCGGGCGTTGAATTTATTATCCTCACAATATCTCCTTATCTGAAAGAATTTTCCGCACCGCTTCATTCGACTGCGGTGTGTTCCGTTAGCCTCAGTAGAAAGGCCTTGTGCGCTTTACCACCGATTTGTGGAAAATTCCGGTGTTGGCGTTCTGCAGCTGTTTTTTGAACGCCGCTTTAATCCTCAATTAAAGCGCGGTTCTTGACTTCGGGGATTTTTATAGGCTGTTAACATTATAACACACCTTGTCTTAAAAAGCAATATTTCATTTTGCCGCTCCTTTGTGAAATATTCACAAAAACAGACCAAAAAATCTGCCGTTAATATGGCGCGACTAATATTGACAACCATTTGTAAGTATGATATAATATGGTAGTAGTATTACGGCTACATAATAATTAAAATTTTTACGGAGGTTTGGACATGGATAATAAAACAATGTCAATACTCGGTCTTGTTCTGGCTTTTATATTCCCGATAGTGGGTATAATTCTTTCGGCAATTGCCCTTAACAAGATGAAGCAGACTGGCGTTGAGGATGGCAAGGGTCTTGCTATGGCGGGACTTATCATCGGTATTGCTATAATGGTTATCGGTGTTATTGCATCTGTTTGCACGGTTTGCATGGCAGGTGCTGTTGCTGCTGCCGGCGGCTATTGATCCAAGACTTGAGATGTATTTGCCCCGTCCGAAAGGACGGGGTATTGCATTTTTTGGACAATTTCGGGCGGTTTATGTATTTTTCACAAAAAAACAGGCTCTGTTTTATGCGGTACTAATAAGCGACAAATATTGACAAGGAAAAAATAATATGTTATAATAGAGATTAAGATGTAAGAGTGTCAATAAGAAGTAATCGCGATTTTTATTGATAAACATTTTTTCATTTTTTCTCTTACCTCTTAATATCTTATTTTCCTGAAGGGGAGGTTAGTAATTATGACAGCAAAGAATATGTCAATTACAGCGCTTATTTGCGGTATTGTCGGCATTGTTGGCTCGTTTATCCCTTATGTGGGATATGTTGCTCCGCTGGCGGCAATCGCTGGTATAGTTTTTGGCGCTTTGGCATTAAATCGTATTAAGCAGGGAGAGGATACCGATTCCAAAACGCTGGCTATGATCGGCTTTATACTCGGTATAGTTTCCACCGCTTTCAGCGTTCTTATGGTTGCCTGCACGCTTTGCGTGGTTTGTGCAGCTATGGGTATTGCAGCGAGCGGTATGTAATATTGATTACTTAACGCGTGTACCGCCCCATTATGGGGCGGGATTTTTTTGGAGGTGTGTTCATGACAAAAAAATATGCAAATCTTGCTTTGGTATACGCTGTTGTTGCAATGGTGTTCGGGGTTTTCTTCCGCGAATTTACAAAATTTCAGGGCTTTGAGGGTAAGACAAGCCTTTCCGTAATGCATACGCACTATTTTATGTTGGGAATGTTTTTCTTTCTTATACTTATGCTTATTGAAAAATCCTTTGCTTTTTCGGACAAACGCACAAAAATCACTATTATAATTTACCAAGTTGGACTTAATATAACGGGAGCGGCGTTTTTGGCGCGCGGGATTTTTCAGGTAGCTGTGCAGAATTTGGAGCGCGGCTTTGACGCGTCTGTTTCGGGCATAGCAGGAATAGGACATATTATAATGGGTGGCTGCATCATACATTTTTTGATAAAAATTAGAAAAAGCGTGGCTTCAAAGGTGAATCAATAAAAAATTATTTAAAATTAACAAATATCACCTTTATATTTTTAAAGCAGCATGGTTATGAGCGTTATTGACAAGTGAGCCGTAATGTGATATAATAATATAGAGCATTTATTATGCGCTTATGTTCAAGCATACCGGTTCGGATTTGTTTCAATTCATGTATCAATGGGTGATTCTGACATCGGATAATGTTTAGAATATATGAAAGTACACATTAACGCAAACCCTGCCCAAGATAGGGCGGGGTTAATTTTATAAAGGAGCGGAAAAATGTTTCCCGGTTTTACGATTTTTGACAGGTTTATCAGCAGCTATTCCCTTTGCGCGCTGGTGGGAATATTCACCGCCTGTCCGCTTTCCATACATTGGTATAAAAAGCGCGGCGGCAGCGATATCAGCATGATAAACATATATCTTTTCGGCGCAGTCGGCGTGTTTTTCGGAATGCATATTCTTTTCGGCATTACGAATATCCCGCACTGGCATATCCTTACCGAAGCGGCTGATTTCAAGGATTTTATAATGAAATTTGCCACGATTTTCGGTGGCTCGGTGTTCTACGGCGGTCTTCTTGGCGGATTGCTTGCGGGCGGGATATCTGCAAAGGTGCAGAAGTTGGACATTGGTCTTGTTACGGATTGTGCCGCTCCCGCGCTGGCGCTGTTTCACTGCTTCGGAAGAATAGGCTGTTTTCTGGGCGGCTGCTGCTACGGCGTGGAGAGCGAGCACGGGGTGGTTTTCACAAACGCCCTTATAGAAAGCGTCAATGGAGTGCCGAGAGTGCCCGTGCAGCTTTATGAGGCGGCTTTTGAGCTGGCGCTGTTTTTCACGCTGTGGGCACTTTTATGCAAGGGTGTGCTGAAAAACCGCCTGCTTCTCGTTTATCTTATCTCCTACTCTGTGGGGCGGTTTATTCTGGAATTTTGGCGCGGCGACGAGTACCGTGGATTTATTTTTGGACTGTCTACTTCTCAGATAGTAAGCATTATTGTGTTCGCGGTATCGGTGGTTTTGTTTATTGTAAAGCCGAAAAAGGCGGCGGAGAGCACCCGATAAGCGCGCTGGAGCGGATAAACGAAAAATACTGTGTTGGGCTGCGCGGCGAATATGAGGTTTGACCGCGCGGCCGAAAGTCTTCCCGATATTGGGAGACGTTGACTTTTGCAGGGAGGTTTGCCATGAAATTCGGAAAAAGGCTGTTGGCGGTAATTCTGGCGGGAGCGATGCTGGCGGGCTGCACCAACGTTGAAATATCGGATAGCCCCGTCGGCGTTATTGCCGAGGGCGTGAGCGGTACGGATATGCCCGATACTTCGGAAAGTCCGAACAGCGGGGAGAGCTTCGGCTCTGCGGTATCGGAGGAAACGGCGGGCGAGGAAAGCGAAACGATTTGGGACATTGCTGCCAATACGGAGGACGGAGTCGATTCAAACGACCCCGAAAACTCCGCTGTGCCGGGAACTTCCGAAAGCTCCGATATCGGCGAAAGCGTGGGTAAGCCTGTCGGCGCGGTAACCGCCGCCGCGGAGAGTGTACCCGTTCCCGCGGGAAGAGCGCCCGACGTTCAAACAAGCGCGGTAAGCCCCGAAAACGGCACGGACAAAAAGCTGGACAAAACCGACAGCGCCGCAAAGCCTACTGGCGGAGCGGTCGGCAATAGCAAATTGTCGGAAAATGGCGGCGGCAAAGAGGGCAGCGCAGGCAAGGGCAGCTACAATTACGGAGAGGCTCTGCAAAAGGCGCTTATTTTCTATGAGCTTCAGCGCAGCGGGGATATTGATGAGAAGACCGCCCGCTGCAATTGGCGCGGCGATTCGGGAATGAACGACGGCGAGGACGCGGGGCTTGACCTTACGGGCGGGCTTTACGACGCGGGCGATAACGTGAAATTCAATCTGCCCATGGCGTACACCGCCGCAATGCTCGCGTGGAGCGTTTACGAGGACAAAGACGCCTACGAAAAGAGCGGTCAGCTTGAGTACGCACTCGCAAGCATAAAGTGGATAAACGATTATCTGATAAAATGTCACCCGAGCAAGGACGTGTATTATTATCAGGTTGGCGACGGCAACGCCGACCACAGTTGGTGGGGCGCGGCTGAGGTAATGCATATGAACCGTCCGTCCTTTAAGGTAGACCGCAACAGCCCGGGGTCTACGGTTACTGCCGAGGCTGCGGCGGCTCTGGCTTCCTGCGCAGCGGTATACAAGGATATCGACAGCAAATACGCCAAGGAATGCCTTACACACGCAAAGCAGCTGTACGAGTTCGCGGAGAGTACAAAGAGCGACAGCGGCTACACCGCGGCGAACGGCTTCTACAACTCATGGAGCGGCTTTTACGACGAGCTGAGCTGGGCGGGAATGTGGATTTATATCGCGTCGGGCGATAAGAGCTATCTGGATAAGGCTAAAACTTACGAGGCTCAGTCGGGCGGAAACTACAAGTGGACAATGTGCTGGGACGATAAGTGGGCGGGAGCGGTATGCCTGCTGGCGACGCATACGGGCGAACAGAAATATAAGGATAAGATACAGAAAAATCTCGACTGGTGGACGGTCGGCACGGGCGGGGAGCGCGTTACATATTCCCCGAAGGGGCTGGCTTGGCTGGACAGCTGGGGCTCGCTGAGATACTCCACCACGGCGGCTTTTCTGGCGGGGGTATATGCCGACTACAAGGGCTGTCCCGCGGATAAGGCAAAAATATATTCTGAGTTCTGCGAGAAGCAGATAAACTACGCGCTGGGCAGCTCGGGCAGGAGCTTTGTTGTGGGCTTCGGGGAAAATCCCCCCGAACACCCGCACCACCGCACCGCGCATGGCTCGTGGTGCGACAACATGAACGAGCCGAATTACCACCGCCATACTTTATACGGGGCGCTTGTGGGCGGTCCCGACGCTTCGGACGGCTATACGGATTCGGTGAGCGATTACAACAAGAACGAGGTGGCGTGCGACTATAACGCGGGCTTTGTGGGAGCGCTCGCAAAATTGTACGGCAGGTACGGCGGACAGACCATAAAGGATTTCGGCGTGATAGAGCCTGTGGGCGAGGAGATGTACGTTGAATACAACACCAACGCGCAGGGGAACGGATTCATCGAAATAAAGGCGGTGGTTTACAACACCACGGCATGGCCCGCAAGAAGCTTGGAAAATCTTGAATTAAGGTATTTTGTCGATTTGTCGGAGCTTTACTCGGCGGGAAAGTCCGCTGCGGACGTTAAGGTATCGCTTAACTACAATCAGGGCGCGAAGTATGCGGGTATTTTTGAGTGGAACAAGGCAAACCATATCTACTATATCTCGCTGGATTTCAGCGGCGCGGATATTTACCCCGGCGGACAGAGCGCGTACCGCTGCGAGGTTCAGTTTCGCATGGCGGCGGAGGGCTGGAGCGCGGAGAACGACCCCTCATATAAGGAACTGGTCGGTTCCAACGGCAGCTCGATGGTCAGGGCGAAAAGCGTGGGGCTTTATGAAAACGGAAAGCTGATATACGGCGCGGAGCCGAACGGTAAATTTACCGGAGTTGCGGCGGAAAATAACGGAAACAGCGGAGAAAGCGGAATTCCGAACGGCTCTCAGAATACGGGGAGCAACTCCTCAAACGAAGTGAGCAACAGCGGCTTGGACGATTCAAGCAAAACGGAGCAGAAGCCGTCCTCCTCAAAGGGCGGGCTGAGTGTTTCCCTCAATCAGCAGTCGGCAAGCGGAAACGGAAATACGGTTCAGTTCACGCTGGATATAACCAACGGCACGGGAGCGGAGATAGACCTCTCCAAGCTGGAGATAGACTATTTCTTTACCGCGGACGGAAACAGCGACCTTAATTTCTGGTGCGACCACTCCGCGCTTACGGGAGACAGCTATACAGCACTTACCGACAGCGTAAATGGAAGCTTTTCCAAGGCGAGCGGCGATAACTGCGACACCAAATGCGCGATAACTTTTGGGTCGGGCAGTCTGCCGAGCGGAGGCGGACTTAGCGTTCAGGTGCGTATCACCCGCGCGGACTGGTCGGATTTTAACCTTGGGAACGACTATTCGGCGGGCAACGCGGAGCATATTTATATTCTGAACAACGGCAAGGCGGTTTTCGGCAAAAAACCTTGAGTCGAAGCACAAGAGGTGAAAAATGAGTTTCTCAACCAAAAAAAGAGCGGCGAGGCTGCCGCGCGTTTTGCGAAAGCCCATGATACCCGCGGCGGCTCTGCTGGCGCTGGACGTGCTTACCCTTGCTGCGGCGGCGGTGCTGAACGCTCTGCGCAGCAGCGTTACCGAAAAATATCATTACGCTGACGGCGTTGTGATAAGCAGCAGCCCATACTCGTGGTTCGGGGCGGTCGCGGCGGGTCTGACGATTGCCGCAGCGGCGGTGACGGCTCTTATTATCGCGGGCGCTTTTCTCGCGAGAGGGCGGCACGGTGCGGATATCGCGTTCGAAACAGGCGCGGCGGTGCTGCTTCTGGTGCTTTCCGCGGGAGCGGCGGGTTTCTCGCTGTATATCGTAAACGGGGAACAGCCGCAAAATATAATATACACTTCATTCACTGATGAGGAAAAACAGCTGATTTTTGCGGAAGAACAGTACCGCGAGGGAAATCTGCTGAAAATATATCTTGCAGGGGAAAGTGACAATGGAGAGTGCGCAAGGCTCGTCTGCGCGGAGCTTAAGGAGCTTTCACACGGGAACGCGGGTGAGCGCTTTAAAATAATGTACGTCACCGAAAGCAGAGTTAATGTCAGCTTTGCGGACGGTACGGCATACCGTACACTTGAGCTGACGTTATAAAATGCTTCTGCCGCCCGCGGTTTTGCGGGCGGTTTTGTTATAGGCGTGTTATATTCAGTTTGAGTTTTTCCGCATAACTGACGGTATAAAAAGTTCTGCCGCTGTTTCCGCGAAGATATCAGATAAGGTATGCGCTGTTATACACTAAGCGGCGATTTCGTTCAATCATACAACGGGAGGTGTATTTTGGGGATAAAACCCTTATTTTGTCCGCACTGTTGAGAATATTGCTGTATCTTTGCTGCTGTTCGACGCTCCATTTAAGTGTTTGTTGTTCTGGTGGGCAGGGGAGTACAAGAACCAGTTTGATGCTGTTTACCTTAAACCGGTAAATCGCGTAAAAGCTTCATGAAACCGAGTTACACATTATCGCTTTACATAGCAAAAATTTATCCCCCTTGAGTAAAGGGGGATAATTATTTCGGTTTAGCGAATTTTATTTACTCTTGATTCCGTCCAGCCTATACATTATCAGAGGTATAAGAACCAACTGAAGTGTTATGCCGATAAGGCCCACGGTAATACTCGTCCAGATAATCGCTGCGCTTATCTTCTCATATCCGAAAGCGTAGACCGCAAGGCAGATTGTGCCCGCGCGTACAGCTCTGCCCGCAATCTGTGTGATTAGCACCTTTAAAACGACAGGGATATTCGCGCCTCTGAGCGCTCCCGCCGCAAGTCCGTAAAAACAAAGCTCTATCATGATAAATGGGAGTATACCCGCCGCTGGCATAGATGTCATAAGTGAGCTGAGCAGCGGAGCGGCAAGTCCCGCTGCTGCCCCCGCGAAAGGACCCGCAATAAGCCCAACAAGCATTATCGGCAGGTGCATGGGCAGGAATATCTCGCCCAAAGAAGAGCCTAAGCCCGTTGAAGCCCCGAGAATATGCAGTATCTGCGGTATTGCAACCGCTGCGATTACGGCGGCAAGCGCCGCTAAGACCTGTGCCTTTATCGAAAGGCGCTGTTTGGTTATAGTGTTCATTGTCTGTTCTCCTTTCTAATTCTGCGCAAGCTTCTCCGCGAAATCTGTCATGGCGGCAGTTATCTTTATCTGCTGCGGGCAGACCGCCTCGCAGCTGTGACAGCCGATACACGCGGAGGGCTTTTTATCATCGGGCAAAGCCATCAACGCCATTGGAGCGATAAATCCGCCGTGCGTGAAGCAGTGCTCGTTATACAGCGCGATAAGCGATGGAATATCAAGCCCCTGTGGGCAGTGTGTAGTGCAGTAGCGGCAGGCTGTGCAGGGAAGAACCGTTTTAGCCGTTCTTCTGTCCGCTATATCAAGAATTGTATCCATTTCCTCGTCCGAAAGCGGCTTATCCTCGGAGAAAATCTGAATATTTTCCTTGAGCTGCTCAAAATTTGACATTCCCGAAAGCGTGAGCTTTACTGCTGGCAGCGACTGTAAAAATCTGAATGCCCACGCGGGTATGCTTTCCTCGGGGCGCAGCGCTTTAAGCCGCGCAAACTCCCCATCGGACATTTTCGCCAGTTCTCCGCCGCGCATAGGTTCCATTACCCATACGGGTATTTTGCGCGACTTTACAAGATATACCTTTTCCTTTGCGTCCTGAAACGACCAGTCTATGTAGTTAAGCTGTATCTGGCAAAATTCCATATGATCCCCGTATGCCTCAAGGAAGCGCTTCATAGTATCCAAGTTGCCGTGCGTCGAGAAACCCAGATGCTTTATTCTGCCATTTTCCTTTTGCTTCATCAGGTAGTCGAAAATGCCGTACTTGGGATCGAGATATTGTTCTATATTCATCTCGCATACATTATGGAATAGGTAGAAATCAAAATAATCCACTCTGCATTTTTCGAGCTGCTTTTCAAATATTTCCTCAACCTTTTCCATGTTGGACAGGTCGTAACCCGGAAATTTTGAAGCCAGACAAAAGCTTTCGCGCGGGTATTTTGAAAGAATTTTGCCGATTACCGTTTCCGACATGCCCGCGTGATATCCCCATGCCGTGTCAAAGTAGTTTATGCCGTTTTTGATGGCGTAGTCCACCATCTCGGCAGTCCGTTCCTCGTCGATCTCAGCATCGTTTCCGTTCTTTACGGGAAGCCGCATACAGCCCAGCCCAAGAGTCGACAGTTTAATGTCCTGAAAATCCTTATAAAGCATTGTGTTCGACCTTCTTTCTTGATAGTTTCGGAGCAACTTGTTCCCCTTTTTACATTATAACTCTTATTTTGGAAAAAGTCAAATGCTTTATCAGCATTTTAAATTTTTTGGTAATTCTATCAAAAATAGGGCGGGTTTATATATGAATTAGTATCAAAAGCTCCGCTTTAGGAACAGCGTTAAGATTTTTTGCCTTTGTGAAAATTATATAAAAAGTCTTGACAATTTGGAAAAAACATTGTATAATAAAGGCGATCAAGGTTATATGCAATATGCATATAACCTTGTAGAGAAATAAGGCAGTATTGGCGAGGAACTAAGAAAGGAAAGTGGTTTTTATGAGGAAGAGAAGTATTGTGCGTGCAATTGTGGCATCTATGTCAATTGCAATGACAATTTCAATGAGTGCTTTTGCTGATAGCAATTAGTGCTGATAGCGAAACATCTGCGGTTGCAGAATTTGACAGCTATGTTGACTTGAGTAACGATGAAATACGTGCGCTGAATTTGCAGGACAGCGAAGAAATGCTGAAAATCCTTGCCGAAAAGGAAGCTATGCTTAATAGGCGCGTAAGCTATCCTAGTTCGTATAGCGTTTTGGTTAATTGGGAGCAGCAGAAAAACAGCTATTATTGCGGTCCGGCAACTGCAACCATTATATTGGATTGTACGTCAACGCCTACAACGCAGGAAGAGATTGCGGGAAGTTAGTATTTGCGGACTACCACAAGCGGAACGCCATGGTTTAGCGGAGGCGCCGGAATGGAAACAGCTGACCCCAAATACTACAATATGATGTATGGTCTTAATCAATGGCAATACAACCAAAATGGGAGCAGAGAATGGACATATGCTGTGTATCCATACAATGGTGAAACAGTAACGGCAAGCGGGTATTTTGACAGAATAAAGGGTACTACATACATGAATTATTCTGTCGCTATATTTGTCGTTTCAAACTCAACTAATAAGTTTAATAGCAATTACCCTAACAGTTCAATTAGGCATTGGGTCGTATGCAACAGCTGGTCGGGCAACAACATACGAATTTGTGATCCAGCGTCGGGAATATCTGGGTTTACAAGCGTCAGCAAAACATATAGCGTTAGCTATACTAAGCTTACTAGCACTTCTTGGGGAATAGTATACTAGGCAACGTTAAATCCTCCCATTTGAGGGGATTTAATTTAGAAAACAACGTATTAACGGAGGCACTAACTTTGAAACTAAAGTCACTATTACTATCTGCGGCTATGCTGATTGCTTTGACGGGCTGTTCGGCGGAGCGGAAGCTCCCAGCAGAGGCGGAGGACAGATTTAAGTCAGTCATATCCATTCAAAACGACGCGATGATAACTGGCGCGCAAGATTACGAGGTCAGCTCTGGTCTGATAGGCTCTTGGACATTGGGTGAGCATATATTCGAATCTTTTCAACGAGTTACTGGTATAAACTATTATGACGTGTGGGGATTTAATAACAATGGCGACATTATTTTCACCTTTCACGATGCGGAGAAAAACAGCTCTGAGATAGGAGCATATAATATCCAAAAAGGTACTTATCAGACGCTCACCAAAAGTCCCGAAGGGTTGGTCGCGTGGTTTGGCGCTCTCAACGATCGATACATTGTAAGCCTGTATTCAAACACGGACATTGACGGTGAAACCAACGGCAACCATAATGAGATACATTGTCTAGATATAGGAACGGGCGAGGATTTTACCGTTATGTCTTTTGACGACACTGACCAGAATACGACGGGATATTTTACCTTTATCGGAGATGTTCTTTATTTCGATGTTTACGGGGATATCCAATCTGATATTTTAGATACCAAGGTGTGCAAATATATCCCTGGCGGCGAGGTAGAAACCGTTTCGGAAAAGGCTCGGCTGACTATGCCGTACAACGGTGGGATCGCCTACATCAAAAACAACGATGGGGTGTACGCTCTTACCGAAAACGGGGAAGAGCTGCTGTTTGACGCGGAGTTTTTCGGGGATCTGTTCGGGATAAGCTGCTCAAACGATATTTTTACATATAAATACGATATCTACGGCGACGCGGAGGATCCCGAATGCGCAACGGGAAACGGAGTGGGTTTTATAAATGGCGGCGAAAAAACGAATCTGTTCGAATCGGCGGCTATGGCTCTGTATTTCTCGGAAATAACCTTTAACGGCAAGGGCTACGGAGTATGGGACAGCGATCCTCTTTACGCTGTTGTTCCTGCGTTTTACGATTGCAACAAAAACTCGTTTGTGATCGTTGACGACACTCCAATGAGCTACCGCTGCTTTTCAAACGACAGCTCCGTTTTGTTCATTTCGATAAACGAGCAGACGCAGTCGGCGTTTTATTATCTGGTGACATAAGGCTTTGAAAGCCACGCGCTTTCTTATAACAAAACCGCCGCGCTGAAAAGCGCGGCGGTAATATATTTTGTTTACTCTGTTTCTTTGCTGTCTGTGTTTTCCTCGGGGATATCTATCTCCTGCTTTGTGCTCTTCTTTTCCCGTCTGCCCGAGAATATAAGCACCGCCAAGTCTGCAAGCGCGTCAACCAGGAACGTTATACCGATAAACGTCCATATAGCCTGTGATACTCCAAAGGGATTAACAAATATTATCACCGCGAGAACAATTGAAATTACTGCTCCGCCTGCTGCGATATACCATCTTTTAAGCTTAAGGCGCAGCATATCTGCCGTCCACTGCAAACGGATAATTCCCGTAAACAGGATAACAATGCCGTGTATCACCGTGAGCAGCGGGAACGCGTCGATAAACCACTGAGTGTTCAACGCGCAGAACAGCCCCACCAGAAGAGCGCAGCAGCCCTTTAACAGTCCCTGCCCCTTTTGTGCTTCCGTCGGTTCGGAGCGAAAATACTGCAGGATAAACATCAGTCCCACTGCCGCGAGAAGTACTCCCACAACAGTAACAAACACCGTTGCGAAGCCTATGGGATTTATCAGCAGAACAACTCCCACAGCTGCCTCAAACAACAATAATATCAGCTTGCCAATAGCAAAATTAAGCCTGCTCATGCTTTTTCTCCTTAGCGTTTTCAGTAGCGGCGGTTTACTTGATAACTCTTACCGAGATAACGTTTGCGGCCTCCATCAGCTTGGACTCAATGCCTGTGGTGTTGCCCGAAACATCAAAGCAAGTATAGGCATAGTCTTTTTTGGACT